>JALYZI010000037.1 GCA_030948915.1 Acidobacteriota bacterium
TGCAACGCAAGTTGGCGCTTGCAGCAGGCTTCGACGATTACTTGAAGAAACCTTTCGCACCGCAGGACCTCGTGCGCGTTGTAGCAGGCGTTTTTGGGCGAGCCTGATAAATCAGTTCCTGGTTCACCTAGAACGCTCTCGAGATTCCCACCTCGAAGCTCGTCCGCGGATTCGCGCGCACGCCGACTCTCGAACCGAACAGGAATGCGGATTCTCCGAAGCGTGACGCGGGGTAATAGAACCCGCCGACCCACATGCGATAGAGCCCGTTCGGTGGAACGTAAGTCGCGCGAGCAGTAGCGCGCTGGTAGGGATCGCTGCGAATGGTTCCGGTTGTGTTCAGGTCCTTGCGTCCGTACCACGCCCAGTCGCCGCCGAGGAGAAGACCGCCGCTCGTACCGCCGCCGAGGGCGAGTGTTCGCTCGAAGCCGACGCGGTGCACGTATCGCGCAATGTCAGGGAAGTGCGTAGCAGTCGGCGTTGCGGGCGTGGTCAGGCGGGCCGTGACCCACGAGAGATTCGTGTAGACCCTTGCGGTTCTCGACCAGAAGAACCACGCGGCATCGACTTCAGCGCCTTTGCGGCGTGACTTGCCCAGGCTCTCGAACTCGATCCCGGGAGGGATGGCGCGGATCTCGTTGGTGTTGTCGGATCGGAAGACATCGCCCTGGATCTCCAGACCGCCGAGGAGATGGAAGCTCAGGCCGGCTTCGTAGTTCCGTGTCTTTGCGATGGAAACGCGGTTCACGCTGTTGATGCTGTTGCGCACTTCGGAGCGGGGAGTGGGGGAGCGCATCCCGCTGCCGGCGCTCGCATACACCAGAACGGTCTCGCTGCCGAAGGGATGCAGAGCCACGCCGAAATTCGAGTTCAGGCGGTTCGCCGTGTAGTTCGAAACGTATTTGTCTTTCGCGACGAGTTTGTCATTGAGGTTGTAGTTCAGATGGTTGTAGCGCAACCCGCCCGACAGCTTGAGCCACGTCATCGGTGCATACTGTTCCTGAACGTAGACCGCGGAGTTTGTGAGGAGCTCGTCGATGTTGTCGACGTTGGTCGCGACTTTGCGCAGGATCGTCCGCTGCTGCTGCGTCGACGCGTCGTCGCGTTGTGCCGCGAATCCCGCCAGCAGCAACGATGGCCTGCCGAGGAGGGAAGCGCCGAAATTCTTCTCGACGCGCGTTCCGATCGTGATGCGCGAATCGAATTGATGGAGCTGCAGTGTCGACGGGGAAATCAGGAGGTCGTGCCGCCAGCGGTTCCAGTTGCGGTGATTTCCATAGAGCGTCGCGCTCCAGTCATTGGGGGATCCGTTGTTTCCGTGGTACGCCGCGTAGAAGAGCTGCGAATGCAGATCGCCGCCATCGGTCGGATTGATCACGCCTCTGTCCGAGATTGCTCCGCTCCGAATCTGCGTGACGTCGAGGTAGCTCGGCGCATCCCACTTGCTGCCGAAGAATGCCCCCGAAAGGCTGATGTCATTCTGTCCCCGCGGGATCACCAGCTTCGAGTAGCTGTTGAGCCGGTACAGGTCTGAGTGGTGGCTGTAGCTGTTGGTGCGGTAACCCTCGAACGTCGTGAAGAACGGCAACCGTGAGCCGTCGCCTGGATCGCGTCCGTACGTCAGCGTCGTGCGCAGCGTTCCGAATGATCCAACCGCCATGTCGACCGACGGGCGGGCGATGTGCGTTTTCGTCACGAAATTCAGACTGCCGCCGCGGTGAAAGTCGCCGTAGCGCGCGTTGAATGGCCCGCGGATCAGTTCCACGCGTTCGATCGACTGCGGCAGAAGCATGGTGAGATCCATTGCGCCGTGTGATGCGACGAATCCGAAGAGATTCAGCGGAATGCCGTCGATGAAACCGGCGATGTCCTGCCCGAAGTTGCGATCGGTGTAGCCGCGGACGGACGGTCCGGATGGAATGCCGCCCTGCCCGTAGAACACGAAGTCCATTCCGGGAAGCGCGCGGATGATCTCACCCGGTTCGCGCGCGTTCGACACCTCGGTGGCCGGATCGTAGAGAACCGAGGCGTTCACCGGGAGCGAGCGGATGTCTTCCGTGACTTCCGTTTTCACCGGCGACGGTTTGGCGGTTACGGTGATGTCAGTCTTGACGACCGGCTTATGCTCGTCCGATTTTTTCTTCTCCTCGGTTTGCGCGAAGAGGCCCGTGGCGAGAAGGCCTAACAAAATCCCGAGCAGTAGCCGTCCAGACCGCGTTTGTTTTCTCATGGTCCTTTGATTATTACTCAGAATGAGGTAGGCCTCGGTTGTCAAAGGGCTCGGTATTTCGCGTAACCTTGCCGGGCACTTACCGACAAGGAGCGAATATGAGGAAGTTAATCTTTTTTCTCGCGATGGTGGTTTTGATCGCCGCCGGCGCGTTCGCCGCGGACGTCAACAAGAACGACGCCTTTCTCAAAGCTGTCGAAGAACGCGATGTGAGGGCGGTCAAGCGCTTTCTCGCCGGCGGCATCGACGTCAAGGCGCACAACTCTTCCGGAGAGACGGCGCTGCATCTTGCCGCTGCGAACGATACGGACGACATCATCGCATTGCTCGTGAAGGCCGGTGCGGACGTCAACGCGAAAGACGATCGCGGCAGGACTCCGCTTTTCGCTGCGGTCACCAACGGCTACGGCGGCGTCAAGGCAACGCCTCCTCTCATCGCAGCGGGCGCGGATCTGAAAACAACGTATCAGTCCGGCAACTCCATTGTTTTTGAAGCGGCCAACAGCGATGCGGCAGTGCCGCTGCAGGCCCTGATCAAGGCGGGTGCGGAGATCGACGCACCGAATGAACAGGGAGACACGCCCCTTTTTCTCGCCGCGTCCCTCGGACGCAAAGTCACGCCCCTGCTCATCAAGTTAGGCGCTAACGTCAACGCGAAGAACAAAGAAGGAGACACGCCCCTCATCAGCGCGGCCGAGGGTGGTGAGCTCGAGTCGATGCGGCTGCTCATCGAAGCAAAAGCCAACGTCAATGCGGCTGACGATCAGACGAGGACGGCGCTCCTCAACGTCACCAACATTACGGCCGCCCAGATGAACTCGTTCAAGATCGACGAAGCCGGCGTGACGAAGATGGTCGAGATGCTCCTCGCTGCCGGAGCAGACGTCAAAGCAAAGAGAAAGTTCGATGCCACGACACCGCTCATGGCAGCCGCGCGCGAAGGACATGCCGACGCGGTCAGTCTGCTCATTGCGGCGAAGTCGCCGCTGAACTCGAAGAGCGATCCCGATGGCTACACGCCATTGATCGAAGCGGCAAAGGCCGGCCATACAGAGGTCGTCAAGCGGCTGCTTGCCGCAGGCGCCGATCCAAAGATCAAAGATCGTGTCGGTCGCACCGCGCGTGCGTGGGGCGCCGATTACCCGGAGGTTGTCGCCCTCCTCGGCGGATCCGCAACTCCTTCGAAGACTGCGGCGCAGGCTGCACCGGTCGTCAGCGCCGATCAGAAAGAAAAGGCGCGCCAGAAACTGGAAGAGCTGGGCATCACGGACCTCGATCAGAGCTCGTTCTTACGCCAGGTGACGACCGGGCAGGTCGAAGCGGTGCAGGCCTTCATCGACTACGGCATCAACGTGAACGCCAAAGATCCAGACGATCACGTCACCACTCCGCTCCTGGCTGCAGCTCACGACCAGGCTGCCGTTGGGATTCTGCTGATCAAAGCGGGCGCGAATGTGAATGCGAAAGACACCAATGGTGCCACGCCGCTTTTGTGGGCTTCTGAGAAGTGCAATCAGACGCCGCTGGTCAAGGCATTGATCAAAGCGGGCGCCGACGTCAACGCCAAAGCCGCGGGTGGCGGCACGCCGTACATGATGGCCGAGGTCATGAAGTGCATGGAGATGCTCAAGTTGCTGAAGGCGGCGGGGGCGAAGAAATAGCATGTGCGTCATCGGTTTGAGCTCGAGTAGGGCGTCGATCGCGCGCGCTCTGGCGAATCAGTGAGCGACAGTTCAATCGTCAGCCCGGCAGCCGATCAGGCCGCTCCTCATTCTTCACACTCACACGAATGCATTTCGCGTCGAGGCGGTTCATGCCGGCCACCGCCGAGGCGATGTGAAGCATCTGCGCGATCGATTGCTGCGTGGGTGTGTCGTAGGAATCGCGGACCCGATTGAAAAGCGGGACGGCATAGGCGAGGCCTGCCGTGGTGGATGAGAGTCTGTTCCAGACCGGAAGCGACGCAGACGTTCCGCGCGCGAGGTAGCGATCGAGAATCGTGCGGTCAGCGGCGCTGAGCCGATTGGCAGCCGCGATCAGCCACAGAGTCGGCGCCGTGTTCATCGTCGAGAATCCGAAGGCCGCATCCAGCTCCGTCATGCGCGGGCCGATGATGTCGTTGACGAGCTGCAGAAAAATCAGCTCCTCGAGCGATGTCCAGCCGGTCCGATCGAGCTGCGACGCATTTCTGCCGGCGCGAAACGCATCGGCCTGCACGCGGACGCGATTCCACATTCTCGAGCTGGTCGGCGCGGTGACGTTGGATGGCAGCCCGCCGCGATACAGCCAGTTGTCGATCTGCAGGCGCGACTCGAGGTCGGGATCGTCGAACAGCATCGAGCGGAGGAGCGTGGCAAAGGCCACATCGTCAACCCAGTGATACGCATTCAGCTGGAGGTAGCGTGCGATGAACGCGTCGAAGCGCGAGCGGCCCATCGTGTCTTCCAGCATCTTCAGAAACATTTCGCCCTTCTGATACCAGATGATGGTGAACGACGGACGGTCGGCTCCGGCGAATGTCCGATGCAGGACCTGCAGTCGCTCGGGCGGCCGTGATGCGAGATATTGCTCGAGCGCCTGGCGATCGGTGTAGAAACCGGCCTCCGCTTCTTCCGATGCCGACATCTCGTCTTCGATTCGTTTTTCGAAATAGGTCGCGAAACCTTCGTTCTGCCAGAGATCGCTCCAGGTCGCATTCGTCACGAGATCGCCGAACCAGGAGTGGCTCAGCTCATGCGCGATGATTCCGCCGGGAGGAATGATCGCGGCGTGATTGCCGGTGATTACCGCCTGCCCGATGAAATTCAGCTCCGGATTCTCCATGCCGCCGCCGAACTTCGGCGGGAACACCAGGTCGTAACGCTCGAACGGATAAGGCCCGATGACGCGCTCTGCGGCGGCGAGCATGTCCGGAAGAAACTGCATTTCGTACGCGGTATCGTCGAGCAGTTGCGGCTCGGCGTAGACCCCGGTGCGGTCGCCGAGGGGGCGGAATGCGTAACGCGCGACGGTGAGAGCGATGAGGTATGACGGGATCGCGTGCGGCATCGAGAAGGTGTAAGTGCCGTCGCCGCTCGGCGAAGTCGGATTGTTCGCGGCGCTCATGAGCGCCATTTCGCCGGGAGGCACATGCACGATTGCGTCGTAGCTCACGCGCACGGACGGTGTGTCCTGAAGCGGAATCCAGGTGCGCGCGAGGTCGGGCTCGCTCGCGCTCCACATCGCGGGCATTACGCCGCCGGCGGTTTGCTTCGCGGTCAGCCAACGGAGCGCGCCGGCTGACGGTCGCGTGCGATAGTCGATGCGAACGCGGCTCGTTTGCGGCTGAATGTCGATGATGAGCGGTGTGCCGTTCGCCGCCGGAGTCCCGAACGACCATGTCGTTGTTAGACCGTCCGCGGTAACGGCGTCGATATCGAGACCGTTCGTATCGACGACGAACTTTCGCGTGCCGGTATGGTTGCTGACGGTATGAAGGACCGAGCCGCGCAACGTCTGCGTCGAGAAGTCGACGGTGAGATCGAGCGACAAGTGCGTGCTCTCGATTTCGGATGGCCGCGCGGCGCTGAAAATGTCGACCGGGGCAGGGCGGGCGAAGGGCGGCGGGACGACGCGCTGCCGCGCTGCGAATGTGAAGAACAGCAACGCGACGCTGAGAGCGAGCCTTCGCATGTGCAGAACTATGATGCCGTTGCGGGCTGGCGGCTGTTACGCAGCATGAAAAATTTGTGTCGGGTTCTACAATGCGCCGTATGCGCAGAGCTTCGCTCCTCCTTCTTCTCATCGCGATCTCCGCCCGCGGGCAATGGACCACCCTCGGCGACATGCCGATGCCGTCGCGGCAGGGCAACGCCCTTCGCTTCGAAAGCGCCCAGGCGGTTGTCGTCGTTACGGCCCTCTCGCCGGAAGTCATCCGTGTGCGCGTGGGCGAGGGCCGCGACCATTCGTATGCCGTCATCAATCGCAACCTCGGCGATCCCGGCGCGACGTTTTCGATCGAACGAGCGCAATCGATCGTGACAACCAGCGCGCTTCGCGTGACGATCCATCACGCGCCGTTTCGCATCGCGTTTGCGACGCGCGCCGGCGAATCGCTCGACGAAGATGACGCTGCGCGCGGGACGGCGTTTTCCGGCAAGGCGAGCCGCGTCTACAAACGCCTTCGTGACGACGAGCACATCTTCGCGCTGGGCGAGAAAAACGGCCCGCTCGACAAGCGCGGATGGAAGTTAGGCGGCTACAGCCTCACGATGTGGAATAGCGACACCTTCGGATACGACAGCAGCACCGATCCGATCTACGTGTCGGTCCCGTTCTACATCGCGATGCGCAAAGGAGTCGCGCACGGAATCTTTCTCGACAACACTTTCCGCAGCAACTTCGATATCGGACATCAGACTGAAGGCGTCCTCTCATTTGGCGCCGAAGGCGGTCCGCTGGATTACTACTTCATCTATGGTCCCGAGCCGAAGAAAGTGATCGAGCGCTACACGGCGCTCACCGGCCACATGCCGCTTCCACCGCTCTGGTCCCTCGGATACCACCAATGCCGCTACAGCTATTACCCCGAGGAAAAGGTACGGTCGATCGCGGATAACTTTCGGAAGCGGCGCATTCCGGCGGATGTGATCTGGCTCGACATCCACTATCAGGACAAATACAAACCGTTCACGTGGGACCGAACGCGCTTTCCCGATCCCGCGCGCATGATCGGCGATCTGCGCAGGAACGGATTCCGTGTCGTCACGATCGTCGATCCGCATCCGAAGAAAGAAAAAGGATACGCGCCGTATGATTCGGGACTCGCCGGCGATCACTTCGTGAAGAATCCCGACGGCTCGATTTACGAGGCGCCGGTGTGGCCTTCGCGGGCGGAGGACGGCGAAACGCCCGATTGGTCGCATCCCGGAAACGGCAACAGCGTGTTTCCCGATTTCAGCAAACCTGCGGCGCGCGCGTGGTGGGGTGGACTGTACGCAGATTTTCTGAACGCGGGCGTTGCCGGGATCTGGAACGACATGAACGAGCCGGCCGTCTTCGAGACGCCGACCGGCACGATGCCGCTCGATGTCCGCCACGACAATGAAGGATCGCCGGCCGATCATCGCGAGATCCATAACGTCTACGGCATGTTGATGACGCGGTCGACGTACGAGGGTCTGCTGCGGCTTCGGCCTAACGAGAGGCCGTTCGTTCTTTCGCGTGCGTCATTCGCCGGCGGCCAGCGATACTCGGCGCTATGGCCGGGCGACAACGTCAGCGACTGGGCCGCCCTCCGCCAGAGCATCCCCACGCTCCTCGGCATGGGGCTTTCGGGATTTCCGTTCGTCGGAGTGGACATCGGCGGATTCGCCGAAGCGCCGACGCCCGACCTTTTCACGCGGTGGCTTCAAGTCGGAGTGTTCTATCCGTTCATGCGCACGCATACGGCATTCGGCACGCCCGATCAGGAGCCGTGGTCGTACGGAGCGGAGCACGAGGCGGTGAACCGGCGCGCGATCGAGCTGCGTTATCAACTATTACCATACATATATTCAGTGATGCGCGAGTCCGCCGACACCGGAATCCCTGCGATGCGGCCAATGCTTCTCGAGTATCCACAGGATGAGGGCGCATCCGGAAACGCGGACCAGTTTTTCTTCGGCTCCGATCTTCTGATTGCACCCGTGCTGCGCGAAGCGGCGACCGGGCGCGGCGTCTATCTTCCCGCCGGCGATTGGTACGACTACTGGAGCGGCGAGCACTATGTTGGACCGAAGGGAGTCGACGTTCCGGTGACTCTGTCGACGATTCCGATCTTCGTGCGCGGCGGTGCGTTCATCTTCACGCAGCCGGTTGTGCAACACACCGGCGAAATGGCCGGACAGCCGCTGATCGTCAATGTTTTTCCAACGGCATCATCGGAACGTTGGCTGTACGAGGATGCCGGCAACGGTTTCGGCGCGTCCGTGCGACGAAAATTCTCTGCGCGCCGCGACGCATCCGGAATGACGATCGAAATCGGCGCGCCGGAGGGGAGCTATCGCCCGCCAGCGCGTTCGATCATCATCACTGTGCGTTCAAGCGCGAAGGCCGTTTCAGTCAATGGCACACAGCTCACGTCCGCGGATTGGACAACGAAGGATGGCGTGATCACGATCAAGATTCCCGATCGGTTTGAGAGGATGGAGATTCGAATTGACTAGCCTCGTGGGCCGCGCCCTCGCTGCATCGCTGACGGTCAAGGACATCCAGGCGAGTCTGACGTGGTACCGCGACGTCGCCGGCTTCACTGTGGACCGGAACTTCGAGCGTGAGGGAAAGTTGATGGCGGTTTCGCTCAAAGCCGGCGACGTTCGGATTCTGCTCACGCAGGACGATGGATCGAAGGGCTGGGACCGCGTCAAAGGTGAGGGCTTCTCGCTGCAGATCACAACGGACCAGGAAGTCGACGCGCTCGCGAATCAGATCAAAGAGCTCGGCGGCAAACTCGACTCGGAGCCGGAGACTTCGCGTTTTGGCGCGCGAGTGTTTCGCATGCGCGATCCGGATGGATTCAAGCTGACGATTTCGTCCGAAACCAGACGCGCCAATTAGACGAGCGATTCCAACACTCTTTCCAACGGTGGATCAAACGGCTCCGCCCTATCTTCCGCTCATCTGAACGTGAAGGAGAAAATCATGCGAGCCAGAATGACGATCCATGCCCTTGCAGCCGTCTTTGTCGTATCAGCGATAACCGCCGTCGCCCAGTCACCACATGTGATGCAGCGGATGAACCAGACGCATTGGGGGCCTGCGCCACCGCTGCTTCCGTCAGGTACGCAGATCGCGGTGCTGGCAGGCGACCCGACGAAAGCCACGCCTTTTACCATTCGCCTGAAGTTTCCCGCGAATTACGCGATCCCCGCGCACTCGCATCCCACCGACGAGAACGTCGTCATCGTGTCGGGCGCGCTGACGTTCGGTATGGGTGACAAGCTCACGAAGCGGGCGGCTTCCAACACAACCCTCGGCGCCGGTGGATTTGCGCTGATGCCGGCGAACATGAACCATTTCGCGTACACGACACGAGAGTCGACCATCGTTGTCTTCGGCCAGGGGCCTGTCGAATTCAAGGATGTGAATCCGGCGGATGATCCGCGGAAGTAGGTTCGATCAGGAGCGCCGGCATTCTGCCGCCTTACCGGCCGGCTGGAAGCCGGCGCTCCGAGATTTCCTCGATCGTCGCGATTTCCACTTCCGAGAGCTCGAGCTCCGTCGCCGTGAGATCGTCGCGCATGTGCTCCGGACTCGTCGTGCCGGTAAGGCAGATCATGCCGACGGCCAACGCGAACGCGAAGGCCACTCGAGTCACGTTGGTGTCATGCGCCGCTGCAATGCCCCGCACCGTCGGGCTGGCAAGCTCAGGAACATTCGCGGTCAGTAGCGAGAAGCCTTGATACGCGACGCCCTCCCGCCTGGCGACTTGGCGTACATCGCGGTCCCATCCGAGGCGTGCGAAGCATCGGTTTTGCACGAACGCTGGTCTAACAGACGCGATATCGCAGAGCTCCGCGAGTTGATCCGCCGTCACGTTGCTGATTCCAATGAACGACGTGCGGCCTTCGCGCTGCAGATCCTCCATCGTGCGCCAGACTTCGCGATCGATCGATGAGATGCCGCTGTGCGTTCGCGGGCCATGCAACAGATAGCTATCGACGTGGCCGAGGTGCTGGATTGAGCTCTCGAACGATTGTCGAACTTGCGTCGGATAGCCGGCGTTCGGATCGTAGGGGAGACGGTGATCCTGGCTCTCGACGTACGTGAACTTCGTCTGGACGAAGAGGGATTCGCCGCTTTTTCGGATCGCGTCCCCAACGGCAGCTTCGTGGTAGTGGCGGCGCTGATTCGCGGTATCGATGCCGCGAAACCCCGCCGCCACTGCCTCTCTTACCAGGCCCTCAGTACTCTCTTCCTTCCAGGCCGTGCCGTACAGGAAAGGTGGCGCGATCAGAAGTAGTAGCGCGCGCCGAGCTGTATCTGCCGCTCGGAATTCAGCCGTGTGCCAGTGATCTTGCCGAAGTTCGGATCGCCAACGATGTTGTTAGGCTGGTTGTACTGCGCCCAGTTGAAGATGTTGAACGCCTCGAGCCGCAGCTCGAACGCGCCGGCTGCCGACATCGCGAAGGTCTTGAAGAGCGACAGGTCGACGGTGCGGGTCGGCGGGCCCGTCACGGCGTTACGCGGCTCGGTGCCCTGAAAACCGGCCGCCGGTTTGAACGCGTCTGTGTTGAACCACTTATTGGCGTTCTTCGGGCCGTTGTTGGGATTGCCGACCATGTCCCCGCGTTTTCCATTGTTGTCGTAAACCGTGAACGGCGTCCCGGTCTGCAGCGTCACGATGGTGTTGAGGTTCCAACCGCCGGCGAGCGCGTTATTTCTCGCGAACGGAAGAGCATACGTTGCAGCCACTGTGAACCGGTGCCGGGCGTCGTAGTCGGCCCGGCCGTAGTCGAGCGACAGATCGCAGTTCGTCGTGCCGGCTTTCACACAACTCGTGTCGGTAATCCTGCCGCCCCGCGATGGATTGCCGGCGAAGAAGCCCGGTCCATTGTTTTTCGCATTGCCGTAGGTGTACGAGGCGAGATACGAGAGACCGTTCGATTCCCTGCGCCGCAGCGATGCCTGCAGGCCGTTGTACTTCGACGTACCGGTGTAAAAGACGGTGGTCAGGCGATCGGAAAATGCCCCGTTGAAACCTGCGGAGGTGATGATGGTTGCGAGATTCTCACCCTTGCTCCCGACGTAAGCAACCATGGCCGACGTGTTCCGGTCGATTTCCCGCTGCATGCCGATGTTCCACTCTTTGACTTCGGGAGTCTTCGAGTCGCGCGGAATGTAGACGACGCCCGTGCTGTCCGGAAGCGTCGTGCTGCTTGACGACACAGGATCCGGGAGCGGAATCGGTTGATCCAGCCGGATATGCGAAGGAGCGCCGGAGAAGCGGTATTGCGTCGTCCCATACGGCGGGTTTTGCGTGAGCTGATTACCGATGCCGCCACGGTCTACGGCGTAGAAGATGCCGTACCCGCCGCGCAGCGCTGTCATGGCGTTGATCAGATAGTTAAAGCCGAGACGCGGCCCGAAGTTGTTCTTGTCGGTATTGAGCGTCGACTTCGGGACTCCGTTTTGACCGCCGATAACGAGTCTGCCGGTCGTCGGGTCAAAGTTCGCGATCCGGTTGTTCTTCTCGTAATACGGCGTGAAGAGGTCGTATCGCAATCCGAGGTTCAGCGTCAGATTGGGGTTGACGCGCCAGTCATCCTGGCCGAAAACGGAGTTTTCCCAGTTGATGTCTTCGGCAACGAAACCCGGAACGCCGGTGGCTGTGAAGCTTGTGCCGGAATTATTGAGAAGCATGTCCGCCACTTCGTATCCGCTGAATCCCTGCGAGAAACCGAAACTGTCGCGGAAGAAATAGAAGCCTTTCCCATAGTTAACGCGGTCTTCGCTGAGATTGCGGCGCATCAATGTGCCGCCGAACTTGAACGTGTGGTTGGTATGCAGCCACGTGACTGAGTCCGAAATCTGCCGCGTCTTCTGGCCGATTCGGTAGGGTCCGAAATCGCCGAGGTACTCGATGTACCGGCCATCGCCGCCGCCGATGAGCGAGATGCCGCGCGCGGCGGCGAGTCCCGCGGGGCCGGCAACGCCGAGCGCCTTGTTCTGGTCGGCCGTTGACCCGATGGGAGTTTGCCCGAAGTGGAAGCTCGTCGCGCCGAGGCGGAGCTCGTTGACCAGGCTTTCGGTGAAGACGTGCGTCTCGCCGAGTCGAACTGTATAGCCGCGGTTATCGGAGGTCCCGGCGCCGAAGCCGGCTTGAAACCCCGGAATGTTTCCTGGATCTTTGAACTGATCGGACCAGTGACTGCCGCTCAGAAAGAGCTGGTCCGCCTGGGTGATGTTTTGATCGACCCGGGCGTCGAAGTCGTTGAACGTGTCTTTTTTCTGGCGCGCAGTGAGGTAGTTGCGCAGAACTCCTGCGCGAGTCGGCAGCGGGTAAGCATTGAGATAAGCCTTGCCGACAGAGCTGATCAGATTTGGGGGAATGATGTTTCCCGCGAACGGCTGACCGGTTGCCGGGTTGTAGATGATGACAGGCGCCGAGAGGCCGCTTGTCGCAGGATCGAGCAGCTCGGAGAAATCGCCGTTGCGCATTTTCGCAGTGGGAACGGCCACATAGTTGCCGGCGTTGATCGGAATCGAATTTCGAAGTCCGTGGTAACTGCCGAAGAAGAACGTCTTGTCTCTGAAAATCGGGCCGCCGGCCGTCGCACCGAAGTCGTTGTTGTTGAACGCCGGTTTCTTTGCGGCGAACTTCGGAGTCGCGGCCAGGCCCTTCGGACGATAAAAGTCGTACACGCTGCCTTTGAATTGGTTGGTCCCGCTCTTGATCACGAGGTTCTGTACCGCGCCGGCGGCACGACCGAACTCGGCAGGCGCGTTCGTCGTGACCACCGAGAACTCCCGGATCGCCTCGGGCGGAGGCAGGTAAGCGATGGAGTTGACGAGCGACTCGTTGTTGTCGACGCCTTCGATCATGTAGTTGTTGAACTGCTCTCGCAGACCATTGACTGACAGGGCTGCTCCACCGAATTCCGAATAGCGGAATGTTTCGGCGTCCGTGCCGGCGCCACCGCCGGAGGAGTTGCTGCCCGGAATTCCGCGGTTTACGCCGGGAGCGAGCGTTGCCAGCTGCGTGAAGTTGCGTCCGTTGAGCGGAAGGTTCTCAATCTGCTTCTCATCGATGAGCGTGGAGATTTCCGATGTGGTCTTGTCGATGAGTGGTGCGGCGGCGGTCACGACAAGCGTCTCGCTGACTCCGCCGAGCTGCATCTTGAAATCCATCCGCGCGACCTGATTGACCGTCAGCGTGATCGGAGTGGTGGTGGGCTTGAATCCGCTGAGGTCGACCTGGACGCGATAATCGCCGACCGGCAACGCCGAGATCGAATAGGAACCTTTCGTATTGGTCACGTCGACGCGCGCGGCGTTCGTGCCGGTATTCGTCGCTGTCACGGTGGCGCCGGGCAATGCAGCGCCGGTGTTGTCGGTGACGATGCCTTCGAGGCGCGCCGTCGCGGTTTGGGCCGCGGCAGGCAATGCACACAGAAGTAGTAATGCTGCGACAACCAGGAATGACTTCGCTCGAAACGAACTCGTCATGTTTTCCTCCGATTCGCGTTTGGATAGGCGGAGTATATCGCTACCGAATTCGCCAGGTACCACTGCTGCGCGGTGGGAGCGAAATGTTGGCGCCGCTGATCGACACGCCAGCGTCCTCGAGAACCGCTTCGGGTACACCCGCGACCGGCAACGGGAGGCTCGCAGGCGAATCGCTGAGATTGTGCGCGACCAGCACGCGTTCGCCGCCCGACTCGCGGATGAACGCCAGAATCTGCGAGCTCGTGTCGAGCGGCGTGAGGTCACCTTTCAAGAGCGCCGTTGAGTGCTTCCGCGCGGCGATCCAGTTCCGGTAATACGACAGCAGCGATCGCGGGTCATTGATTTCGGAGGCGACGTTCGCCGTCGCGACGCCCGGCGCGTACGCGAACCACGGAGTGCCGGTCGTGAAGCCGCCCGATGCAGTCCACGGCATCGGCGTTCGCTTCGACTCGTCCGCCGACGTCGGACCGTTTTGCATTCCGACTTCCTCGCCGTAGTAGATGAAGGGCGCGCCGGGAAGCGTGAGCAGAATCGCGGCCGCGTTCCGCAGTTTTCGCGAATCGCTATTGAGGACGGTCGCGATGCGCGTCTGATCGTGATTCGTGAGAAATGGCGCATCGATGCTGCGCGGCGGGTAGGCGGCGATGATGTCTCGCAGCGTTGCGCGGATTCGATTCGCGTTGCCGCCGTTCACTCCATCGACGATTGCCGAGGCCAGCGGAAAGTTGAAGTTCATCAGGCCGTCGGCGAAATAGGTCGCGAGCGTCGGGGTGTCGACGGTGTTTTCAGCGACGAGGATCGCATCGGGCTTCGTGCGCTGCACATCGGCCGCGAATTCCTTCAGGACCTGATGCGTCTCCGGCGTGTCGGACTGTCCCGCGCCGGGTCCGTCTTCGACGAGATAGCGCGTCGCGTCGAGACGGAAGCCGTCCGCCCCTTCCGTGAGCCAGTGGCGTCCGAGGCGGAACATCTCGTCTTTCACCGCTGCGCTCCGGTAATTCAGATCCGGCATTCCACTCCAGAAGACGCCGTAAAAGTACGCGTTGTTTTTCAAATGCCACGATGGATCGCCGCCCCACGGCTGCTTCCATCCGGGGTCCGTCGGGTTCCAGACGTACCAGTCGCGGCGGAGCGAAGTCGTCGAGGACGCCGAGTCGATGAACCACGGATTCTCGGAGCTGGTGTGATTCATCACGAAATCGAGAATGACGTGCATGCCACGCCGATGCGCCTCTTCGAGAAAGCGATGAAAGTCCGCGTTGGTTCCGTAGTCCTTTTCGATCGTCTCGTAGTCGGTGGTGTCGTAGCCGTGATAGCTCGGTGACTCGAAGACCGGCATGAGCCAGATGCCGTCGACGCCGAGGTCGTTGCGGAGGTAGTCGAGTTTGGAGGTGAGGCCGTTGAAATCGCCGATGCCGTCGCCATCGGAATCGACGAAGCTCCGCACGAAGATTTCGTAGAAGACCGCACCGCGCGCCCATTCCTGATTTTGAGCGGGTTTCACGGCGCGTTGCCGGCCCGTGTAAGCAGTGGCACTGCCACAGGCAAGAAGCGGAAGAAGCGCGATTGCCAGGAATGCAGCCAACAACCGACGAACACGCATGGGACGACATTGTAGTTGAGTAAACTGGCGCGATGTCCCTTGCAAGCGGAACGCTGATCGGCCGCTATGTGATCGCGGAGCAGATCGGACGCGGCGGCATGGGTGAAGTCTACCGGGCCCGCGACCCGCGGCTGAATCGGGATGTTGCACTCAAGGTTCTGTCTCCCGCGCTGACATCCGATCGTGCCGCCGTGGCGCGGTTCGAGCGCGAGGCCCTCTCTGTCTCCGCACTGCAGCATCCGAACATCGTCCATGTCTATGACGTCGGGCACGAAACTGTCGAATCCCAACCGGTGTTTTTCATCGCCATGGAACTCGTCGACGGCATGACGCTCCGTCGCGCGATCACGCAGCGAACGGATGGCCGTCAGCTGCTGAAGGCGGTGATCGACGCCGGAAACGCGCTGGCGAAAGCGCACGCCGCGGGGATCATTCATCGAGACCTGAAACCCGAGAACATCATGATCACGGCGGACGGATACACCAAGGTCCTCGATTTTGGACTCGCAAAACTCATCGGGAAAGATCCTGGAGGCGATCTGGAGCTGGTCACCGCTGTGCGCAGCGTGAACACATCAGCCGGAATGGTTGTAGGGACGTCGGGTTACATGGCGCCGGAACAGGCGCAGGGACGGGACGTTGACAGGAGGTCGGACATCTTTTCATTCGGCTGCGTTCTGTACGAAGCCATCGCAGGCGATCCGCCATTTCGCGGAAATTCTGTCATCGACACGTTGCATCAAGTTCTGCATCGAGAGCCGTCGTATGAACGTTTTCCGGTCGGCCTCCAGCGCGTCGTACGACGCTGCCTCGCAAAGTCTCCCGGCGATCGCTATCAGACGATCGATGACGCCGTCGCCGATCTTCGGACAGTCGCAGGCTCCGACGCACTCTTTGCGCGTACATCGAAAAGCAGCGAATCGTCTGCGCGCCGAAAAAATATTGCCTCGATCGCCGTATTGCCGTTCATCAACGAATCCGGCGACCCGGATACCGAGTACTTGAGCGACGGCATCACAGAGACGCTGATCAACAGTCTGCTGCAGATTCCGAAGCTGCGCGTCGTGCCCCGCAATACCGTGTTTCGATACAAGCATCGACAAGACATTGCGGCCGTGGCCTCCGAGCTCGGAGTCCCGGCGGTCCTCACCGGGCGAGTGTCGCATCGTGCCGATCGGATCATTGTCTCGGCGGACTTGACCGACACCGCCAATGACGCGCAGCTTTGGGGCGATCATTACAGCCGGCCGGTTTCGGATCTGCTCGACGTGCAGAAGGCGATCGCCGCCGATATCGCAGCCCATTTGCGGCCCAGGCTGAGCGGGCAGACGCGCAAGCGGATTGTCAGAATCCACACCGAGGATCCGGAGGCCTATCAGCTTTATCTGAAAGGACGTTATTACCTGAACAAAAGGTCGGCCGATGCAATCCGTCGGGCCATTGATTACTTTCAGCAGGCGATCGATCGCGACCCTGTCTACGCGCGCGGCTACGCCGGTCTCGCCGACGCGTGGGTACTCCTCGGATGGTACGCCGTCGAGCGTCCGCGGCAGGCTTTCCCCCGCGCGCTGGCTGCGGCGCGTCAGGCTGTGGCAATCGACGCATCGTACGCCGAGGCCCACACTTCAGCAGCGTACGCCATGTTCCTCGCGGAATGGGACGCCGCTGCGGCGGAAAAAGAATTTCAACATGCGATCGCCATCAATCCCGACTATGCGGTTGCGCATCACTGGTACGCCGATTTGCTTCAGGCGACCGGAAGAGCTGAGCAGGCCGTTGCGCAGGCACAGCGGGCCTGCGAGATCGATCCGCTGGCGCTCATCCTCAACGCGGAGCTCGGACGGGCGTTCTATTACCGGCGTGACTACGAACGTGCGATCGAGCAGCAAAAGAAGACACTCGACCTCGAACCGCTGTTCGGTCCATCGCTTCTATTTCTAGGTCAGGCATATGACCAGAGCGGCCGGATCGACGAGGCGATCGATGTGTTCCAACGCGGCGTTTCGCAGTCTGGTGGCAACCCGATTTATCGCGGCTACTACGGTTACGCGCTGGCGCGCCATCACGATGAGACGGCTGCGCGGAGAATTCTCGAACAGCTGAACGAAGAGGCGGCTACTGGATGGATTCCGTCGTTCGCATTCGCACTCATCGCCGTCGGCCTGCAGGATCATGATGCGACGGAGAAATGGCTGATGTCTGCGCTCGACGAACGATCGCACTGGCTTCTGTACTCCAATGCCGATCCCGCTTTCGACGATCTCTGGAGAATGGAACGCTTCGCCGCAGTTCGACAGCGCGTCGTCGATGCGGTGAGAAGATAGATCTCAATTCCGGAAGTTGTTCTTGCTGTAGGCTCTCGTTCGTTATGCGGATCGTTCTCGCGTTCGTCTGCGTCATCTTCTCGGCCGAAGCGCGCTCACAAGACCGCATCGACAACCTTCTCTCCCGGATGACACTCGAAGAGAAGCTCGGACAGTTGACGCAATTCGTGCCCGACCAGCCGGAGTTCAAGTCCGCGCTCGAGAAGGGATTAGTCGGCGCGGCGCTCGGCGCGAACGGAGCAGAGCAGACGAATCAGCTCCAGCGAGCGGCACTCGCGGGATCGCGCCTGAAGATTCCTCTGCTCTTTGGCTACGACGTCATTCATGGATATCGGACGATCTTTCCGATCCCGCTGGCGATCGCGTCGTCCTGGGACCCGCAGCTCGCCGAACTGTCCGCGCGCGTTGCAGCTCGTGAGGCGAGAGCTGGCGGGATCCGCTGGACGTTCGCTCCGATGGTGGATATCGCGCGCGACGCGCGCTGGGGCCGCATCGCTGAAGGCGCCGGCGAAGATCCACTCCTCGGCTCCGTCATGGCGGCCGGTTATGTCCGCGGTTTTCAGGAAAACGGTTTTCTCGCTTGCGCGAAACACTACGCGGCCTACGGCGCAGCCGAAGCGGGACGCGACTACAACTCTGCCGAGATGTCCGAGCGCACGCTGCGCGAGATCTATCTGCCGCCGTTTCACGCCGCAGTCGATGCCGGAGTCGCGACGCTGATGTCAGCCTTCGCAAGTGTCAACGGAATTCCGGCGACCGCGAATCGCCATCTGCTGGACGACATCCTCCGCCGCGAATGGAAGTTCGAGGGATTCGTTGTGAGCGACTGGGACGGTGTCGCGGAGTTGATCCACCACGGCGTCGCATCTTCGAAGGAGGAAGCGGCCCGGAAGGCGATCACGGCCGGCGTCGATATGGACATGTGGGACAACAGCTATCCGCAGCTCGCCGCCGCGGTGCGCGAGGGGCGGGTGCCGATGGCTGTCGTTGATCGCGCCGTCCGCCGCGTGCTGCGAATGAAGGTTCGGGCCGGACTCTTCGTTGATCCATACACGCCGGAAGCCGCGCCGCCGCCGTTAGACCGCGAAGCTGCGCGTCGCGTCGCGCAACGGTCGATCGTCCTTCTCAAGAATGAGAATGATCTGCTTCCGCTTTCGAAATCGGGACGCAAGGTCGCTGTCGTCGGCCCGCTCGCCGATTCGAAGGTTGACATGCTCGGTCCGTGGTCGGGGCTCGGCAGAGCAGAAGACTCAGTGACCCCGCTCGAAGGAATCCGTTCGATCGTTGGCGAGCCCGTCGCTCTCGAACAGGCCGACGTCATCATCGCGGTCCTCGGCGAGAACCGCGAAATGTCGGGCGAGGCATCGTCGCGCGCTTCGATCGAGTTCCCGGCCGATCAGGAAAAATTGCTCGAGTCGTTCGTGGCGACGGGCAAGCCCGTTGTTCTCGTCGTGATGTCGGGGCGGCCGCTCGCGATCTCGTGGGCCGCCGAGCACGTCTCAGCCATCGTGCAGGCATGGTTTCTCGGCAGCGAAAGCGGCCATGCCCTCGCGGACGTGCTCTTTGGTGACATCAATCCGAGCGGGAAGATGCCGGTGACCGTGCCGCGTGCGACAGGACAAGTGCCCATCTACTACAACCACCTTCCGACAGGGAGACCTCCCGATCCGAAGGACCATTTCACGAGCAAGTATCTCGACTTACCGATCGGGCCGCTGTTCCCGTTCGGCTTCGGACTCTCGTACACGAAGTTCGTTTACTCGAACCTGACGATCGCGAGACTCACAATGTCGGCGACCGTTCGCAACATAGGTAGTCGCGACGGCGAGGAGATCGTGCAGATGTACATCCGCGATCCCGTCGCGAGCGTCTCCCGGCCGGTCAAGGAGCTGAAGGGTTTTCAGCGCGTCGCACTGAAAGCAGGGGAGAGCAGGAGAGTCGAGTTCACAATCACGCCGCGCGATCTGCAGTTCTGGTCGAGCGGCGGGTGGATTGTCGAACCGGGCGAGTTCAATGTATGGATCGGCCCGAGCTCCGCGGAGGGCTTGCAGGGGAAGTTCGAGTTTCCGTTGCGGTGAGCGCCGAGGGTCTCACTGCAGGCTGTTGAAGAGCGCCGACAGCAGGATCTCGTCGGGATCCGCGCTGTACTCCCAATACATGATGCCGCCCAGGTGCTGCTGTTTCACGAAGCGGGCTTTTTCGCGGATGGATTCCGGATCTTCGTACGTGATGAAGATTGCGGACGCTGGGTTCCACAGAAATGGCGCGTGCGCAGTAGCGTCCCACTGCCGCGTGAATCCCTCTCGATCGATGTAATCGCTCACCAGCGTGGAGTAGGACAGACCGCCGACATAACCTTCGAGAGGTTGATAAAGTCCGTTGTTCTTCACATCCACTCCGCACCACGCGCGCCCATAGAAGGGGACGCCGAGGATGAGCTTGCGTGAGGGGATGCCGGCGGCGAGATGTTGTTTGATATACGACTCGGCCGACGGGGAAGGAAGCGGTGCGTAGAGTCCGGCGTGATGCGCGGTCGTCTTCGACCATGCTCCCGCCAGATCGTACGCCATGATGTTGATCCAATCGACGAACGGGTGAAGCCGCTCCATCTCGGTGTGCTGAAAGTATTTCTCACCGGCGGTTGCGATCGACAGCGTGTAGCGATCGTTTCCTTGCCGCCTGCGGCTATCGCTCAATGCGTCCAGTCTCTTTCGCAGCGTCTCGAGCAATGCTGTGAAATTCTCTTTGTCCTCTTCGAGGAACTTGATTCCAGGTCCCGGCTGCCCTGGATACTCCCAGTCGAGATCGAGCCCGTCGAGCGCGAACCGATTCATCATGGCGATGGCGCTGGCAGCGAATTTTTCCCGCGTTGCTCCGTTAAACGCCGCCGGACTGAAATTGTCGGCGCCCCATCCGCCGATCGAGAGAATGATTTTCAGCTTCGGATTTCTCGCCTTCAAAGCCTGCAGCTGACTGAGATGAAGCGGCGCCACGTGCTCGTCGACCACGATCTCGCCGCTCTCGCTGATCTTCGCAAAGGCGTAGTTGATGTGGGTCAGCTTTTCAGCGCCGATCCGCGCCATGTCGGCACGCCAGGATACGTAAGCGATGATCCGGTATTGCGTTTCGGGCTGAACCAGCCCGCTGCTGCACGCGCCCGACAACGTCATTGCGAGTAGAACGATTGCTCGCTTCATCGTGGGTGCGGAATTGTAGCGGGAGTGATACAACATCCCGGCAACATCAAACTGAGGAGACAACCATGTCGAGAACGTCAGCACTACTGAGCGCCGTCTGCATTTTCGTGGCCGCCTCGTGCGTGAATGGTCCGCAGGAAACGGCGACCGGCGGGGCCGCCAAAGCGCCGCACGCCGGGCCGGTTCGCATCGGCTTCTCCATGGATACGCTGAAAGAAGAGCGCTGGCAGCGCGACAAACGGCTGGTCGAGCAGCGCGCGAAAGAAGTCGGGGCCTCGCTCGATGTGCAGGTCGCCAACGGTGACGACGCCGTGCAGACCAAGCAGGCGGACAACATGTTGACCAAAGGCGTCGACGTCCTGATCGTCGCGCCGCACAACGGCGAGATCGCCGCCTCGATCGTCGAGGCCGCGCATCGCAAAGGGGTGCCGGTCATTTCCTACGATCGGTTGATCCGCAATGCAGACGTCGATCTCTACATGTCGCATCAGGTCGAGAAAATCGGGGAGATGCAGGCGGACTATGCGTTCAAGCACGTTCCCAAAGGCAACTACGTGCTGATCGGCGGCTCGCCGACCGACTACAACGCGCTGCTCTTGCGCAAGGGTCAGATGAATGTGCTCAAACCGGCGATCGACAATCACGACATCAAAGTGATCTCGGAGCAGTTCGCGCGCGAGTGGAAGGCCGAGGAGGCGTTGCGGATCACGGAAGACGCGCTCACGCGGACCGGCAACAAGATTCAGGCGATCGTCGCGTCGAATGACGGGACCGCCGGCGGCGCAGTCTCCGCGCTCGAAGCGGCGGGCCTGGCCGGCAAGGTCCTCGTTACGGGACAGGACGCGCAGAAGGACGCGATCCAGCGGATCGTCAAAGGCACGCAGACCATGACGATTTACAAACCGATCCAGCCGCTCGCGTTTGGTGCAGTCGATGCTGCGATCCAGCTCGCGCACAAGCAGACCGTCGACGCGCCGGAGAAGATCAACAACGGCAGGAAAGACGTGCCGGCGATTCTCATTCAGGCGATCGTCGTCGATAAGAGCAACGTCGACTCAACCGTCATCAAGGACGGCTACTTCACGCGCGAAGAGATCTACGGTCACTGAAATGGCCGGCGCGCTGCTGGAGATGCGAGGCATCTCCAAACGCTTTCCTGGTGTCCTGGCGTTAGACAGCGTCTCGTTCGATTTGCACCCCGGCGAGATTCATGCGCTCGTCGGCGAAAACGGCGCCGGGAAATCGACGCTGATGAACATCGTCGGCGGCGTTTATCCCTATGGAACGTACGACGGCGAGATCCTCGTCAATGGGCAAGTCCAACGCTTCGGCGGCGTTCGTCCATCTGAGGACGCCGGAATCGCAGTCGTGCATCAGGAACTGTCGCTCATCCCCGAATTCTCGATTGCCGAGAATATTTTTCTCGGACGCGAGCCCGTGCGTGCCGGCGTCATTCAAACGGCCGATCTCTACAGCCGCGCGCAGAAAGTGCTCGCCGAGCTGCATCTCAACCTCGAGCCTCACATTCCAGTGGGCTACCTCGGAATCGGCCAGCAGCATCTGGTGGAGATCGCGAAGGCGCTGGCGCGCAACGCGCGGATTCTCGTGCTCGATGAGCCAACGGCCGCTTTGACGGATTCCGAGGGAGACGTGCTGTTTGCGATTCTCCGTCGCCTGCGTGAGAGCGGCGCAGGAATGGTCTATATCTCTCACAAGCTCGGCGAAGTGCTCGATCTCTCCGATCGCATCACCGTGCTGCGCGACGGCCGTACCGTCAGCACCGATGCCACGAAAGCGCTCGACACGCCACATCTGATCGCGCGAATGGTTGGACGAGAAGTGACTGACATCTTTCCGACGACGCAACACAGAGTCGAGGGCGTCGTCTTCGAGGCGCGCGGCGTGACCGTGGAGGATCCGAACGTACACGGGAAATTGCTCGTCGACGACGTGAGCTTCAGCGTCCGCCACGGCGAGGTCCTCGGCATCGCCGGCCTTGTCGGCGCCGGGCGCAGCGACCTGATGATGGCCGTTTTCGGCGCGCATCCCGGCAGAAAAGCCGGCGACTTCGTTGTCAATGGCAAGCGCGTCGCGATCCATCAGCCATCCGATGCGATCGGCGCCGGCATCGGATTCGTCACGGAAGATCGAAAACGATTCGGCCTCCTGATCGATCAGACCATCGTGACGAATCTGACGCTGGCGGCGCTCAAGCGACTCTCGGGACCGCTGGTCACACACGTCGATGCGGAAACCGCTGCCGGCGAGCGCTCGATGAAAGAGCTCCACATCAAAGCACGCTCGGTGTTTACGGTCGTCGGAACACTCTCCGGGGGGAATCAGCAAAAAGTTGTCCTCGCGAAGTGGCTGCTAACGAATCCCAGGGTCTTGTTTCTCGATGAGCCGACGCGTGGAATCGATGTCGGAGCGAAGCAGGAGATCTATCAGCAGATCACGCGACTGGCGTCGGAAGGCCTGGCGATTGTGCTGGTTTCTTCGGAGCTGCCCGAGGTGCTCGGCTTGTCGGATCGGGTGATGGTGCTTCATGAAGGTCATATGACGGGCGAGTTCAAGCGCGAAGAGGCTACGGCGGAGGCGGTGATGGCTTGCGCGACAGGCGAGGGGAAAAGATGACCGAAGTCGACCTCAACGAAAAGCGCGTCGGGCGATTCCGCGTCTCCACCGAAGCGGTGCGCGCGTACACGATGGTGATGGCGCTGATCGTGATCTGGATTTTCTTTCAGTGGAAAACCCGAAGCGATCTCTATCCGTACGGACTGTTTCTGCATCCGGTCAATCTCGCGAATCTGCTCAAGCAGATGTCGGTCACCGGCGTGCTGGCGGTCGGGATGCTGATGGTGATCGTTGCGCGCCAGATTGATCTGTCGGTCGGCTCGGCCCTCGGCCTCGTCGGAGGAATCGCGGCGATGACTCAAGGATGGGGATTGGTGCCGTCGCTCGCCTCTGCGATCGTCATCGGCACGCTCGTCGGTGCGTTGCAGGGATCGCTGGTGGCATACGCGAACATTCCATCCTTCATCGTGACGTTAGGCGGACTCCTGACGTGGCGGGGCGTGATTCTCTATCTAAGCAAGGGCGAGACCATTCCGGTTCGCCTGCCCGTTTTCCGTCTGCTGGGCGTCGCGCTCGTCACGCCGGCGACGGGTCTCGTGCTGGCCGGGATCGCAATCGTGGCCGTGATCTGGACCAGTGTGCAGCGCGATCGCGCGCGACGCCGCTATGGACTGCCGACTTCGAGCCGGCCGATGCTGCTGATGCGCATCATCATTCCGTCGGCGCTCATCGCTATTTTCATTTACATGATGAATCTGCAGGGCGGCGTGCCGCTGCCAGTCATCATTCTTCTCGCGGTTGCAGTCGCGGGAAACTTCCTCACGCAGAACACGACCTTCGGACGCTACCTCTACGCGATCGGCAGCAACCCGGAGGCGGCACGGCTCTCGGGAATCAACATCCGCACGCACATTCTCATCGCCTTTGCGCTCCTCGGATCGCTGGTCGGAATTGCCTCGCTGCTCCACACCGGCCGCGTCGGAAGTGCATCCCCCGACGCCGGCACTCTGATGGAGCTCGATGCGATCGCCGCATGCGTGATCGGCGGAACGAGCCTGATGGGCGGCCGCGGCAAAGTCGCCGGCGCGCTCCTCGGCGCCCTGGTGATGGCGAGCCTCGATAACGGAATGTCGCTCCTGAGCGTCGAGAACGCGACGCAATACATTATTAAAGGAGCGGTGCTCGTGGCGGCAGTCGGTTTCGACATGGCAGGTCGACGCAAGACGTAACAAATCTGATCTGGACTGCGGCGGCTTGCCGCCGCTCTGGGGTGCCCCACTCCAAAGCGTTACGCCATCGAGGGAACACGTCTCGCCGCCGGCGCCTCGTGCGTCGGATCACCGCAGGCGTGGTAACTTCTTCACCATGACGGAAACGGTGCAGTGGGGGAAGGTCATCGACCAGACCCGCTGCATCGGTTGTCACGCCTGCAGCACCGCTTGCAAGTCCGAAAACGCCGTCCCTCTGGGCGTCAATCGCACGTACGTGAAGTACGTCGACATCGGCGAGTTTCCGGCGGCGCGACGCGCGTTTCAGGTCACGCGCTGCAATCAGTGCGACCATCCGCCGTGCGTCACCGCCTGTCCGACTTCAGCGATGTTCCGGCGGAAAGACGGCATCGTCGACTTCGACAAGGAAATCTGCATCGGATGTAAAGCCTGCATCGCGGCCTGTCCGTACGATGCGATCTTCATCAATCCCGAGGATCACTCCGCGGAAAAGTGCAACTTCTGCGCGCACCGGCTGGAGGTCGGACTCGAGCCGGCATGCGTGGTTGTCTGTCCGACCGAAGCGATTCTCATCGGCGATCTGAAGGACCCGAACTCCCGCGTCGCGCAGTACGTGAACCGCGATGTCGTCGCGGTGCGTCGTCCGGAAAAAGAAACGCTGCCGAAACTTTTCTACAAAGGCGCGCATCAGGCGACGCTCGATCCGCTTGCGGCCAGGCGTCCCGACGGCGGCTTGTTCGTGTGGAGTGAACAGGGCGGGGGGGTCGTCTCGGGACATCCGGGACCTGCGAACAGCATCGCGGCGGCGATGCTGTCGTACGACGTTCCGCATCGCGCGCCGTGGGGATGGCCGGTCAGCTTGTACATCTGGACGAAAGCGATCGCGGCCGGCGCGTATCTCGTCGCGGCATCGCTGGCGATTCTCGGACGGCCATGGACGCGGACGATTCCGCTGCTGTCCGCGGTTTTCCTCGCGCTGACATTTCTGTTGCTGATCGGCGACCTCGAGCATCCGCGCCGCTTCTACTTGATCCTGACGCGCCCGCAGTGGCGGAGCTGGCTCGTTCGCGGCGGCGTGATTCTCTCCGCGTTCACCGCAGTGATTGGAATTCAGATCTTCTGGTCGCCGCCAGGGATGTCCTTCATCGGAATTCCGCTCGCGATTGCGACCGGGACTTACACGGCCTTCCTCTTTGCTCAGGCAAAAGCGCGCGACCTCTGGCAGAATCCGTTGCTGCCGGTGCGCCACTTCGTGCAATGCATCGTTGCCGGTTCGGCGGCGCTGCTGATCCTCGGGCGGCTGGATGTTGCGCCGGTGCTGATGATTTCCGCGGCGGCGCATCTCGCGCTGATCATCGCGGAAGTCCTCACGCCCCACCCGACGGCCCACGCGCGGCTGGCGGTGTGGGAAATGATCCGCGGAAAATATCGCCTGGCATTTTCTTTCGGCCTGTTGTTGCAGCTGCTCGGAATCGCCGCGGTGATCGGTCTGGCGCAGGCACTTCTGCCTGCGCTCTTGATTCTCGCCGGCCTGCTGCTTTCCGAACACGCCCACGTCGGTGCCGGCCAGGCGGTGCCGCTCGCATGAAAAACTATCCTGGCCCGAGCGGCACGCACCTGGCGTCATTTCCGCCGCACGAGAAATGGGACGACTGGACAGAGCTCGAGTCGGCCGCGTGGCCGAAGCGCGTCGAGCGGCACTACATGCTCGTCCCGACGACGTGCTTCAACTGCGAGTCCGCCTGCGGCCTTCTGGCATACGTCGATCGCGAGACGCTCGAGGTCCGCAAGTACGAAGGCAATCCGGAGCATCCGGGATCGCGTGGACGCAATTGCGCGAAGGGGCCGGCGACGCTGAATCAGGAGAAGGATCCCGATCGGATTCTTTATCCGCTGAAACGCGATGGAAAGCGCGGCGAGAACCGATGGCGCCGCGTCAGTTGGGACGAAGCGCTCGATGACATCGCCGCGCGCATTCGCAAATCGATCACCGAGGGGCGGCCTAACGAAGTGATGTATCACGTCGGCCGGCCGGGTGAAGACGGCTACACCGAGCGCGTGCTCGCGGCATGGGGCGTCGACGGACACAACTCGCATACGAACATTTGCTCGTCGAGCGCGCGCGCCGGATATCAATTCTGGATGGGGTTCGACCGGCCCAGTCCCGATCACGCCAACGCCGATGTCATCCTTCTCATCAGCGCGCATCTCGAATCCGGCCATTACTTCAACCCGCACGCGCAACGCGTCATGGACGGAAAAGCGCGCGGCGCGAAGCTGATCGTGTTCGACGTGCGCCTTTCGAATACCGCGACGCACGCCGATCACTGGCTCGCGCCGTGGCCCGGAAGCGAGGCCGCGATCCTGCTCGCGATCGCCAACTACATCATTCAGAACAAGCGATACGATCGCGAGTTCGTCCGGCGATGGTGGAACTGGTACGAGCTCGCGCCGAGCTTCGAAGAATTCGAGCGCAAGCTGCGCGAGCTCTACGCCTCCTACACGTTCGCATTCGCAGAAAAGGAATCGGGAATCGCCGCTGTCACAATTGAAAAAGTCGCGGAGATCGTCGCATCGGCCGGAAAGCGTCTCAGCAGCCACACCTGGCGCAGCGCCACCGCCGGCAACCTCGGCGGATGGCAGGTCGCGCGGGCGCTGTTCCTGCTCAATGCGCTGTTAGGCGCGGTCGGAACCGAGGGTGGGACATTTCCGAATGGATGGAACAAGTTCGTTCCGCGGCCGATCCACATGCCGCCGCATCCGCCGGAGTGGAACAATCTGACGTGGCCCGATGAGTTTCCGCTCTCCTGCAACGAGATGTCGTTCCTCCTTCCACATTTTCTGCAGGAGGGGCGAGGGCGGGTCGAGGTTTACTTCAGCCGCGTTTACAACCCGGTGTGGACGAATCCCGACGGCTTTTCGTGGATCGAGGCGCTGAGCGACGAATCGAAAGTCGGACTGCACATCGCGCTCACTCCAACCTGGAGCGAGACTGCGTCGTTCGCCGATTACGTGCTGCCGGTCGGTATCGGATCGGAACGGCACGATCTGCATTCGTACGAAACTCACGACGCGCAATGGCTCGGCTTCCGCCAACCCATCATGCGCACGGTCAAAGAGCGCCTCGGCCAACCCGTGACCGATACGCGTGACGCGAATCCGGGCGAGGTCTGGGAAGAAAACGAATTCTGGATCGAAGTTTCGTGGCGCGTGGACCCCGACGGAAAGCTCGGCATCCGCAAGTGGTTCGAGTCGAAGAAAAAGCCCGGCTCGAAATTATCCGTTGATGAATATTATGGATTCATATTCGAACGTTCCGTGCCGGGCCTTCCGGAGCAGGCGGCGGCCGACGGAACGACGCCGCTCGACTGGATGCGGCGTCGCGGCGCATTCGAGCTGAAGCGCGGCGTCGGCGCGCTGCATGAAGACGTCGTCGCGCAGTCCGAGATTGTGGACGCGCACATCGATCCACACGGTCGCGTGTTCACGCGCTCGCCGAAACCCGATCCCGACAACCTTGTCGCGACTCCATCGCCGGAAGGCGACAGCGACGGCCGGCGTGCGATCGGCGTGCAGATCGACGGCGTCATTCGGCGCGGATTTCCAACGCCGAGCGGGCGGCTCGAGTTTCATTCGCCCACGCTCGCGGAGTGGGGATGGCCCGAGATGGCGATCCCGGGATACACCCGCAGCCACGTGCATCCCGACAATCTGCAACCCGGTGAGATGCCGCTCATTCCGACATTCCGGCTGCCGGTGCAAATCCACACGCGCAGCGCAAATTCGAAATGGCTCGATGAGATCGCGCACACGAATCCGTTGTGGATCCATCCGATTGACGCGAAGCGCATCGGCGTCGCGACCGGCGAGCTGGTGCGCATCGAAACGAAGATCGGGCACTTCGTCGTAAAGGCGTGGGTGACGGAAGGCATTCGTCCCGGCGTCGTCGCGTGCAGTCATCACATGGGGCGATGGAAAACCGGCGAGGGCGGGCAGCGGCAGATGATGTCGACGGTGAAGCTCGAGCGCGACGGATCGCGGTGGATGCTGCGGCGCGAACAGGGCGTGCAGCCGTACGCATCGCGCGACGCCGACACGCAGCGCATCTGGTGGACGGACAGCGGCGTGCATCAGAATCTGACTTTTCCGGTGCAGCCCGATCCGATTTCCGGCATGCACTGCTGGCATCAGGCGGTGCGCGTGCGCAAGGCGGAGCAGAGCGATCGCTACGGCGACATCTCGGTCGACATCGCGAAATCGCGCCAGGCATACAAAGAATGGATGGCGAAGACGCGTCCGGCGTCGACGCATTCGCCCGACGGCACGCGCCGTCCGTACTGGATGATGCGGCCGCTCAAACCGTCGCGCGAGATTTACAAGTTGCCCATTACCTCCTGAAGCCGCTTGTTTGGATCGCTCTCCAGCACCTTGCAGCGCACGATTCCATCCCACCACTGAGTGGGCGGTGCCTTGAACGTGAATGTCTGCCCCACGTTAGGCCGCATGTCGTTCGCCATCAGCCACGCCAGCGCGCGCCATACTTTGGCGGGCGGGTGGGGAAGGTCGAACTCCATGGAAATCTTCTTCATTCCATCTCCTCGAGCAAAGCTTTCAGCCGGTCGATGCGCTCCAGCCAGAATGCCTGGTAGTGCGCGATCCAATGGATGAGCGGCTTGAGTCCTTTTGGATTGACGCGGTAGTAGACGAGGCGGCCATCGCGTCGCTCCTTCACGAGCCCTGCATCGCGCAGCGTGGCCAGATGCTGCGACACTGCCGGCTGCGAGATGTCGAAGCGCGGCGTGAGGTCCTTGACCGCCGCCTCGCCGCGCGTGAGCCTTTCGAAAATCGCGCGGCGGCTCGGATCGGCCAAAGCGCGGAAGATGGTGTCTTCGCGTTGCACGGCGGGAATATATAAGTCAGCACTTATTGAATGTCAAGAGACAGCGACGCGAAATCCGTAGTCCGCATACCGGAATTCAGGCGGGATGCTCGATCGCGCTGCGCAGCGGCTGATCTTGATCTGATGCCGCCACGAGCCGCCGCGCGATGATCGCCGCGATCCGCTTTCCGGACCGCGTGGGTTGCGCTCCGGCGATCGGGCGTAATAGTGCGAATCGTACCAGTCGCTGCACCACTCGTGGACGTTTTCGCACATGTCGTACAGGCCGAACGCGTTAGGCGCGCCGCGCGCGACCGGCGCGGGTCGGTCGTACTCGGGCCTGGGTTGCGGCGCGTCGCCCCACGGATAGCGCATGCCCTCCATCCCGCCGCGCGCCGCGCGTTCCCATTCAGCCTCGGTTGGCAGCCGAAAGCGCTCGCCCAGCCAGCGGCAGTATTCGACGGCGTCGAACCACGAGACCCCGACGACCGGCTGATCGGGATCATCGAATGGAATCGCGCGAAACGCCGAGTATTCGCGATTGGTCACCTGAGTCGCCGCGATCTCGAATCCATCGACCCACGCGCGATGGATGGGCCGCTCGTCATCCGCGGCGTCGTCCGATCCCATCAAGAACCAACCGCCTGCGATCGCAACGAATGTCATGGAGCGCCGGCATTCTGCCGGCCGGTCGCGGCGGCTTTCAGCCGCCGGCATGTCGTGAAAATG
>JALYZI010000056.1 GCA_030948915.1 Acidobacteriota bacterium
ACCATGAGCGTCATGATTCCGGTAACCGTGCACAGGATGAACAGCAGCCGGTCGACACGTGGCGCCACGCTCGATGCCTGCGGCGGAAAGAAGGGGAAGAGCGTCGCCGCGATCAAGGCTTCACTCCGGACCCATTGGATTTTGTTTTCGAGGCAGGAATTGCAGCCGGGATGTAGCGTCCTGAGGTGACGGCCTCGCTGTTCTGCGTTGCGTCAACACCGGGAAGCGGTTGCGCTGCGATTGGGCCGCCGGTACGCACCAGAATCGAGCCGGCTCCGACGATCGCCATCGCCCTCTCGATCGGCATCCGACCACCGCGCTCGAGCGTCCGAAGTTCCGCATCCCGGCGGCGCGCAAGATCCGCATCCGGATCGACCTGCAGGCGAGGCGCGGGCGGGAGGCGGAAGAAATCCGCGCGGGCGCTGGGACGTCCCGTCGCGCGCGCAAGGAGCGGGAGGATGGCCAGCGGCGACGCTGCAACGAGAACGAGGAACAACGCCAGCGACGCCAGCGCGATCGCTACGCCACCCACGTGAACGTCGGTGCGCTCATGATCACGAATCGACCTCGCTTCGGTTGTAGTGGATCGTGAGGCAGGCTTTCGCCACCATCGTCCAAAAAGGGCGGCAGACAGCGCGATGAGCATCGCCAGAAGCCGCTCAAACATTCACGACCTCCCGCTTAGCCCGGCCCAGCAGCCACCGGAAACCCAGCAACCACACGCCGCCGAATGCCACTTGCGCCACGACATCCATCCAGCTCAGGAAGAAATACTGAGGATGAAACGCCGGACCGACGGTCCAATAGAGATCCGCCATCCGCATGATGAGGACGCCCGCTGCGATCGCTCCCAAAAGAATGTTGTTCTTTTTGACGAACCGGAACAGAAGGGCGAAGAACGGCGCAAAAAAATAGAAGATGAGGATCGCGATCGCCAGCCAGACCCACGACGTTTGCGTCCGCGGCAGGTACCAGGCAATTTCCACTTTCATATTGCCGGCCCAGATCAGGAGGAACTGCGAAAACGCGAGGTAGGCCCAGAAAATGATAAAGGCCAGCAGCATGTTTCCCAGGTCCAGCAATTCGTCATCAGCACGCGACAGGGTCGCGGCCACGAGCGCCATGACCGCCAGTGCGGAGAGGCCCTGGCCGGTGATCACACTCATCCCATAAATCGTGGACCACCAGTGCGGTTCCAGCGACATCATCCAGTCCCACGCCGCAAAGGTCATCGTCACGAAGTAGAGGACAAGTCCGCCGCCGGCCCACGGCGCGGCCCGTGCGCGACGCCACGCGAACGCAACGGCGAGCGCGATCCAACAAGCGAAATAGAAAAGAGCCCGTATCGCGAAGAACGGAACGTTGAGGTAGGCGGACCGATCGCCGACCGTCTGAGTCGGCACGTGTGTCCACGGATAGAGGACATGCACGCCGAGAACGATCGGCATAAACAGAATCGCGATAAGCGGAATCGTCAGCGCCGCGGCACCGAGCGGCCGGCGGACGGCGTCGCCCCACTTGCCGCCGGTGACATCGTGCAACATGAGGAGAGCCACGCTCCCGAGCGCGATGCCGAGCCAGAACAACCACGCGAAAAGATAGGACGCCAGAAACTGCCGGACATCGAGAAACCCACCCGTGATGAACGCCACAACCGCGACGGCCAGCGCCACGAGGAGTGCCCGCTTCATCTTCAATGGACGGCTCCTGATCCGGCCTGCGAAAGCTGAAGAGCCCGGATGTAGCCGGCGATCGCCCAACGGTCACGCGGCTTCACACGATCGCCATAGCTGTACATCGTGCCGAACCCGTTTGTCATCACGCGCACGAAGTGCCCGACGGGCGCCGCGCGGAGCCGGGCCGAGTGAAAGGACGGCGGCTGCGGGAACCCGCGCAAAACCACCATCCCCTGACCATCACCGAGCACGCCGTGGCATGGCGAGCAGTCGATGTTGAAGCGTTCGCGCCCACGACGCACCAGCACCAGATCGATGGGGAATGGCGCGACGTCCGCTTCCACTCCGGCGATCGTGCCGTTCTCGAGCAATTCGTCCGTCACTCCGTGGTCGCGCGGAACGGTCCCGGGCACGGAGGGACGGGAGGAGTTGGCATTTGCGAACATCGGGGTGTAGCCGAGGGGACGTTTTGGTGGCCGGTCGAACATGTCCTGACGGCAGGCGAACGAAAGCAATGCGAGGATGGCGACTCCGGTCCTCACCACACCACCTCTTCGACCGATACCGCCGCCGTGGCCAGCAGCAGTTTGCGCGTCCGGTCGAGATTGAATTTCGGATCTCCTGCTTCAGCGCAGAGGAAGAACCGATCCTGCGTGGCACGGGCAAAGCGGTCGACGTTGAAGACCGGGTGGTAGAACTGAGGCAGACGGTTGACCAGGAGGAGCGCGAAGACGGCCGCAAATGCTGCTCCGAGAATGGTGAGCTCGAATGTGACTGGAACGAACGCCGGCCAGCTGTTGAGAGGACGCCCGCCGATGTTGAGCGGATAGCTGACCACATTGGCGTACTCCTGCATCCCGATGGCCGTGATTGCGCCACCCACACCGCCGAAGAAAACGATGGGCGCGATGACGAGATGCCGGACCCTCGATTCCATCGTGCGGAACATCCCGGCGAGACCGGGAATGGAGTAGGGAGCGTAGATGCTGACGCGCTTGTATCCATCGTTCGAAAGCCGGGCCGCGGCGTTGCGCAGGTCGTCGACACTGACGAACTCCGCCATGATGCCGAACAGTTCGCCGCGCCGGTACCGATCGAACGTGCTCACGCTTCCTTCTTCTCGTGCGCGAGCTTGCGCATCTCTGCCATCGACATGAGCGGAAGGAAGCGGATGAAGAGGAAGTAGCAGGCGGCGAAGAATCCGAGGGTCCCGACGAACGTGGCCCAGTCCCAGATGGTCGGATAGAAGGCTCCCCAGGACGATGGCACGAAGTCCTTGGCCAGGGACGAGACGATGATCACGAATCGCTCTGTCCACATTCCGACGTTGATGATGATCGAGAGGGTGAAGAGCAGAATCGGATTGACGCGGAAACGGCGGACCCACAGCAGCTGCGGCGCCACCATGTTGCAGACGATCATCAGCCAGAAACAGATCGCGTACGTGCTGGTCATCTCATTCACGAGGTGCGCGCGCTCGTAAATATCTCCGCTGTACCAGCCCAGGAAGAACTCGTTCATGTAGCCGTAGGCGAGGATGAGACCGGAGGCGAGCATGACCTTGGCCATGTTGTCGAGATGACGCTCGGTGACGTACGCCTTCAGGTGGAAAATCGCACGCAGTGGAATGGCGATCGTCAGCACCATGGCGAAGCCCGAGAAGATCGCGCCGG
>JALYZI010000101.1 GCA_030948915.1 Acidobacteriota bacterium
AGCTCGTCACCGGCCGACGCTCGGTCTGAACGCGCGAACGACACGCTCGAATCTCGCGGGATCGACTGGCATTTCGATGCTGCCGTCGCGCTTGACGCTCGTCCCGACGATCGCGCCGCAACTCAGCTCTCAGGACTCAGGACTCAGGACTTTATAATGCCCGCCAGTGTCCGAGTTGAAGTTGTTCAACACGCTCACGCGCGAGAAGGAGATGTTTGTCCCCCTCGTGCCGGGGCAGGTGCGGATGTACTCGTGCGGTCCGACCGTCTACAGCCATCCGCACATCGGCAACATGCGGACGTTTCTGTGGAGCGATCTGCTGCGGCGCTATCTCGAATGGCGCGGGTACCGCGTCACGCAGATCATGAACATCACCGACCTCGACGATCGCATCATCCAGAACGCGCATGCCGCCGGTCAGGACATCTACAGCTACACCGCGCCGTACATCACGACGTTTCACGAGTCGCTGCGCGAGCTTCGCATCCGTCCGGCAGACGCCTACCCGCGCGCCACCGGCTACGTTCCGCAGATGGTCCAGCTCGTCGAACGGCTCACCGCGCGCGGACACACCTACGTCGCCGACGGCTCGACGTACTTTCGCGTCGCGTCGTTTCCGGAGTACGGAAAACTCTCGCGAATCGAAGTCGACGCGTCGAGCGGTTACAGCCGGATCGACGGCGATCATTACGACAAGGAAAGCGTCCGCGACTTCGTGCTCTGGAAAGCGAAGAAGGAATCGGAGCCGTCGTGGCCAACGAAGCTGGGCGAAGGGCGTCCCGGATGGCACCTCGAGTGCTCCGCCATGTCGATGGAGCTCCTGGGCGAATCCTTCGACATCCACACCGGCGCGGTCGATCTGATTTTTCCGCATCACGAGAACGAGATCGCGCAGAGCGAAGGCGCAACTGCAAAGCCGTTCGTGCGCTACTGGGTGCACGGCGAGCATCTGGCTATCGACCAGCAGAAGATGTCGAAGTCCATCGGCAACATCTTCACGCTCACCGAAGTGAGGGACATGGGCTTCGACCCGCTGGTGTTGCGCTACGCGCTGCTGTCGGTCCCCTATCGGACGAAGCTGAACTTCACAGAACAATCGCTCGATGACGCCAGGAATGCGCTCGAGCGCATCGGGCTCTTTCTGCTGCGGCTCGACGAAATCTCGGCGTCCGCCTCCCACGACGCAAGTCACTCGGACGGTCATGCCGATCAACTGATGGGGCAGTTCCTGATCGATTTCGAGTCAGCGATGGACGACGATCTCAACACCGCCGGCGCCCTCGGCGCGCTCTTCACGCTCATTCGCGACGCGAACATCGCGATCGACGCCGGCCGGATCAGCTCCGGAGATGCCGAGGGCTTGAAGACCGCGCTGATGCGGATCGATCCGATCCTCGATATTTTTCCGAAACGCGACGACGCGCTGGACTCGAGCGTCGAGAAGATGATCGATGCCCGCAACGCCGCGCGGCGCTCCCGCAATTTTGCAGAATCGGATCGCATTCGCGACGATTTGCTCCGGAAGGGAATCATTTTGGAGGACACGCCGGGAGGCACGCGCTGGCGCAGAAAAGGTTAGAGGTTCTCTGTGATCTCTGTGCCTCTGTGGTGAAAGGCTCTCACCACAGAGGCACAGAGAACGCAGAGACCAAATGATCGGATATCTCCAAGGCTCGCTGAAGCATCTCGACGCGACCACGGCGCTCATCCTCACCCACGGCGTCGGATACGAAGTCCGCATCTCGCTGCAGACGTACTACAAGCTCGAAGGGCAGCGCGAAGCGGCGCTCGAAATCTACACGCACGTTCGCGAGGACGCGCTGGCGCTGTACGGATTCGCATCGAGTCAGGAAAAATTCGCGTTCGAGAAACTGATTTCGATTTCGGGAATCGGGCCGACGCTCGCGCAAAAGATTTTGTCGGGCATCGAAGCATCGGACCTGGCCGAGGCCATCGCGAACAACGACACGCGGAAGCTTTCGTCGATCCCCGGGGTCGGCAAGAAGACCTCCGAGCGGATCTGCCTCGAGCTCCGCGACAAGCTCGTCTTCCCGCCGGCGGAGCGCGCAGAAGCCGCTGCTCCGTCGCGACTCTCGGTCGACGACGACGTCCACTCCGCCCTCGTCAACCTCGGCTACCGGCCGAGGGATGCCGAAGGCGCGATCGAGTCGGCGCGAAAGCAGCTCGGATCGGACGCCGAATTTTCCGCGCTGTTGAAGGCGTCTCTGCGGCAGCTCACGAAGTCATGACCCCTCGGCGGGCAATCGCGATCGCTGTGCTCGTTCTTGCCGCTGCGCTGCGCATCACGGCCTTGTGCCGGTTCGGGCTGAACAACGACGAGATCGCGGAGGTGTCGTGGTCGCGACTGCAGCTTCGCCAGACGCTGGCCGAGGCGGCACGCGATAAAGTGCATCCGCCGCTCGACTATCTCGTGCAGCACTGGATGACTTCGATGTCGGCGACCGAATGTGCGCGCCGCATTCCTAGCGTGATCGCGGGAGTCGCAACTGTCGCGCTGATCATGTTCACCGGATTCCGAATCTTCGGATGGAGCGCCGGCGTCATCGCGGGCTTGCTTCTCAGCTTCTCGCCGATCCACATCCGATACTCCCAGGAGATCCGGCCTTACGCTCTCGGCTTGCTCGCGGTGACGGCCGCGATCAGCGCGCTGCTCGAATATCGGCACACGCAGCGAAGGCGATGGGCCGTCGTCTGGTTCGCAAGCATGATCGTCGCGGCGTACACACTGTACTTCGCTGCGATCGTGGCGGGGATCGCGAGCATGGCAATCATTTTTCTCGAACGAAAAACCACGATGCGCGAGGTCTGGCGAAGATTGCCGATCATCATCGTCGCCGCCGTGGTTCTCTATTTGCCGTGGGTGCAAGTCGTCATCGCTGCGATTCGACAACCGGAATTTGCGCAGCGCGATCGCTTGAATACATTCTGGTTTTCGTACCGGCTGCAAGTCCTCGGAACCGGCGACTGGCGCATCGAGCCGATCAGCATCGGCTCCGCCGTCTTCTGGTTGCTCGTAATCGCGGGATGTTTCGTCGCTTGGCGAGCTTCTGCGGCTGGTCGTGCTGTCGTCATCTGGCTGATCGGCGGACTCGCAGCCGAAATCATCGTCTTGCAGATTCATCCTCACGTTTCCGCTGTTCGACATCTGCTGCCTGCGTGGATTGCTCTGTTCGTGCTCGCCGGCGCGGGGTTGTCGGCAGTGACGCGCTTTCGATTCGGAACGCTGGTGGCCGCCGTTCTGTGCGCCAGTGTCGTCGCTGCGGATGGCGCAACGCTTCGCGCGTACTACGACCACGGCCGGACCGACTGGCGCGCTCCCGTGAAGTTCGTGGCGAGTCGCGTCGCGAAGAACGAGCGAGTCTTTGCCTCGAACGGCTGGGCCGAGCTGAACTTCGGCTACTACTGGCGCGAAGCCGGAACTCCCGTTCCGCTCGAAAGGCTTCCGCCGAATGTCGAGATGACGCTCAGCGGTCCGGCGTGGATCGTGATCGCAGGATGTCCGATGGATGCAGCCGCGCACGAGAACATCGAACGGCAGGAGCTTCGGTTCGAGTTGCCGTACACGAATCACTGCCAGGTGTGGTACCTGCGAAGCGGCACGACAATCCATTTGCCGCACGCTGTCTGTATGGCCGACTGAGTCAGGCTGTCGTAACGACCGGCGTGCGTCTTCGCATCATCGAGTCAAGACTCCAGATTCCAGCGCCGTGCGCGGCGATGTACAGGAACACCCAGGAGTAGACGGCTGCCAGCTCACCTTTGTTCAAGATCGGAAGCGGCCCGCCCTTTGACGCGTGCGCCATGAAGTAGGCGACCGCCATCTCACCGGAACAGATGAACGCGGCCCATCCCGTGAAGAGGCCGACCGCGATGAGAAGTCCGCCGGCCAGCTCAATCCATCCGCCGACCAGGAGCAGAGGCGGAAGCGGCCCGCCCCCTCGCTCGCCCATCGGCGGCCAACCGAGGATTTTTTGTGATCCGTGGAAGGCGAAGAGCACTCCCATGACGATTCGGAAAACCGCGAACACCTGGGGAGAAAAACGGCCGATCACTGTGTCCATCTACTGCAACCTCCAACTTCCCGAGGCCGGCGTGCAAGAGGCTCACCATTCGGCGAGTGAGGGCGCGAAACTTGAATAAGAAACACTTCCAGACACCATGACCCGAAGACTCCCGATTCTCTTGATTACGCTGCTACTTTTCGGCGTGCAGGTCGCCTCCGCGGATCACGAAGGATTGCGCCTCCTCGGCACGGCCTGGCCGGATACGACGGCCCCTCGATTGAGTGAGATCGGCCGCGGAGTGGGCGTCGTCTTCAGTCCCGATCTCAGCGTCGCCGGTAATTGCCGCTTCTATCAGGCCCTCGGCTTCGCCTGTTTCCAGGACGCCGATTGGAGCCGCGTGCTCGATCAGATCCACCGGCACAACATCGCGAACCCAGACCGCCGCATCTACACGCTCGTCCTCGAAACGCACGGAACGAACGGCAATGGTCTCAAGCTGCAAAAGAGTTACTCACCGACCGCGGAACGCTCTTACATCGCCGTCGGCGCGCTGCAGGAGCGGTTGGAATCGGAAGGCGTTTTCTACGTCATCATCAGCGCCTGCAACTCGGGACGATTGCTGCGGCCGTACATTTACGGCGAGCTCGATCCCTACAACGGCGACCGGCTTTTTCTGCCGGCGACATGCGGGATCGTGAACGCATCGAAAAACTTTGATCCAGCGCGAAACGCAGTAACGATCATTACGCCGCAGTCGTCGCACATCGAAACGACGCTGGTCGGCGGGGTCCGCGAGCTCGCACCGAAGACGCAAAAAGCGATTCTCGCGTCCGCGCGAGCGCTGCGTATGACGCCGCCGACGCAGTTCGCGGTCTCGGACATGATGGTGCAGATGCTGACGCGCGATTCCCGGCTCGAGCTGGCTGCCAATCGCTACGTCGAAGAACTGTCGGGAGAGGTGAAGCCGGTCGATTCGAGCGAGGCGCTCTTCAAACGGTTCGTGAACTACGTGAATGCGGTCGCATTGCGCGAGAAGACATCGACGACGCGCGTTACATCCCGAGGCGTGCAACCGTCGCCATCCCGCAGCGGGGGTCGGCGCGCAGGCGCAGCGCCTTGAGAGGGTCGACATCGACCCACGCGATCCGCTGAGCCGCGAGGTTCTCGCGGAGTTTATCGGCGGCCGCCTGCAATCCATTGGTGGACGAGACGTCTTCGATTTCGCCCCAGATCTCCGTGAGCTCAGGTCGCGGCCCGGTCAGCGACCATACGGACAAGGGCACACCGATGTTGGCGAGATAGCGCCGCACGGCGCGTGGATCGTTGATGCTGTTGTCCGGACGTTTGCCGACGACGAGAACAACCGCGCGGCGGCGCGATTCGGCTATCGAACGCAACCCGGCAACCGCGAGTGCGTCGCTCAGCTGCAGCGGCTCGCCGTAATAGCCTTTGTACTCTCGCGTCAGAAACCAGACCAGGCCGATCGTCGACGCGCTCGTGTCGGGGGACGAATCGAAAAGCAAGGCCGCGCGCTGTCGTTCGGCGTCCGCGAATTTCCTGGGAATCGGCCAGATGTAACGCATCCACGTGTCGTCGGCGAGCGCGAATGCATGCAGGATCGCGTTGCGCGAAAAGTATGCGTTGACCGTCTGGTGCGCCGGATCGACTGCGTGCAGCGCCTCGGATCGATCGGGATCGCGCACGAAGATCACGATTGCATTGGGCTTTTCGACGGCCGCCGTTCGGACCGGTTGTCCGTCAGCCAGCAGACAATTCTCGAACGATGCAGGCGGCCGCGACGTCTGCATCACCAGAACCGGCGTCAGTTCCGATTGTGCCGTGTCGGCCACCGCTCCGCCGGCGACGATCTCGCGCCGCGCGATGATTCCATCGCGGAACTTCATTTCAGCCGCGATCAGATGCGGATGTTTCCAGTCGGTCTCTGGAAAATCTGCATGATAATGCTTATCGATTTTGAGTAGTGTTCTGTCGAATGAAAGCGTCGCGCTCTTCGGTTCCTTGAATTGCAGATGTTGCCAGCGAAGATCGGCGCCCTTCGGACCGATCCCTCCGGATTGCAGCACAATCTCCAGCTCGGCGGTCGGGCGAGGAAGGTTGAGAAACTGCGACGCGCGGCCGATCTCATTTCCTTTTTCGTCGAAGCCGATTGCTTCGAGCGGACGCGGGTCGAGCTGGCGTCCGAAGTCAACGACGGCGTGCCACGGCGGTTGGGTAAGCGCCGCGACTTCGCGTCCATCGAGCAGAATGCGAAGCGACTTCACGGCCGAATCGGTCTGCACATCGATCGACTGCATCCCCGCTGCGAGCCCGAGGAAAAGGGAGATGAAGGCGATGCGGGAGGACATGGGGCGATCAGTGTCGCACAGGATAAGATCACCCGGCGATGCTCGCTTCGCTGGTGCTTCTCGCTCAGGTCGTCACATTACAATTCACCGCGAAGCTGACCGACTCCGGCGACAACCCGCCCATCGCGGCCCTCCCTTCCGATGCCACGGAGCCGGCGGAGGCGCTCACGCCGGCCTTTCACGTCGCGACGCCGAACGCGCAGGCGCCGCGCATGATGAACATCATCAGCCCCGCGATCGCGATTCCGTACAACTCGCGGATCCGGCAGATCGAGGCGTTCTGGAACGGCACGCCGCTGCCGCTCATCGATCCGCGCGGAACGCAGCTCACCGAAGAAGCGCACACATTCGGTTCGATGATCCCGTTCTTCAAACCGCTTTTCTCGCTGACAGGAATTCCGGCCGGAAACGGCACGCTCGAGATTCGCGCGTTCGACGCGTCGCACGCGCAGCTTGCATCGATCTCGATCCCGAACCTGACTGTCGTACGTCCGCCGCCGCCAATTCCGACGGCCACCATCGCGGCGATGCCGCATCCGCGCATCTACCTGCCGTCGCGACTCGGCAACATCCGCGGCCGGAACGATGTCGCGGCGCAGCGATTCAACGAGGCGGTCACCGCCTTCAACAATGCCCTTCTCGAGATTCCGGACGTCACATCGACTCAGTTCTCCGACCGCATCTACGACCCGGAGGACTACATCCCGCTGCTGGAGCTCCCTTCACAAATTTGCCGGGCAGAGGTTTGCGATCCGCCGGATGTTAGGGCACAGCGGCTCTCGAGCGCAGCGCACGCGCTAACGATGCGGATCGCCAACGACTACGACACCGGCAAGCGCGACTTCGGCCGCGACACCGGTTACGACATCCGCTATGGGCTCCGCGATCTGATGCTCGCATACGACTGGGGTTACAACTCGTTCACGCCCGCCGAGCGCGCGGTGATCGTGCGCGTCGCGACGAAGTGGATCGATTGGTATCACACGACTCCCGGCTACGCGGAGTCGTGGCCGGCCGAGAATTACTACGCCGGATATCTGCAGGGCATCGCGCTGGTGGCGGTGGCAACCGCCGGCGACAATCCCGACGCCGATCGCATCTTCGCGCTGCTGCGCTCGAAGCTCGCGAACGAAGTTCCGATTCTGAATCAACGCCTCCCCGGCGGCGATTGGGCCGAGGGGTGGAACTACGGCTGGTACAGCACGCTGGAGTATTCGCTCGTCAACACGCTGCTGAAGGACATCGGCGAAGACTGGAGCAGCGATTTCGACTGGCTGCAACCGCTGCCGCGCAGTCTGACGTACATGGTGTCGCCCGATTTCAGCGAGATGCGCCCGTATGGCGGCTACTCCGGAGACTATCCACACCGGACGTCGCCCGCGACTCTGGCGGTGCTGTCGAGCACCACGACCGACGGCGCGTACGCATCGCGCCTCTACACTGCGATGAACGCGAATCCGAACAATGACTTCACGGACATCGGCGGCGATCGCTTTTACGAAGTGATCTTCGCTGACACGACGAAGAACCCGAACATCGCTGCGCTACCTCTTTCGTATCTCAACACCGGAACCGGACGCTGGTTCTCACGCTCATCGCTCACCGATCCGCAGGCGTATTTCGTTTCAGCGGAGAACACGAGTTACTCGTTCGACCATTACGGTTACGCGAATGGCGATGTCCGTCTCTACCACGGCACGACGTGCCTCGTCTGTCCGGCGGCCTATCGCGGACCGTCGTTCGAGGGAGAAGCCGTCACGCCGGCATTCTCGACGTTTCTGGTCAACGGCCGCGTTCAGGGCCTCGTGTTAGGCCGCAACAATCAGATTCTCTTCACGATCGAGAACGGGAACTTCGCGGCGATCGGAATGCGATTCGAGTCGTCGTGGGCGAGCTCGCGTTTCGACGAGAACATCGTCGATCCGGCGAACGCCGTCGACTACATCATCCGCGAGGCGGTTCATCTCCGTCCTGGAACGCTCATCGTGCGCGATCTGCATCGACGCCGCCACGCGACCGACACACTGAGCTCGCGATTCCACGTCGGCGATCCCGACAAACTCAATATCGTCAATACGCCGCCGGCGCCGGTGTTCACCGACGATCGCGACGGCGCCGGCAATCGCATCGGCACGCTCATGCAGCTCAACTTTCCGAGCAGCACGCAGCCGATCAACGGAGTGACCGTTTTTTCAGAGACGTTGACAGTGCGCAGTTACGACGGCAGCGTTCTGACGCTGAGCGACGGCACGCGCGTCATCTTCGCGAACGGATCGGTGTCGGTTCAGACCGGCTCCGTCGAGCGGCGGCGCGCAGTGAGACGCTGAACGAGAATTGCAACGATCATCGCCGCAATTGCCCACGCGGCGACGTTGATCACGATCAGCACGACGAAGACCATCGCGCGCGTGGCGTACGGCAAATCGGCGAAGCTGGTCTGCGTTCCCACCAGGATGCGGATCATTCCGAGGGCGGGGGCAGCGGGCCACGCCCACGGCGACCACCAGCTGAAGAGCGTCATCGCGATGCCGAACATCGCGCAGAGGAAGTTACGACTCAATATCAACTATCGTACGGCATGTCTGACTTCGCACCCGCTCCCGTGAAGCCCGCCGTCCTCTTCGCGACCCTCGCAGCGCTCGACATCCGCCTCGGCGAAATCGTGGCGGTGGAAGACGTCGCGAATTCGAACAAGCTCGTGCGGCTGCGCGTTTCGTTCGGCGATCACACGCGAACCATCCTCTCGGGGATGAAGAAAGAGCGCGAGAACCTCGCGGCCCTGGTCGGAATCCGAACGCTGTTCGTGATCAACCTCGAGCCGAAAAAAATGGCCGGCGAAGTCTCCGAGGGAATGCTCCTCGACCTCGGATTCTCCGACGGCCTGCAGCCCGCTCTTCTACTTCCGGAGCGGACGATGCCCGGTGGAACGCGCGCCGGCTAGCGGCGGCCTTCTTCGCGCATCGCTGCGATTGCGTTGACCTTCGCGTTCTTGATCTTCGACGGCAGCATTTTCTGGATCGTGGTCTGCAGTTTTTTGACCGGCTTCAGAATCGGATTCCCCCACTCCGCTTGGAGCGTTTCCTTGCGCTTCTGCATCTCGTCGCCGAGGGCGCGAAGCTGCTCGTCATTGAGGAGCCGCCGCGCTTTCACGAACATCTGCGTCTCTTCTTCCTGGGCGTGATGTTCGATGAGCTCTTTCAGCACCTTGGCCTTGGCCCCGAATTCAGGCGCCTTGGGGCTGGTGGATTTGAGCTCGGGCAGCACCATGTCGACGACGTGATGCTCTTCGGTCGCTTCGTAGAACATATCTTCGGCGTCCGTGTCTTCGGCCGCCTTCTTGAATGTCGGATAAAAAAGCTCTTCTTCGATTTGCGAATGAACCTTCAGCTCGCGTTCGATCTCCGAGACGAGACGCTCGCGGACTTTAACGCCGCGCTCGGTCGTGGCTTCGAGCTCGCGCAGGAGTTTCTTTACGGTCGCGTGATCGGATTTCAGGAGCGTGATTGCGTTGGGCATGACTTTCCTCCGACGTGTCACTAATGCGGGCGGCATACCAACCGAGTCAACAATTCGCGAGGCCGTCGGGCTCCTTCAGCTCGAGTTCCACGACGACCGGCCAGTGATCGGATGGGCCTGTCCGCACGACATCGCTATTGAGAACCGTCCATCGAGGATCGCAGAACACATAATCGAGACGCTGGCGCAGGAGGCGATACGTGAAGTCGAGAAGCGGATCGCTCGCGCGGAGATGGCCCTGCGCCATCAGCACGCGAATCTCTTCGGCGGTGGGAGGAACATTGAAATCGCCCGTGAGAATGTGCGGATGCGGAGCCTCGGCAGTGATTGCGCCCACTCTCGCGATCTGCGCGAGGCGGTCGCGGCGGCGCACGCGGCCCCACGCCGAGAGATGCGTGACGAAAAACGAGAGCGCGGTGCCGTCGATGTTCACGTCGGCGCGCATGATCGAGCGCGGTTCGCCCGCGCCGGGCAGCAGAGAGATTTCCGAGCGCGTCACCGTTCCCCGCGTGAGGACCGCGTTGCCATACTCTCCGCCATCCATCGAACAACTGCGGCCGAACGCGAGACTGAGGCCGGTGAGGCCGGCGAGCCTCTCACCCTGATCGATGGGCAGTTTCCGAGTGCGTGAGTGCACTTCCTGCAAGCCGATGATGTCCGGGGAAATCCTCGTGATGACTTCGGCGATTTTCTCGAGATGATCCGTGTAACGTGACGCCATATGCCCCTGAATGTTGTACGTCATCAATTTCAGCGCGAACACGAGCTCGCTCGGAGCGAAAGCGAGAACGGTGCCTCGTGATGTAGATTGCCCTTCCAGTGGACCTGGGACTCAAAGGCAAAGTGGTGATCGTGACCGGCGGCGCGGGCGGCATCGGCCGCGCGACCGTCGAGCGATTCGGCTCCGAAGGGGCGATCGCGATTTCGTGGGACGTGGGAGAGACGCCAGCGGTCGACGTCACGGAGCGCGAGTCGATCGAACGCGCGACCGAAGATGCGGTCAAAAAGCATGGCCGCATCGACGTGCTCGTCAACAACGCCGGCATCCTTCGCGATGCGCAACTCGTGAAGTGGAAAGGCGGCGAGGTCGCTTCGGTCATGGACGACGCCACGTTCGATGCCGTCCTCAATGTGAATCTGCGCGGCGTCTTTCTCGCAACGCGCGCGGTCGTGCCGCACATGATCCGGGCGAAGCGCGGCGTGATTCTCAACGCATCGTCGGTGGTCGGGCTGTACGGAAATTTCGGACAGACGAACTATGCCGCGACGAAAGCCGGCGTGATCAGCTTCACGAAGACCTGGTCGCGCGAGTTGGGCAGGTACGGCATTCGCGTGAATGCCGTCGCACCGGGATTCATCGGCACGGAGATGGTCCGGCAGATGCCGCCTAACATTCTCGAGTCGATGGTGGCGCACACGCCGCTCGGAACGCTGGGCGATCCGGACGACATCGCGAACGCGTACGTGTGGCTGGCCTCGGATGCCGCCAAATTCATCACCGGCGCGGTGCTATCTGTCGACGGCGGGGTGGTGGTCGGGACGTGAATGGCGAGAATAATCTTGACCGCCCGCGAGTTGAGTCGCTAGTCTTCCCCCCTCCCCTGCAGCCCGAGTGTGGCGCATTCGTCTAGGGGTCCAGGACGCCGCCCTCTCACGGCGGTAACACGGGTTCGAATCCCGTATGCGCTACCAACATCACACCAGGCTGCTGAGTGGAACGCCGTCGCGGCGGTCCATCGCTACTTAACGACCTTCGCGATCCAGTTCTGATATAGCGTCAGCGGCGTCTGCGCCTGCTCCTCGCTCGTCACGTTGATGAGAAAGCGCTGATCGTCAGGAGCCACGTCATACTGCGTCCGCACGATGCCGGCGAAATAGCGGGTCCTCACTGCGAAGAGAGGGCGCGGAGCCTCGACTTCGACGGCGTCGCCGAGGTGGATGGGAGCGACCATGAGGGTGGAGCCCTGCGGCGTGAAGTAAAAGATCTCCTGTCCAGTGTGCGCCCATCGCGGCATGACGCCACCGCCCGACGATACCTGCCACTTGCCCGACGATGGAGGAAAGCGCGCGACGTAAACTTCATTGGTCCCCGATTCATCCGAGACGTACGCTACCCAACGGCCATCCGACGAGAACACTCCGCCAACTTCGTTGAACGACGTCGCCGCAAACGGCATCTGTTTCTTGTCGGCGATCGAGTACGCGATGAGGTCCCAACGCGTTCGCGGCGACTGTTGATCAAATAGAACGATACCGTCGCGCGATGAATCGGATACGATTTTCCGCAAGTTCGAGGCGACCAGGAGCTCGTCGTTACCGCTGCCGGCAGTCAGTTTTCGAAACACGTTGGCCGGTCCGCGATACGAGCTGAAGATGATGTGTGAGTCATCGTGGTCCCACACCGGCGCCTGATCATCGGCCGGATCGAAGGTCAAGCGCGTTTGCAGCGGCCGAAGTACATCGTAGAGCCAGATATCTCCCGTTCCACGCGTGTCGTTGACCGATACCGCGACACGCTTGCCATCGTGCGAAAGGCGGGGATCCCAGAAATTCGCCGGTGCGCCAACCGTTCCCGTCGGTTTGCCGCGGCGATCGAACCAAGTCAGCACCGACTTCCCCGCGCCCGCTCCCGCGACGAATGACAGCAACCCGTCGTCGGTCGCCGAGTAGTTCGCCACACCCGGTCCAGTGTTGTATTGAATCTGATCCACGATCGGCATCGGTTCGCCCGACACCGTGCCGCTCGCGATGTCGAATCGCTGCGCTCGCAGCGATCCTTCTCGGACATAAAGCAAAAACCCGGGTTTGACGTATGCGGCGTTCGAATTGGCCGCGACGATCCCTTTCGACGGTTCCGCACTGTCGAGCGACCCGACGCAGATCCTGCTTCCGTTCGTCCAGGATAACGACGCCGCTACAGACCCGGCCAAAGCGAGATACAGAAAGTGCCGTCCGTCCGGCAGGAACCTCGGCCAACGGTGGCTGAATTCGCCGCGCGCTTCATCGAGACGCGTCACTGCCGTCGCAGGGCCGCCCGCGGCGCTCACACGCAGGATGGCATCACCCGTCGACGGAGAAAAGAGGATGACGCCGTTGCGATTCCACGCTCCGCCCCGACCGGTCGCCGCGCCGGCGAGGATCTCCGGCGTGCCGCCATTCGGATCGATTTTCTTCAGTTTTCCATCCGCAAAAAATGCGATGAGGCGCGAGTCGAACGACCAGAATGGATACGACGCTCCGTCCGTGCCGGCCAAAGGTTGCCCGGAGGGGGAATCGAGCGGCCGCACCCACAGAAGCGTTTTGCCGTCTCCGGTTGCGACAAACGCGAGGCGTGCTCCGTCAGGCGAGAGTGCAATCGGGCCCTGATCCAGATTGAGGTGAACATTGGCTGGCAGATTGATCGTCGTCTGAAAGACTTGTCGCGGCTCATTGCGAAAACGAAAGTAAACGACCGATGCTGCCGCAAGGGCAGAGATGATGACGGCGACAAGCAGAAGCAAGAGCGCGGACCACGGCCGCCGCGAAACGATCTGTGACTGCATCTCCGCGGCGGACTGCTGCATCCACTGCAACTCGAGACGCACGTCGTGGGCGCTTTGAAAGCGGTCTTCGGGATCCTTCTGCAGACACGTGCGCACCACGCGTTCGAACGCCGCAGGTACCGTGTGGATCGCGCTGATCACCGGCGCCTCTGCGGTCAGGATTGACGCGATGATGCTGCCCTTCGACTTTCCCTCGAAGGCGCGACGTCCCGTCGCCATCTCGTAGAGCACTGCTCCGAACGCGAAGAGATCGCTGCGTTGGTCGGCAACACCGCCTTCGATCAGTTCGGGGGCCATGTACTGCAATGTCCCGAGGAGCGAACCTTGCTCCGTCAGTGGTCGCCGCTGCGTTGCTTCTTCTTGCTCGGAAAAAGTCGTCGGCTTGGCCAGTCCGAAATCGAGCAGCTTTGCGCCGGACTTCGTGATCATAATGTTCCCGGGCTTCAAGTCGCGGTGAACGACCCCCGCTCTGTGTGCCTTCTCCAATGCATCGGCGATCTCGATCCCATAGCGAAGGACCTGCTCGAACGGCAGCCGGCCCTTCGCGAGTTTGTCCGCGAGCGACTCTCCCTCGAGGAGTTCCATGATCAGGTATCCGTCGCCCACGTCATACAGTGCGCAGATGTGGGGATGATTGAGTTGCGAGATCATCTTCGCCTCGCGTTCGAGGCGCAGTCTCAACTGAACATTGTCGGCAAATTCCGCCGGCAGAACCTTGATGGCCACCAGGCGGTCAAGTCGCGTGTCGCGCGCCTTGAACACTTCTCCCATGCCGCCCGCGCCGATCGGCGCGACGATTTCGTACGGACCAAGCCGGCTGCCGGTGGTAAGTCGCATTCAAGGAGAGAGGAAAGCTTGTACAGATTATCGCAAAGCACCGGGGGCACAATTCGGGCACATCGAGCGACTTTGATCTCAGGCTAACGTTTTGAAAGATCCGTCGTTGAGGTCCGGAGGTGCAGCGGCTTCGAAATCCCGTATGCGCTACCCGATTTCCGCTAAGCTTGCCGAGCTGCAAAGATCTCTTTTTCCGTCGTTTTACTCGGGACGCGTTCGGACGCGATTCGGTCGAGAGTTGGGCGCAGTTTGAGGATAGCGCGGTGTGAGTCCGAATCGATACGCGAAGTCTTCCGAAAAAGAAACGAAACTGTCGCCTTCAACGCCTTCACATTGACGGCCGCGCCGTTCGTCATCGAGCGGCCGTTTGCGACGATGAGAAATGAATCGCGCGGAACTGGGCGAGATGCAAGTGCCGGTGAGAACTTCCCCAGTTCCGGCGCACAGCTTGCTTTAAGGTACACATATCGGTTTCAGAGGTTTCTTCGCGATCCTCCATCTGGTGGGCAGCCCCGAGGTGGCCTTTGACCCGCGATCAACGCAAACGGAAGAACGCATCCGGCTGGGTGAAGCGGATCGCCGATTACCTGCAGGACAACTACGCGAAGAAGATGCCGCTGGCGGAGTTGGCGAACATTGCCGGCGTGCACCCGGCGTACATGGCGCGACACTTCCACAAGACCTACGCCTGTACCATTGGCGACTACGTGCGCGCGGTGCGCGTGGACCGCGCCCTCGCGGACCTGCTGCACAGCGATCGTCCTGTCGCAGACATTGCCGCGGATGCATGGCTTCTCCGACCAGAGTCACCTGTCGAGGATGGTGCGATCCCACACCGGGCAAACGCCGGGCGAATGGCGCGGCCGTCGGTGCCGGTGACAACGACATCATCAGGCCGAGGCGACTCTCGGAACTGTGAGTCGGTCGAGCTCCTTGTGGACGCGCTTCCACATCTTTGGGTGTGACTGCATCGCGTTCACGGCTTCTTCAACGTCGTCGGGTCGGTCTGCAAGAAGGACTTCAATCACTTGTTGCGCCTGCGCGATGTCTTTGCGAGCTTTTGTCTGGTCTGAAATGGGACGGTTCCTGGCAACCCATAACTTGTGCAGAGCGTAGCGAGCGGGCCGGGGGACGTTCACGAGAATCCCGCCGCCCCCAACGACCGCCGCTTTTGTGGTCTTTTCGATGAGGTATGCGAGACCCTCGAGTGGCTGCGCGCCTACATGAAGATGAGGCAGTGGAACAGGTTTTGTTCGCACACCTCGCCTGGTGGTCGTGAGGAAATCGACACGCAGATCGCTGCCACGAACTTTGAGAGAGGTGGAGGGGTCACGCGGATCGAGTTCCGGCACCGCGGCAAAGCGTGGCTCGACCAATTGCAAGCGCTCCAAAAGGTCGAGTGATCCTTCGCGCGCAACGGCCACAGAGATCTTTGCGTTCTCGGCCACGTCGATGTCGGCGGTCCGCAAACTCTCTGCTTCAAACCGTACTCCCAGCATGTTCGCATAGCACATGAAAGCCTGTGTGCCGACGAGAACCCCGCCCAGTCTGAAGACGAACGAGTCTGCCAGTACTTCCAGTACGGAGGTAAACGATGGTGATTCCGATGCCGCACCACCCGCTCTCAACATGGAAACGAGCTGTCGACGCCGTTTCAGATCCACTTGCTGGCCCTTCGCAGTATCGATGTGCTGAAGCAGCTCGGGCGTCTCCACGCCCAGGTATGTCTGCGTGCGGCGGCCCTTTTCATCTCGCTGCAGGTACCAATACCTGCGCCCGCCGATCGTTTTAGAGACCAAGGACCCTCCAATCGGTAAATGGAGATCGTTTTCCGCCGCTCGGAGTTGGTCGAGGAGCTCGGCATAAAGGACCTGAACGGTTTCGGGCAGGCGGCGCATGTTGCCCGATTATACGCTCTTTCTACACAAGCGTATAAGTCTTATACTCTCGCCTTAATAGAGCGTATAATCCGTGGCCGAGGCGTCGGCCGGGCACGCGCGAACGCAAAAAGAAAAACAAGACGCGATTGCTTTCCTGTCGCAATCCTGATCAAGTCCTCGGCGACAGTGCAATGCGACATCGCAGTCGTCGGTGGCGGGGCGGCCGGTTTGATGGCGGCGATCTTCGCCGCGCGCAACGCGCCGGGAAAGCGCGTGCTGGCCATCGATGGCGCCGCGAAGATCGGGGCGAAGATTCTCATCGCCGGCGGCGGACGGTGCAACGTCACGCACGATGTCGTCGAACCGGAAGACTTCAACGGTAACCGCAACGCCATCGCCAAAGTCTTGCGGACGTTTTCGGTCGAGCAGACGATCGCATTCTTTCTCGACATCGGCGTGGAGCTGAAGCGCGAAGAGACCGGCAAGCTCTTTCCGGTGACCGACAAAGCGCGGACCGTGCTCGATGCGCTCCTCCGTGCGGCGCGCGATGCCCGCGTCGAGGTGATCACCGGGACGAAGGTTCTCCAATGCACTGCCAGCGCGCGCAGCTTCGAATTGGCAACCGCATCCGGCGCGATCGAGGCCAACGCGGTGATCCTTGCCACAGGCGGCCGAAGCGTCCCCAAGACCGGGAGCGACGGCCATGGCTACACCATTGCCCGCTCCCTCGGCCACACCGTCACCGACACGTTCCCCGGGCTCGTGCCGCTCGTCATCGAAGAACCGCACTGGATGCGCGAGCTGAGCGGAACGAGCGCCGAGGCCGAGCTCGAAGTCCGGTCGTCGACGGGCCGCGTCCTTCGACGCGACCGCGGTTCGCTGCTGCTCACCCACTTCGGCCTGAGCGGCCCGGTGGCCCTCGACATCAGCCGTCATTGGATCGCCGCACGGCGCTCCGATCCGGGAGCGACGCTGGTTGTCAACTTTCTTCCCGGAGTTTCCCTCGACGCAATGCTGCTCGATGCGGCAGCGAAGAATCCGCGCGCCACAATCGGCAGCACTCTTCGCGGCCGCCTTCCGGAACGTATCCTCGACCAGGTCGCGCCGCCGGCGGCCATCAGTCAAATGAAGCGGGAACAACGCCGCGAAATCGTTCGAACGCTGACCAACCTGACCGTTCCGGTTTCGCGCGACCGCGGCTTCGACTACGCCGAAGTGACCGCGGGCGGCGTGCCGCTGAGCGAGATTGTCGTCTCGACAATGGCCTCGCGCCGTCGTGCAAATCTATTTCTCTGCGGCGAAATCCTCGACGTAGACGGCCGGATTGGCGGATACAACTTCCAGTGGGCGTGGGCCAGCGGACGTCT
>JALYZI010000128.1 GCA_030948915.1 Acidobacteriota bacterium
TGCGCATCGCATTCGTAAACGCCGCCGTGACGCCGACGTGATGCAGCGTTCCCTGGTCGTCGTAGAGACCGAGGAGAAGGGAGCCGACCATGGTGCCGGGACCGTTCTTGTGCCAGCGAAAACCGGCAACTACGCAATCGGCGGTGCGTGTGTGTTTGACCTTGATCATCGTGCGCTCGCCCGCGCGATAGGGAGAGTCGAGACGCTTGGCCATCACGCCGTCGAGCCCCGCACCTTCGAAACGATGGAACCAATCCTGCGCCAGCGCGCGATCGCGCGTCGCAGGCGAAAGATGCACCGGCGGCGGCGCCTTGCCGAGGACCTTCTCGAGTTTTTCGCGGCGCATTTCGAGCGGAGACTCGCGCAGATCTTCGTCGCCGAGCGCGAGAAGATCCCACGCGACGAATGATGCCGGCGTTTGTTCGGCGAGAAGTTTCACGCGCGACGCAGCCGGATGAATGCGGAGAAGCAACGCTTCGAAATCGAGCCCCCTGCTGCCGACGATCACGATCTCGCCGTCGACGACGCACCGATCCGGCAACGCGCCGAGAAGCGGCGCCGTGAGCTCGGGAAAATATCGATTCATCGGCTTCTCGTCGCGGCTCTGCAGCATGAGCTCGTCGCCGTCGCGAAAAACGAGCGTTCGAAATCCATCCCACTTCGGCTCGAACAGCCAGCCGTCGCCGGACGGCAACTCATCGGCAGCGGCCGACAACATCGGCTCGATCGGGGGCGAGAACGGAAGGCGCAAGACTCGCGTTTTTTATCACGGAGGGGCACAGTTCCTGCTCTTCGTAGCGGCGGGAGATGACCATGAACAGAATGAAGGAACTATCTGCTGCAGTGTTCGCTTTGCTGCTCACATCAGCTTGCGGCATGCTCAACAATGGGAGCAGCTATCCGAGCGGATCGTCTTATCCGACCAACACCACGTCTGAGATTCGAGGGACTGTCGACTCCGTCGACGTCAACAGCCGTTCGATCTACCTGACCAACGTCAGCAATTACAGCTCGAATCTCTATCCGAACGGCAGCGGCAACAACGGCAACGGCAACGTGCGCGTCTACTACGACGACCGGACCACCGTTTCCTACAACGGAACGAACCACCGCCCCACCGACCTCGAGCGTGGCGACCAGGTTTCTGTACGCGTTGACCGCTCCAGCAATCAGCTTCTCGCGCAGTCGATGGAAGTCCTCTACAACTCTCGCGGAAGCCAGGCTTCATCGGGATCAACGCCATACGGCGTGTCGTCGGTACACGGAACGGTCCGATCGATCGACACTTACGCGCGTTCGATCTCAGTCGATCCCGGCTATGGATCGTACATGACGATCAATTACGCATCGAACACGCCGGTCTATTACAACAGCCGAACGTATGCGATCTCGGAACTCCGAGCCGGCGACCAGATCGACGCGCGCGTCAGCGACCTCGGCGGCGGACGATTCAACGCCCAGGACATCACCGTTACCCGAAACGGGAGCGGCGGCGGCGGAACATACGGCTCGCAGGTCTCCACGATTCGCGGAACGGTGCGCTACGTCGATCCGTCGACGCGTACGATCTCCATCGACAACGCGACGTCGATTTCCGGCTTTCAAACGAATCCGGGAAGCGCGATGACCATTCAGTACGATTCGAGCGCCCAGGTCAACTACCAGGGGCAGCTCCATCCGGTGACCAACCTCGAACGTGGAGATGTCATCGACGTTCAGCTTCAACAACTCAGCGCAGGGAATTACCTCGCCCAGAACATCACGCTCGTGCACGACGTGAACGCACGCTGAGCCGGCAACGCGCGGGTTGAGGCCGGCGCGGAACTCGGTGGGCTAACTGAACTGCGCCCGGAACGCGCCCTCGCCATGCACTGAGAAGGCGAGGGCGCGGCTTCCCGGCTCCCGGCGCGCCCATCGCTGTTTGAGAACGCGATCGAGAATCGCGGCGCCGAGTGAGCCTGCGAGATGCGATCGGCGGACGGTCCAGTCGAGGCAGATCCGGCACAGCGGCCGTCGCAGGTCGGCCAGGCGATCGATGTCGACACCGATGTCCGCGAAAAACGTGCGGCCGTCGCTCGAGACTCGGAACGGCTCGTGACCGATCAGGATTCTTTTCGCGCGTAGATTATCGAGCAGCCAGACGCCGAGGTCGCCGGCGAGATGGTCGTAGCAGAGGCGCGCTTTGCGCAGAGTCTCATCCGCCGTTCCTGGCCGCTTGACATTCGCGCTGCGCGCCGCGATCGCCATCATTCCTTCCAGCATTTCCGCGACATCGGCGTCTACGAGCCGGTAGTAGCGATGACGCCCTTGCTGTCGGATCGCGATCAGTTCCGCATCGACGAGCCGCGCGAGATGGAAGCTGGCCGTCGAGGCGGTGACTTCGGCCTCGATCGCGAGCTCGGTCGCGGTCAGAGCCGTCCCGCCCATCAGCGCCGCGAGCATTCGTGCGCGTGCAGGTTCGCCGATGACGGCCGCCATGGCATCGATCCCCGCGCTTTCGCTCACGACTTCCACGCCGCGGACACGCGTCTCCCCTTCTCCATGTCGTCGACGACGAGGATCAGCTGATTGGCGTGATCGCTGTACATGACTTCGATGTTCACGCCGGCATCGGCCAGGCACCTCGAAATTTTGCCGAGCTGCCCCGCTTCATCCTGTTTCAGCCGCCGCACGAGGACTTCGCGTTCGGCGATGACGCGGATTCCGGCGCGATCGAGTGCCGCGCGTGCGGCAGCGCCATCGGAAAAAAGAAAATGCGCGATGCTGCCAAACGCCCCTCCCCCTTCCACACTCACGCCCTCCCGCCCCAGCGCCTCGCCCATTTCCGCGAGCGCTCCCGGCCGGTCCTCGAGCAGGATTGCCAGATCTTTCATTTCGTTCATACTCCATCATCTTAGTGCCTGAACAACGACGACACTTCGATGGCGATCGAAACGTCACCGCTCTCGCAGGCGGGACGGTGTACGTCGATCCCGATACAGAGCCGATCCGCAGCGGCGTCGTCGTGATCGAAGGCGACAAGATCATCGCCGTCGGCGCCGAAGTGCCGGCGAACGCCAAGGTCATCGATTGCGCAGGCCTGACGATCACCGCGGGATTCTGGAACAGCCACGTGCACTTCTTCGAGCGGAAGTGGGCGGACGCCGCTTCGATCCCGGCGGCGGAGCTCGCATATCAGCTCGAGCAAATGCTAACGCGATACGGATTCACGAGCGTGTTCGACATCGGATCGATGTGGGAGAACACGCGCGTGATCCGCGATCGCATCGAATCGGGGGAAGTGCCCGGACCGCGAATTCGAACGACCGGCGAAGGGCTCGTTCCGACGGGCGGCAATCCGTCGGACATCGTACTCAACATGATGGGTGTCATGAAGATGACGCTTCCGGAAGTCGGCGAGGCGGCGCAGGCGACGAAGAAACTGCTTGCCAATGGAGTTGACGCCATCAAGATCTTCGTCTCTTCGCCGAGCGGCGCCACGATTCCTGAAACCGCGATTCGGGCGGCGGTCGACGAAGCGCATCGATTCAACAAGCCGGTCTTCGCGCACCCCAACACCGGCGCAGATGTAATGGCCGCCATTCGCGCAGGAGTCGATGTCATCGCGCACACGACTCCGCGATCCGGCCCGTGGGACGCGATGCCGGCACGCGGAGTAGCGCTCACGCCGACTCTCAATCTCTGGAAGTACTTCTTGCGCCACGATCGCACATCGACGCAGGAGCAAATCGTGAACACCGCCATCGCGCAGTTGCGCGCATGGATCGCCGCCGGAGGCAGCGTCCTCTTCGGCACCGACCTCGGCGCCGTCGATTACGATCCGGGCGAGGAGTATGCGCTGATGGCGGAAGCGGGAATGAGTTTCCGCCAGATTCTGGCGTCGCTGACCACGGCACCCGCCGAACGATTCGGAGTATCAAAGCGGTTCGGGCGCATCGCCCCAGGTTTCGAAGCGGACATTGTCGCGCTCGAGGATGATCTGACCGCCATCCGCTACACGCTGCGCGGAGGGCGCATAGTCTAGGAGACATGAGCGTTTCGCTTGACGGCAAACGGATCGTGGTGACCGGCGCCAGCCGTGGCATCGGACGCGCGATTGCGCTCGCGTGTGCGCGCGGAGGTGCTGAAGTCGGAATCAACTTTCATCGTTCGGAGAGTGAGGCGCACGCGCTGCGCGACGAGATCGGCGAACGCGCCACGCTTCTGCCTTTCGATGTTGCCGACTCGGCGGCGGTGGCGAGCGCCATCGAATTGTTCGATAAAGCGAAGGGCGGCATCGACGCTCTGGTGAATAACGCCGGTGTGAACCTGGCGGCTTTACTGATGTCGGCGACCGACGACGAAATCGACACGATGATCCGCACGAATCTCCTCGGCACGATGTACTGCACGCGCGCGGTGCTTCCGGTGATGCTGCGCCAACGCACCGGTGTGATTCTCAACGTCAGCTCCGTCGCCGCGACGCGCCCGACGAAAGGGCAGGCGATCTACGCCGCGACGAAAGGCGGCATCGAGGCGTTCACGCGCGCCGTGGCGGTCGAGTACGGTCGAAAAGGTATCCGTTGTCATTGCATCCGACCCGGCGCGGTCGACACCGACATGTTCGCGGAGACGAAAAAGATGGCGGAGAAGGAGGTGCTGGGGGAAATCCCTCTGCGGCGGTTCGCAAGCGCAGAGGAGATCGCCCGGTTCGCCGCATTTCTCCTCAGCGACGACGCGAGCTATGTCACGGGATCCGTGCATACGATCGACGGAGGCTTCGCCGCCGGTTGATCTCGCGTCGATTTACGTCGGAAATGCCTTTTGTGCGCATACCGAGATCGACGATTCCCCTGTTGTTCTTCTCTTCCACTTCATCC
>JALYZI010000157.1 GCA_030948915.1 Acidobacteriota bacterium
AGCTCCTTCCTGATGTTCAGAAGCGCTTTCGTCAAATCCTTCGCTGCCGGAACTCGAGCGGCCGGCGATTCCGATGGCTCTGACGACTCGGCTTCCAGCTTCTTCTTCGCGCCGGCGATCGTGAAGCCCTCCGAGTAGAGAAGCTGCTTGATGCGCAGGATGACGTCGAGATCGCGCTGCGTGTAGAGCCGCTGGCCTCCGCCGCTCTTATTAGGCGCGAGCGGGGGAAATTCGGTTTCCCAATAGCGCAGCACGTACGGCTGCACGTCGGCGAGTTTGCAGACTTCGCCGATCTTGTACAGACGGCCTTCGTCGGCAGGCATCCGCGCCGATTATAGGACCCGGACTTCGCTGGCCGCGACTTCCTGCAGGAGGCCGACCGCGGCGTTGAAGACCTCGTCCACCGAAATCTCGGTCATGCAGCGGTGATCGCGCAGCGGGCACTCGCGTTCGTAGCAGGGCCCGCACGTCACCGGTTTCTGCACGACCCGCGTCGCTCCCGGGATGACGGTCCGTCCCGGATCGGTCGGGCCGAAGATCGAGACCGAGGGCACGGCCAGCGCCGTGGCAAGGTGCAGCGGTCCGCTGTCGTTCGTCACGACCACCGAGCAATGCGAGATGGCGGCTGCCAGTTGCAGGACGTCGCCGTTGTCGCCATCGATCGGAAGTTGTCCGTACTTTTCCGAAATCGCCTCGGCCTGCTGCCGCTCGCCGGGACTGGTGAGCAGAACGACCGAGTATCCGCTTTCGGTCAGACGCTCGGCGAGTTGTCCGTAAGGCTCGTCGCCCCAATGCTTCGCGCGGCCGTAAAGTCCGCCGGCGTGGAGTCCGAAGAGCGGTCGATCGAGCCGGACGCCGAGTGCGCGAAGACGCTTGCGGGCGCGCTCGCGGGTGTGGACCGGCAGCCGGATGCTCGGAATCTCATCGACGACGCGCGGCGCATTCATCGCCGCGAGGAGTGCGCTGTAGTCATCGAGCTGATGGCCGCGCTCGCGACTGCGTCCGATGCCGTGTGTCAGCAACAGCCCGCGCGCGTCGGTCGAATAACCCCAACGCTCGCCGATGCCGGCCGCGAAGGGGATCATCGCGGCGCGGAACGAATTCGGAAGGATCACGGCGCGGCGAAAGCGCCCCGCCTTGAGGACGCGGATACGATCGCGCGTCCGGCCGTTCCACGGAATCACTTTGCGGAACAGTCCGAGCGACGAGAGAAGCGACGCGATGTGCTGCGGCGCCGCGACAGAGATACCGCCTTCGCTGCGGAAGCGATGATGCAGCGCCCGATAGGTTGGAAGGGCGAGAACGTTATCGCCGACCCAATTGAGCCCGATTACGACCGTGTCACTGGCCATTCATCCTTCGCTTTCCCCCGTCGCCTGCCCCTTCCAGCGATCGTGCATCCACAACCAAAGCTCCGGACGATCCGTGAGACGTCGCGAAATCACGTCGTTGATTCGCTCCGTCAACATCACCGGATCACGCTCCGCCGCACTCAGTTGATCGACACGGATCGGGTTTTCGAACTCGAGCCGATGCCCGGTTTCGTGCGGTATGCAAAAAGCGAACACAATCGTAGAAGAGCGCCGCAAAGCCATTTTCGCGGGTATCGGAGTGGTCCAGGCCGGGCGCCCAAGGAAGGGAACGAGCACACCTTCGCGGGGAAGGACGGCCTGATCGGGCAGGAGGACGACGACAGCGTTGTCGGACAAGGCCCGCATCATCTCCCGAGCGGCGCGTTTCCGGTCGAGAACTTCGGCGCCGGTGCGCACGCGGAGGCGGGCCAGGTCGCGTTCCAGGAACTTATTGTCGAGCGGTCGCGCCACTGTGCGAACGTTCTTCACGAGCGACATCAGCGCCAGTCCGCCGACTTCCCAGGCGCCGTAATGGGCGCTGATCAGGACTACGCCCTTTCCGCGCGCGATCGCTTCCTCGACCAGATGGGCGTTGACGAACGGACATCGCGCAGCGATCTCCTCGAGCGACATGTTCTGCATCCGAATCGAATGGAGCGCCGAGCGGCCGAAGTGACGCCAGCAGGCGTTGATGATGTCGCGCCTTTCCATTTCACTCTTCGACGGAAACGACTCGCCTAGATTCCGCATCGCGATGCGGTCGCGCGATCGCAGAACGCGCCGCGCCAGGCCGCCCAGGCGATCGCCCCACCGCTGAACGCCGCGGTCGGAAAGGCGGCGCGCGACCGCCGCCACGATTCGATAGAGCGCGTACTCGCTCCGCTGCACAAAGAGACTCTTTCTGCGGCGGCTCATCGGCGGGCCGCCGCGATGATGCGCTCGAGATCGGCGGGATCGATCATGAATTCCGCCGGAATCGCGATCACATCGGCGTCGCCGATTTTCACGGCGTCTTTTTCGGTGGTGACAATCGCATGACCGTTCGCGTCGCGTTTGATCGCGTCGATGTCGGACCGCGTGTATCGGTGGTGATCGGGAAATCCCTTCGAGCCGGCGAGATCGAAAAGCCGAAAGAATTGAGCGTTATCCGCGAGACCTGCGAACGCGAAGACCTTCTTTCCGCGCAGCTTGTCCGGTATGCGCGCCTGCAGCTTTCGCGGCAACACGAGATCGGCATGACGCAGCGCGCCACGTCCTTCGCGAAGAAAGCCGGAGTCGTGGTCGATGACGACATCGAAGTCGCGATGCAGCTGCAGATGCTGGAAGCCGTCGTCGAGCAGGAAGACGTCGGCCTCAATTCGTATAGCATTATCGTATCTATTTGTTCCGACGATGACGTTGACGCCGGGGAGCGTCTTCTTGATCAGCACCGGTTCGTCGCCAAACCGATCGGGATCCAGCGCCGTGACGACCCCGCCCTCTCCCGCCCGCCCGTAGCCGCGCGTCAACACAGCAACTCGCAGACCGCGATCGGACAGCGCCCGCGCTATTGCGATCGCAGCCGGGGTCTTGCCGCTTCCGCCGGCCGCGATTCCGCCGACCGAGATCACCGGCACCGGCAACCGCTTCGGCTTGAGGATTCCGGCGCGATAGAGCGCGCGGCGCGCCCGGTTGATGCCGCGATAAATGAGCTCCGCGAGCTTGATCACGCCAGCAACTCGACGATGCACTCGGCCGTGCGCGCCGCGGCGCCGCGGTTCTGCTCGACGGTCTTGCGCGCGCGATCGCCGTACGCTGCCCGCGCCGTCGGGTCGTCGAACATCCGAGTTGCGAATGCGATCAGCTCGGCGGGCGTGCGCACTTCGACCGCCGCATCGTTCTCGAGGAAAGTCGACGCGATCTCGTGAAAATTCGTCATGTGCGGGCCGAAACATACCGGCACACCGGCCGCCGCCGGCTCGATCGGATTGTGTCCGCCGGTCGGAACGAGACTTCCGCCGACGAAGGCCACGGTCGCGAACGGATAGATGCGGGTGAGTTCGCCGACGGAATCGATGAGGAGGGCGTTCGCCGTTTGCCGTTCGCCGATTGCCGTTCTTCGCACAAAGGGGACTTTGAGCATGCTCGCAACCACATCGAATCGCTCCGGCTTTCTTGGCGCGATGATCACGAACGCGTTGTTCTTCTGGATGAAATCGCCGAGAAGGGGAAGGATCAATTCCTCTTCACCTTCGCGCGTCGATCCGAGAATGAGGACGCGGCGGCCGGCGATGAGGGATTCGATCTGCGGGCGGATCTCCAGCGGCTCGTCATTCATCGCGAAATCGAATTTGACGTTGCCGGTCGTTTCGACGGCTTCCGGCGGCGCGCCGATCGCGATGAAGCGCTTGCGGTCGCCTTCGTCGCGGACGAGTACACGGTCGTAGTGCCGCAGGATCCGGCGCAGCAACGGCCGGATGGCGCGATATCGCGGAAACGAGCGGTCCGACAATCGCCCGTTCGCCAGTATCAACTTCAGCCCCCGAGCCCGGGAGAGCCGCGTCACGTTGGGCCAGATCTCGGTTTCCATCGCCGCGAAAAGGCGAGGCTGATGGTGATCGAGAAAGCGGCGGACCGAGGCGCTGAAGTCGATTGGAAAGTAGGTGACGGTCGCTTCGGGGAACAACCGGCGTGCCTGCGCCTGACCGGTCAATGTCGTGGTCGTGAAGACGATGGACGTGCCCGGACGCCGGCGGAGGACTTCGTCGACGACCGGCCGTGACGCGAGCGTCTCGCCGACCGACACCGCGTGAATCCATAGATCGTGCGCCGCGGCCGGAGTGCGATAGAAGCCGATGCGCTCGGGAAAATTCGCGAGGTACTTGCCGCGCAGCAATCCGGTGATCAGAAAAAGCGGGAGCGCGATGAGAAAGACGAGGTACAACAACACCTCGTACAAAACGAACATGCGGCGCATGATATGGCGTCTCCCTTGCTCATGCATCTGAGGGATTTAACAAAGTTCCGGGAACCGGTATGATTAATGTCAACCAATAAGGTGTCCGAAAAAGTCATTGCCGTCGGGGTCGTGCTACCGGATCGAAGCCGAAGAGTCGCGGAAGAACACCTCGATGAACTCGAAAAGCTGATCGAGACCGCAGGCGGAACGGTGATCTCGAAGATTCTCGCGAAACGCAACGCGCCCGATGCCGCCACCTGGATCGGCAGCGGGAAAGCGGAAGAGATCAAGCAGCTCGCCGAAAAAGAGCGCGTCTCGCTGGTCGTCTTCGATGACGAGCTCTCGCCGGCGCAGACGCGCAATCTCGAAAAGATCATCGGGACCAAAGTCATCGATCGCAGCGCGCTGATCCTCGACATCTTCGCCGGCCGCGCGCGAAGCCGCGAAGCGCGCACGCAGGTGGAGCTGGCGCAGCTCGAATACATGCTGCCGCGGCTCACCCGGCAGTGGTCCCACCTCGAGCGACAGGCGGGCGGTATCGGGACGCGCGGCGTCGGTGAGACGCAGCTCGAGATCGACCGCCGCATCGTCCGGACGAAAATCAGCCAGCTCAAAGGCGAGCTGCAGAAGATCGAGCAGACGCGCCAGACGCAGAGAAAATCGCGCGCGGCGGCGTTCACGGTCGCACTGGTCGGGTACACCAACGCCGGCAAATCGACGCTCTTCAATCGCCTGACCGGCGGTTCGGCCTGGGCGGTCGACAAGCTTTTCGCGACGCTCGACGCCAAATCGCAGCGCACGGTTTTTCCGATGCCGCGGCCGACGGTCATCATCGACACGGTCGGCTTCGTCCGCAAACTGCCGCATCACCTCGTCGCCTCGTTCCGATCGACGATGGAGGAGGCGGTCAGCGCCGATCTCGTGCTCCACGTCATCGACTCGACGCACGAGGAGCAGGCCGTGGTGGGCGCCGAGGTGTTGGCGGAGCTCGGGATTCCGGAGGAACGCGTGATCGATGTGTTCAACAAGGACGACTTGTCTCGGGGTTTCGAGGTCTCGGAGTCTCGCGGTAACTACTTCGAGACCGCGCGACCGCGAGACCGCGCGTCCATCTCCGCGCTCACCGGCCGCGGAATCGAAAAGCTCGTCGACATGATCCGCGCGCGCGAGCTCGCCGGCGGCGAAGTTCTTCACCTCGAGATTCCGCACGAGCAGTCGCGCGTGATCGCGAAGCTGCACGAGATCGCGGAAGTGCATCAGCAGCAATCCGGCGATCAGGTGATGCAAATCACGGCCTGGGTTCCCCAAAACGCGATCCACGACTTCGCGCATTTTTCTGTTTCAGATTCGCTGAAACCCGCTAAAGTAGGTTGAGCATGAAAGCGCTCACATTCTGTCCAGGGCCGTCGTTGATTCGACTGCGGAAGATTCCCAGTCCGAAAGGGTGCATACCGTCATGAGCTCTGTCTCCATATCAGACGAGCCGCAAATATCATCCTCACCGAACACTCCCCGCAAGAATCACCTCGAGATCGCTGCCGCCAATCGCGCGCGTCTCTATCCCACCGTCACCGACGCCCAGTGGAATGATTGGAAATGGCAGCAGAAGAACCGCGTCCAGACGCTCGAAGAGCTGGCGCGCCTCTTCAGCATCGATGACATGACCAGCGAGCGGTTAGGCGGCGTGTTCGAGCTTTACCGCACCGCCATCACGCCGTACTACCTCTGCCTGATCGATTTCGACGATCCGAAAGACCCTCTCCGCGTGCAGTCGGTTCCCGCGGTCGAGGAGCTTCTCAATCCCGGCGAGCTGACCTGGGATCCATTGAATGAAGAAGGAGACTCGCCGGTCACCGGCATCGTCCATCGCTATCCGGACCGCTGTCTGTTTCTCGTGACGTCGTATTGTCCCTTGTATTGCCGCTACTGCACGCGCAAGCGGAAGTGGGTCGATGAAGACGGCACGACCGGACAGCGCAAGATCGAGAAGATGATCGAGTACGTCGCCGATCATCCGGAGATTCGCGACGTCATCGTTTCGGGCGGCGATCCGCTTTCGCTGTCGCTCACGTACCTCGACAAAATCCTGGCCGGACTCCGCGCGATCCCGCACGTCGAGATCATCCGATTCGGCTCGCGGGTTCCGGTGTTCCTGCCGCAGCGCATCGACAGCGAGATGACTTCGCTGCTCGAGAAATACCATCCGATCTGGATCAACACGCACTTCAACCATCCGAACGAGATCACACCGGAGTCGGCGGCCGCCTGCGATCGTCTGCTCCGCGCCGGCATTCCCGTCAACAATCAGGCGGTCCTGCTGCGCGGCGTCAACGACTGCCCCTACACGATGCGCGACCTCGTGCAGGGGCTGATGAAGATCCGCGTGCGCCCGTACTACCTCTATTTGTGCGATCAGGTGATGGGGGCGGAGCATTTCCGAACTTCGGTCGGCGAAGGAATCGAGATCATCGAGTTCCTGCGCGGCCACACGTCGGGCCTGGCTGTTCCGCAATTCGTGATGGATGCTCCGGGCGGCGGCGGCAAAGTCCCGCTGATGCCCAACTACGTCCTCGGCAACTACGGCGACTCGATCGTCTATCGCAACTTCGAGGGTGTGATCGGCCGCTACGACGACGTTCAGCGTCAGCCGCACGCGTGCGATCGATGCAATGACCGCGAGCACATCCCGGAGCGCGGCATCGCGAAACTGCTCAACCGGACCGCCGATCGTTTCGAGCCGCAGCCGGTGCGCGACACGCCGCGCGGCGTTAACATTAAAAAGCGGTCACGCGAATCATAATTTGAGTGCGGATCGGCCTAACTTACAACCTGAAGCCTGAAGGCGCGGTCGGCGACCGTTTCGAGGAATTCGATTCTCTCGAAACGATCGAAGCGCTGGAGTCCGCACTTCGCGCCTGCGATCACGACCCCGTCCGCCTCGGCTGGGGCATGGAGATGCTCGACGCCCTGGCGAGTGAAGGTGTCGATGGCGTTTTCAATCTCGCGGAAGGCATCGGTGGCCGCGGCCGCGAATCGCAAGTTCCCGCAACGCTGGAGATGCTCGGCGTTCCATGCACCGGCTCCGATCCGGTGGCGATCGGCATCACATTGGACAAAGCGCTTGCGAAGCTGATGGCGAAGGCGCACGGGATTGCGACGGCGCCGTGGGCGGTCGCGGCCACCGGCCACCGGCCACCGGCCGCTCTTCAATATCCCCTTTTCGTCAAACCCTCATCCGAGGGTTCCTCGATGGGGGTCACCGCGAAATCGCTCTGCAAAAATGAATCGGAGCTCGATGACGCAGTCTCCCGCGTCAGCATGTACGGTCCGGCGCTCGTCGAAGAGTTCCTCCCCGGCGACGAATACACGGTCGGCATTCTCGGCGGTGAAGTCATCGCGGTGATGCAGGTAATCCCGAAAAAGGCGGAGGAGAATTTCTTTTACTCGATCGAGGTCAAGCGCGACTACGAGAATCGCGTCGAATACCGGATCGTCGATGCGCCGCGCGTGGCCGGCGTCGCGCTCGCGATCTGGAAGGCCTTCGAACTCCGTGATGTCGCGCGCATCGATGTTCGCTGCGATCGCAACGACGTCCCGAATTTTGTCGAAGTGAACCCGCTTCCCGGCGTCCATCCCGTGAACTCCGATCTCGTCATCCTGGCGAAAGCGGCCGGCTGGACGTACAACCAGTTGATCGCCGGAATCATGGCAAGCGCGGAGGATCGGTGGGCCGCATAGCGGTTGCCTTCAACGACGACGCAGATCTCAAGCCTCATCTGAACGAAATCGAAAGGGTCGGTGAAGCCGAAGTCACCACCAGCGCCAGCGAAGCTGCCCAACTCCTCGGCGCCACGATGGTTCCGGTTCGTCACGACATCGACGGCGCGCTGCGAACGCTCCGCAACTTCGACGTCGTGATTGATTTTTGCGAAGGCGTTCTCGGCAATCCGCGATTCGAAAAAAGCTTCGCGCTGGCGCTCGAGATGATCGGCGTCGCACATACGTCATGCGATCCGATTGCCGTCGCGCTGTGCACGGACAAGATCCTGGTCAAGCGGCTGCTGCAGACGGCCGGGATTCCGACACCGCGCGGCTACGCGTCTCCGCGCGAGGTTCCATTTCCCGGAACGTACATCGTGAAGCCGGCGCTCGAAGATGCGGGCATCGGCATCGACGCCGAGTCAGTCGTCAGCAGTCGCCCGGACCTCGAAGCGCGCTGCGCGTACGTCTGCGAACAATACGAGCAGCCGGCGCTGATCGAAGAGTTCATCGAGGGGAGCGAGCTGAATCAGTCGATCTATTGCGGCAAGCTGCTGCCGGTCGGCGAAGTCGTTTTCGCGGAGCACCTGGCGTCGACCGAGCGCGTCGTCGGCTGGAAGGCGAAATGGGCCAGCGGGTCAGCCGAGGATCTGGCGACCAGGAACAGGACGCCGGCGATGATCGACGCCGCAACTCGGGATCAGATCGCGCGCATCTGCTTGACGGCTGTGGAGTTACTCGGTACGGACATGGCGGTGCGCTTCGACCTGCGACAAGAGTCGCGTACCGGGGTGATTTACATCGTCGATATCAACCCTAATCCCGACTTGGGGTTAGGCAGCGGATTCCGCAAGGCTCTCGATGCTGCCAACGTATTATTTTCAGATTTCCTCAACGCCCTTATCATTGCGGCCTGCGCCCGGCGCAGCCGATGAAGATTCGTCCAGCCGAGAGAAAAGATCGAAACCGCATCCACGAAGTCCTCATAGCGACGGGGCGGTTCAATGCCGACGAGGTCCGCATCGCCATCGACCTCGTCGATCAGGCGTTCGCGCATCCCGAGCGCGGCGAATATCTCATCTACGTTCTCGAAGATCCCGACAGCGGGCCGAGAAAAATAATCCAGGGCTACGTCTGCTTCGGCGCGACGCCGCTCGCCGACGGAGTCTTCGATCTTTACTGGATTGCGGTCGACCCGAAACAGCAGGGCAACGGATTCGGCCAGGTGCTTTTGAAATTCGTGGAAAACGAGGTGCGGCAGCAGCGCGGGCGTATGCTCCTGATCGAGACGTCGTCCAAGGAAAGTTACGCTCCGACGATTCGCTTTTATCAGCGGAGCGGTTATGACGAGATTTCGCGCATCAAAGATTTTTATCGGATCGAAGACGACAAGGTCGTCTTCTGCAAGAAGCTGCTGACGTGAGCCCTAACGCAACGCTGTACCTCGCTCTGGCTTTGTATGGCGCCGGCACCCTGGTCGCCCTGCTGTCGCTCTTCGCGCGCGAAGTGCGAATGCAGCACACCGGCCTGATGCTGATGATCGCCGGCTGGCTCAGTCACACATTCTGGATCGGAACGATCTGCGTGCGGACGGGACATCCTCCGCTGACGAATCTTCCCGAAGCAGCATCGTTCATCGCGTGGACGGTTTTTCTGGCCGAGATGTTTTTGTATTTCCGATATCGCGTTCACGCCGCGGCGTTCTTCGTCTATCCGCTGGTGCTGATGCTGCTGACGGTTGCTGCTGTCGTGCACGAGCCGTTCGCGCAGATGAATCCATCGCTGCGATCGGGTCTCTTCACCACGCACGTGCTTCTCTCGACGGTTGGCGTCGCTGCGCTTCTCGTGGGCCTGGCGTTCACAATGCTCGCGTATGTTCAGGACCGATCGCTCAAATCGAAACAGCGCGGCGCGCTGTGGCAGTGGATTCCCAGCCTGAATGTCTGTCGCACGCTGAGCTACCGAACTCTCGCCATCGGCTTCAGCATCTATACCCTCGGCCTCGTCGCGGGCATTCTCTGGTCGTATCGCACCACCGCCGAACTGATCGATCTGCGCGTGAAGCAGATCGGCGCGGTCGTCGCGTGGGTACTGTTCGCGATGCTGCTGCAGATGCTGATGCGCGGCGCATACCGCGCCCGGCGGACGGTGGTGATCTCGGCGTGCGCGTTCGCCGCGACCGTCGTTGCCATCCTGGGGATTCATCATGCCTAACGCGCTGGTTCTAATCGGCGTGAACCATCGCACGGCACCGATCGAAGTGCGCGAACGCCTCGACGTTTCCGGGCCGCAGCACGATGCCACGCTCCAGGAAGTGAAATCGATCGCCGGTGTCGATGGCGTTGCCGTGCTGTCGACGTGCAACCGCGTCGAGACGATTGTCTCCGCGGCGACCGAGGATGTGATCGAGTCGATCGTGACGTGGTTGTGCCGCCGTGGTGGAGCCGCCCGCGCCGATCTCGAGAAATGTTTGTACGTCCTGCGCTACGAAGACGTCATTCAGCATCTCTTCCGCGTCGCGTCGGGCCTCGACTCCATGGTGGTCGGCGAACCGCAGATCGGGGGCCAGGTGCGCTCGGCATTTCTGTCGGCACAACGCAGTGGCTCGCTCGATGGATTGCTCGAACGCCTGTTCGAGGAAACGATGCGCGTGGCGAAGAAGGTCCGAACTGATACCGGCATCGGCGAGCACGCCGTCTCCGTTCCTTACGCGGCAGTCGAGCTGGCGCGGAAAATTTTCGGCGACCTCCAGGGTCTGCAGGCGCTTCTCCTCGGCGCGGGCGAGATGAGCGAGTTGACGGCCGAGCATCTCAACGGCTCGGGAGTGACGCAGATCTTCGTCGCAAACCGTTCGCACGATCGGGCGAAGGAGCTGGCGGCGCGTTTCAACGGCCAGGCGGTCTATTTCGAATCGATCGAGCCGCATCTTGCGACGTGCGACATCGTGATCGCGTCGACGTCCGCGCCGCACTTCGTCATCGAACCGGCGCATGTCCAGCGCGCGTTGCGAGCGAGAAAAAAGCCGACTCTGTTTCTGATCGACCTGTCCGTACCGCGAAACATCGATCCGGCGGTCGGAAAGGTCGACGGCGCGTATTTGTACAACATCGATGACCTGCAGCAGGTCGTCGATTCGAATCGCGAGCTCCGCCTGCAGAAGGCAGAGCAGGCCGAGAGCCTGGTGAGTCGCGAAGTTGAGAACTTTCGACGGCGTCTCTCAGCTCAGGATGCGGTGCCGACCATCCTCGAGCTTCAGGAAGCCCTCGAGTCGATCCGCACGGGCGAGCTCGAGAAATGCCTGCGCAGAGTCGGTCCGATTACCGCAGACCAGCGACAGGCAATCGAGATGATGACGACGCAGATGGTCAACAAGATCCTCCATTACCCGATTCTGCGCCTGAAAGAATCGGCCGCCGAGCCGCAGGAGCGCGAATCGCTGCGTCAGGCCATCCGCAAGCTTTTCGGATTGCGATGACGGCGCCGGTGCGCATCGGCACGCGCGGCAGTCCGCTCGCGCTGTGGCAGGCGAACGAAGTCGCGCGCGTCCTGAATCGGCCCAGCGAGATCGTCACGATCCGGACAACGGGCGACAAGCGAACGGACGTGAGCCTCGCGTCGATCGGGGGAAAAGGGGTCTTCATCAAAGAACTGGAGGACGCGCTCCTGAAACGCGAAATCGATCTGGCGGTGCACAGCCTCAAGGATGTCCCATCGATCGTGCCGCCGCAGTTCGCGCTGCCGGCGTTTCTGGCGCGCGCCGATCCGCGCGACGCATGGGTTCAATCTCGAGGCATTCCCATCGAGAAAATGAAGGATGGCGCGAAAGTCGGAACGAGCGCGCCGCGACGGCGAGCGCAGCTCCGCGCTCGATATCCGCGCCTGCGCGTCGAGGACATGCGCGGAAATGTCGACACGCGCATCAAGAAAATCCAGGCGGGTGCCTACGACGGCGGCGTGCTCGCGAGCGCGGGCCTGACGCGGCTCGGGCGCAAGAGCGACATCACGTCGTACTTTTCCATCGATGAGATGGTTCCGGCCGCCGGACAGGGAATCATCGCGATCGAGACCCTCGCCGGGCGGGCGGCCGAGTTCACGGTGCTGAGTCATTTTCCGAGCGCGCTGGCAGCGCTGTGCGAGCGGGGAGTGCTGCAGAAGTTCGGCAACCTGCTCGACTGCTACTCCGCCGTCGCCGTGCATGCGACACTCAATCGAGGAATCACGATCCGTGCATTTTTCGGTGAGATCGATGGCGATCGCAGCATTCGACTGACGCAAAGCGGATCCGATGCGGACACGCTGATCGACTCGGTGTACCAGGCGCTCGTCGCTGCGGGCGCCGAGGAGTTGGCCGTTCGCCGTTCGCCGCCGGCCGAGGAACGGAAGAACAAGTGACGGCGAGCGACAAAGGGCCAATGGCTAACGGGAAGGTCTTCCTCGTCGGCGCCGGGCCGGGCGATCCGAATCTGCTGACGTTGCGCGCCGCGGAGCTCATCGCGAGCGCCGATGTCGTGGCGACCGACGCGCTGGTTGCGCCGGAGATCATCGCGCGCGTTCCGAAGAGTGCCGAGCTCATTTACGTCGGCAAGCGATCGGGTGCGCACTCTGTTCCGCAGGATCAGACGAATCGCCTGCTCATCGAGAAAGCTCGCGAAGGAAAACGCGTGGTGCGTCTCAAAGGCGGCGATCCGTTCGTTTTCGGACGCGGCGGTGAAGAGGCCGAGGAGCTGGCGGCGGCTTCGATCGAGTTCGAGATTGTGCCCGGGATATCTTCGGCAATCGCGGGTCCGGCGTACGCAGGAATTCCGGTCACGCATCGCGCGCACGCCACCTCAGTCACATTCGTCACGGGTCACGAAAGCGACGAGACGACGGGCGTCAACTGGAGAGCGCTCGCGCAGCTCGATGGCACGATCGTTTTTCTGATGGGGATCGCGAACCTTCCGACGATCGTGCGCAAGCTGCGCGATCACGGAGCTCCCGCCGGCCGGCCGGTTGCGATCGTGTCGAAAGGAACAACGCCACAGCAACGGACCGTGACGGGCACTCTCGCCGACATCGAACGTCACGCAGCGGGGATTGCGACGCCGGCGCTGATCGTCGTCGGAGGCGTTGTCACGCTGCACGACACGATCAACTGGTTTGAATCGAAGCCGCTGTTCGGAAAGCGCGTCGTCGTCACGCGCGCGCGTGAGCAGGCCTCCGAGCTCAAGCGCCTTCTCGAGGAGGCCGGAGCGCAGGTGGTGCAGTTTCCGACCATCGAGATCGCGCGGCCGTCGTCGTATGAGTCGCTCGATCGCGTGATCGAGTGCGTCGACGACTACCAATGGCTCGTTTTCACATCCACGAACGGCGTCGACGGGTTTTTCGAGAGGCTGCGCAATCACGGCGAGGACGCGCGCGCGCTGGCGGGCGTGATGGTCGCCGCGGTCGGCGAATCGACGGCCGATGATCTTCGGAATCGCGGAATCGAGCCCGATCTCGTTCCCTCGAAGTTTCAATCCACCGCGCTGTTGCCGCTTCTCGAGGCCGATCAACGCGGCATGCGCACCGCGGTCATACGGGCGGCGGAAGGGCGGGACGAGCTGATTGAGGAGTTGCGGCGGCGGGGCGGGGAGGTCGATCTGGCGATCGCCTATGAAACGCGCCGCGTTACCAATGCGATCGACGACCTGCACGACATCGACGTCGTCACGTTCACGAGCGCATCGACAGTCGACAACTTCTTCGATGTGCTCCCCGATCCGAAAATCATCGAACGCGCGATGCTCGCGTCGATCGGGCCGACGACCAGCGAAGCGATCCGGCGTCACGGCCGCACTCCCGATGTGGAGTCCGACGCTGCGACGGTGCCCGCGCTTGTGGCCGCTATACTTCGCGCGTGCCGCGCCAGGACGAGTTGACCGCCCGCGCCGTTCGCGCGCTCCTCTGGATCGCAGCCTTCTCCTTCGCCCTCGGCCTTTTCCTCTCGCTGACGCTGTTGCTGCGCGCCCTCCCGCCCACCGCGCCCGTCGCGGTCGGCCGAGTCACGATCGAGCGTGCGTCGAAGCTGCGCGACTACATCGCCGCGCTGATGTTTTTCGTAGTCGTTCCGCCCGCGACGATCGCCTTCTACCGGCTCGGCGTGCGTCAACTCGAGAACTTTCGAGGAGTCGGCGCGTTCCTCTTCGTCGCGCCGTTTTTCCTGGCGCCGTTTCTCTATCTGACGACCTTCAAATGGGGCTGGCCGATCCTGATTCCGCTGGCGGCGTCGCAGGCCGGCCCGCGGGTCCTCATCGCGTACCAGCGCACGCGATGGCTGCGCGAATTTCTGCGGAGGGAGATGTGGCCGTATCACGCGGCCGTGATTTTCGAAGCGCTGGCGTGGGTGATGTTCCGCTACATCGCAGTCGGAAAGCGCATCGCCCATATTCCTACATTATTTCTAGAAATCGTTTTCATAATGTTTGTTATTGCACTATTCTGGTGCGCCTTTCTCCTGATTGCCGATCTCGCGATGCTCTTGATCGGGCGTGATTTCGAGATCACCTTCCAGCGCGTGGCCGCTGCCGGCCTGCCGATGATCGTTCTGCCTGCGCTGGCGCTGATGTTCGTTCGCGGCGAGGTCGCGATTCTCGTGGTGATGGGGATCGTCGCTGTGGCGGTCGCCTTCGCGATCGGCGGAACGGATGGCGTGGACGGCCGGGCCATGCGCATCACCACGGCCTATGTCGTCGTTCCGCTTCTTCTCTACTGCGCCAGCTACGCGTCGACTGCCGCGCTGACCCAATGGATCGATCTTTTTCACCGCGGCGAGGCCCTCGGGCCGGCGTCGGATTATCTCCGCGGAAAGATTCCTTATCGCGATGTTTTCGTTCTTCATGGTCTCCTCGACGACGGTTTTCTAGATGCCTTGCTGATGAAGATCTTCGGCCGCTCGGCAGCGGTTGGCCTTGCACGTCCGGCGGTGCTGGGCTCCTTCGCTGCCCCTGCACTCTGGTGTCTGGGGATGGCAATCTTCGATTCGATTCCGCTGGCCGTGCTGGTCATGGTTTTCGGCGCGGTGACGACCATCGACAACGAGCGGATCTTCTTCGAGATCATCGTTCTCGCGCTGCTGCTTGTCGCTGTCCGCAGGAGATCGCAAATTCTCGCGGCGCTCGCAGGCGTCGCAGCCGCGCTGGCGTTCTACTTCAGTTACGACATCGGCCTGTATGCGATCGGCGGTTCAGTTCTCGCGCTGCTCGTAGTCCGGCGATTCACGGCGATCGGCGGGTTCGCGGTGGGCGTCGCTGCCGGCGCAATGCCATTCGTCATCTATCTATCGATGCACGGCGCTCTGGGCGCCTTCGTGACGACGTCATTTGTGACAGTGCCGCGGATCATCGATGCGGTGTGGTCGCTGCCGTTTCCGGATCTCACGACGACATTTCGGAACAATCTCAATCTCCACAGCATCTCGGATTTCTTCCTGTACGAGAAGTTTCGCTACGTCCTCAATCCATTGATCATCGCGATCGCGCTGATTTGCCTCGTGCAGCGTGCGATCAAACACAAGAGCGATCAGTTGGACGTCGCTCTGGTGGCGTTGACGGCCTTCGCGATCCTCACGCAGCGCAGCGCGTTAGGCCGCGCTGATTTTGCGCATCAGTATTTCTCGGCGTTCCTCATCGGCCCGATGATCGTGATTCTTCTCGTACTCTTTGGGCGGGTGGCGGGGCGCACTGCCGCGGCCGCGCTGCTGCCGGTTTTCTTCATCGTGCTGTGGGCTCCCGACATCGCCAACTCCCGCCTCGACGACCTCACCCATTACCTCGGCCGTGTCAGCGGCGTGGGATGGGTCGATCCGGCGGCGATGGAGATTCGGCATCGCATCGATCAGGTCCGCTTCTGGGTGAGCGATCTGAGCCGCGCCGGCGCGCCGATCTTCGATTTCTCGAATCAGCCGGCGCTGTATTTTTTCTGCGATCGTCCGAATCCCACGCGCTTCTATCAGGTTCCGATTCTTTCGCCGCCGCAGTTTCAGCGCGAGGTGATCCTGGCGCTCGAGCGCGCGAAGCCGCCCATCGTCATTCGCCGCTCACCGCAGCAATTCGACGTCTTCGACGACATCGACAACTCCGTGCGCGCTCAGGCCGTTGCGAGCTACATCAACGATCACTACACGTACGCACATTCGACGTGGGGAACGGAACTGTGGACGCGAAAGAAATCGACGACCGCCTTGAATCTCGACGGATACATGCGCCAGATCCGGTTGCCGTCGCTGCGCGAGATCGGCCTTCTCGGCGAACGCGCACGCCTGGTTTTTCCGTCGATCGGCAGCGTCGCCGGTGCGAGCGGAACGTACTGGAAATCCGATCTGACGCTGCACAATCCGCTTGCCGAGCGGATGTCGCTGGCGTTGCGCTACGTCTCCGGCGACGTGCGAATCGATCGGCAGGTCGTGCTCGGCGGCGGTCAAAGCATTCGATGGGAAGACGTCACGCGATCGTTTTTTCAGGCGCCGGAGGGACGCGGCGTGCTGTGGATCGAATACCGCGGCCGGCGCGCGCCGATCGCGCTCCTGAAAACCTACGACGCGGCGCACAACGCCCGCGCCTCGATCATCGAGCCGTTGTCGATGAGCGACGCTGCCTCCGATGTGAGGCTCGTCGGAATTCCGTCGGGCGCGGAGCGTCGCGTCAACATCGGCATCCTCAACGCCAGTCAGGTACCGATCACGTTTCGCATTGCGGCCTTCACCCGAACGGGGCAGCGCGCGAGCCGCATCATCCAGAACACGCTAGACTCCGATGAGTCTTACGATCTCGCCGACGCCGATCGTGCGCTCGGTGTTCGCCTCGACGAAACAATGACGGTTCGGGTGAAGATGCTTTCCGGCACCGCAATCGCCTACGCATCGGTGGTCGACGTCAACGGCGATTCGCAGTTTGTCGCAGCTGTCCCGTCGCAGCCATGATCTTCTCCCCGTGGCCCGGACGCGCTGTGATCGCGTGCGACATTGCAGACCCGGAATCACAGTTTGAGGCGGATGAGTTGGCGGTCATTCGCGGATTCGCGCGCCCGAAGCGGCAAACAGAATGGATGTTGAGCCGCATCGCCGAGAAAGAGTTGCGGCGCAACGGCGTTTCAGGCGACTGCGTTTCGTTCTCGCATTCCGGAAAGTACGGAGCCGCTGCCATCGATGCGCAGCCGCTGGGAATCGACATCGAGATGATTCGCGAGATCTCTGAAAACGCTGCGCATCTTTTTCTGACCGATGACGAAATCGAAATCATGGGTCGCTGCAGGATCACCCATCGCATGTTGCACTTCTGGAGCGCGAAAGAAGCGCTGTGGAAGCAGCGGGGCGGGTCCGTGCCGACATTACGTCGCGTTCCCCTGACGTTGGAATCCGAGACCGTGGCCGGGCTGCGTTTTCGGGGCGCCGAGACCGTTGCGATCGGCGAGCTGATCGCCGCGATTACGCTCCCCACCGCCTGAGCAGCGCGCGCGCGTCGTCCTGAGCGGCGGCCTGCTCGACTTCGTAGTTCGGATCGTTCGGCGTGGTCAGCAGCTCCTTCAGCGATTGGATCGCCTGCGGTTGCGTGTCGAAATTGCCGTTGACCATCGCCTCAGCGAGAAACACGCGCGTGATCTTGTTCGTCGGATCGGCCTTCAGCGACTCGTTGAGAAAGCGCAGCGCCTCGCGATTGGACGCCCATCCGGTGATGAATGGGATCCGCGGAGTCTGGTCGTGGAGGCGACCGAGGACGCGAGACGGAGCGCCACCTTCGAGCTTCGGGTTCATCAGCATGGCGATCGTTGCCTCGCGGCGGATGCGATCGGCCGCCCCCTCGCGTGCTGCGGCCATCTTGCCGTAGGCCAGCGCCCATTCGCCCCAGTTGACGGAATCCCACAGGAAGACTTCGTCTGCGCCGGCGATCGATTTCGCTGCGTCGGCAACTTCCTTCTCGGTCGCCTTGCTCACCGAGCGCAGGCCTTTGGCCGAAAGCAGACGGTCGACGACCGCCAGTGTGTCTTCTCCCGCCTTCTTGCCGGCGGTGTAGATCTGTTTCTTCTCGTCACTCGATGACGCGACGTACGCGCCCTTGAAGCGTAAAGCGCGAAGCAGTTTCCATCGTGCTTCGAGTTCGTTGGGATTCTGTGCAACCGCGCGTTGATACGCCGCGATGGCGGCGTCGACATGCGTCGCTTTCGCGTGACCACTCTGGTGCCCCTCCGCCCGTGCCGCCCAGTGCTGGTCGCCGTCGGCGATCTGCGCCGCGCCGCTGGCGGCCAGAGCGATGACGATTGCCGAAGCCGCGATGACTTTTCGCATGCCGCGATTCTATGTCATGCTCCGCGCATGCGGGCTCTTCTCATCCTCATGATCCTGATGGCGGCGTGCAAACGTGAAATGCCGCCGCGCGATTATCAGAACAATCCGCCGGCGATGACCCATCCGGTGACCAGCTCGGCGAAATCGCCGGGGGGCCAGGGAATGAAAGGCGCGTCGCCCGAGCCGAACAAGGGTGCCGAGGGAAAAACCAACCGCAAGCCGATCGATCCCTCGCAGGCGACGACGACGCTGAAGGATCAGGCGCCTTCCACCACGACGCGTTGAAGGGCTCACATCTTCGGTTCGCCCGTTTCTCTTCACTTGGTAGAAAAAAGGGCGAATCGAAGATCTGAGCCCATGCGCGTCATTTTTCTCGGCACTCCCGAATTTGCGGTCCCCACGCTCGAGGCGCTCGCGCGCGAGCACGAGATCGCGCTGGTCGTCGCGCAGCCCGACAAGCGCGCGGGGCGCGGGCTGAATCTGCAGTCTCCTGCGGTCGCGGTCAAAGCGCGCGAGCTCGGATTGCCGCTCGCGCAACCGGCGAGGATTCGCGAGCTCGAGCCGGCGGAGGCCGATATCGGCATCGTCGTCGCGTACGGCAAAATATTGCCGCCCGAACTCTTGAAGATGCCACGCCGCGGATTCCTGAACATTCACGGCTCGATCCTTCCGAAGTACCGCGGAGCCGCGCCGATTCAGCGCGCGATCGAGCATGGCGAAACGGAGACCGGCGTGACGATCATGCGGGTCGACGAAGAGCTCGATCACGGACCGATTCTGTCGATTGCGCGCACAAAGATCGGCGCTGACGAGCGCGCGTCACAACTCGCACGCCGCCTTGCGGGTATTGGGGCTGACGAGATGTTGGCTACGCTTAGCCTCGATCGCGTTGTCGAGACGCCGCAGGATCATTCGCAAGCGACGTACGCCCCGAAAATTGAAAAGGGCGAAGGCGAGATTCGGTGGATCGATTCGACAACGACGATCTACAACAAGTTCCGCGCGTTCGATCCGTGGCCAGGCGTGTTCGCGGGCGACCTCAAGTTGATCGATATCGCGCCGGTGTCCGGCGGCGGCGAACCGGGAACGATTCTGTCGATCGCCGAAGGCGTCACCGTTGCAACTGGCGATGGTGCGATCAAGCTGATCGTCGTGCAGCGCAGCGGAAAATCGAGGCAGCAGGCGTCGGAATTCGCGCGTGGCGCAGGCTGGCGCGTCGGAGCGCGGATTTCGTGACCGAGCGCGAGCGCGCGTTCCATCTGCTGCGCCGCATCGAACGCGAATCGGCGTACGCGTCGCTCGTCCTCCATGACGAAACCGGCTTCGTTCGCACTCTCGTCCTCGGCGTCCTGCGTTGGCGATCGCGACTCGACCACGCGATCAAGACGCTGGCTGAACGCCCGCTCAGCAAACTCGATCCGATCGTCGTCGACATCCTGCGCCTCGGCATCTATCAGCTGATGTTCATGGATGTCGCGCCGTACGCCGCTGTTTCTGAGACGGTCGACCTCGCGGGACGCCATGCGACGCGCGCGCGCGGTTTCGTGAATGCGATTCTGCGCCGCGCGTCGCAAACGGATCTCAAGTCGCTCGCCGGTGACCTCGCCACGCGAACCGCGCATCCGCAGTGGCTTCTGGATCGCTGGATTCGGATGTTCGGAGAAGCGCGCGCAGCGGCGATTGCCGAGGCGAATCAGGAGCTTTCGTATCCCGACGTGTTCGCGTCGACGCCGCCCGAAGGCGCAGAGCCGTCCAGGCTCGTCGCCGGCATGTTCAAGTTGGCTGGATCGAGCGCGAACGTCGAAGGCTATGCGCTCGATGAGGGGAGCGGCGTGATTGCCGATCTCGCGGCCGCGACGAGCCACGACGTTCTGGATCTCGCCGCGGCACCTGGAGGAAAAACAATCGTGATGTCAGCGCGTGGCGCGGACGTGATCAGCAATGACGTTTCGATCGCGCGGCTCCGTCCGCTCGTCACACGGTCGCGAAAGATCGTCGTGAGCGACGGCCGCCGGCCGCCGTTTCGCAAACGGTTCGAGACGGTGCTGCTCGATGCGCCGTGCAGCGCAACGGGAACAATTCGCAAGAATCCCGAGATCAAATGGCGGTTGCGCGAGGGCGATCTCCCCAAATTCGCGTCGTTGCAAAGCGAGTTGCTCGTCGCGGCGAAGGAGCTGGCCACGCAGTACGTGGTCTATTCGACCTGCTCGCTGGAACCGGAGGAGAACGACGCGATCGTCGCCGGATCGGCGCGCGGCGACGTGAAGGACTTCGTCAATGGGGAAGTGGCGCGCTGGGTCGAGAATGGCGTTCTGCGTTTGACGCCCGAGTCAGGCACCGACGGCTTCACCGCATTTGTCTTGCGGGTAAACTGAGAATCAATGCCTCGCGATTTGCTGATCGGCAATGGTTCGCTCGTCGTTGCATTTGATTCCAAATACCGCCTGGCGGATATCTACTTTCCGCATGTCGGTCAGGAGAACCACAGCGGGTCTCGCTTTCGCTTCGGCGTGTGGGTCGACGGCAAGCTGAGTTGGGTCGAGAGCGATGAGTGGCAGCGGACGCTGGCCTATCTCCGCGAGACGCTCGTCACCGACGTCGACTGCCTCAACGAGGAATCGGGGCTCCGTCTTCGCTGCTACGACGTCGTCGATGCCGACGCGAACATCTATCTGCGAAAAATCGTCGTGCGGAATCTTCGATCCGAGCCGCGCGAGGTCAAGCTCTTCTTTCACCACGATTTCAATCTGTACGGCAGCGCAAACTCGGACACGGCGATGTTCGATCCCGACTCGCGGAGTATTATTCATTATAAAGCTAAACGGTATTTCTTGATGAATATCGCTACTGAATCTGCGCATGGAATCGAGGAGTATGCTTGCGGGCGCAGCGGAATCGGCGACAGCGAAGGCACATGGCGCGATGCCGAGGACGGGAAGCTGTCGATGAATGCGATACAGCAGGGGGCGGCTGACTCGACCATCTCCGTCTCGCTTTCGCTCGAGCCGAACGGCAACGCGACCGCGTTCTACTCGATCTGCGCCGGCATGCGTTACGGCGATGTTCGCGATCTCGATCAGAAAATCGTGGAGGAAACGCCGTCTCGCATCATCTCGCGCACTGCGTCGCTCTGGTACACCTGGGTCAACAAAGCTGGTGAGGACCTTCGCGACCTCCCGGAAGAAATCATCGAGCTGTACCGGCGGTCGATCCTGATCCTTCGGGCGCATTGCGACCGCGACGGCGGAATCATCGCGGCGTGCGACTCCGACGTCGAGTGGGGCCACAATGATCATTACTCGTACGTCTGGCCGCGCGATGCGGCGTTCGTTTCAGATGCTGCCGATCGCGCCGGTTTCCCGCTTATCGCGCGTCAGTTCCTGAACTTCGCGAGCGACACGATCAGCACTAATGGGTACTTCCTCCACAAATACACGCCCGACGGTTCGCTCGCGCCGTCATGGAATCCGTGGTTCCGCAACGGGCACAAACAGTTGCCGATTCAGGAGGACGAGACCGCGCTGGTGGTGTGGCTTCTCGCGCGTCACTACGATCGCAATCGCGATCTCGATTTCGTTCGCGCGGTTTACAAGCGCCTCGTCGTGCAGCCGGCGGAGTTCATGATCGCGTTTCGCGATCCGAACACCGGCCTTCCGCTACCCAGCTTCGACATCTGGGAGGAGCGCCAAGGCGTGTTCACGTTCACCTGCTCCGCGGTCTGCGCCGCGCTGAACGCCGCTGCCGAGCTCGCGAGTCTCTTCAACGAGCAGGAGCGCCGCGAACGCTACTCGAGTGTCGCGGCGGAGATTCGCGATGCGATGGTGCGGCATCTCTGGATCGAGGACGAAGGGCGGTTCGCGCGCGGGCTCGTCGTTCGAGATGGCGAGCTGCAGCTCGATCGCACCATCGATGCCTCCGCGTTCGCGACGTTCTACCTCGGCGTCTTCGCGGCCGAGAGCGCGATGGTCGAGGGAACGATGCGCGCGATTCGCGACAAACTCTGGATCCAGACCGAGGTCGGCGGCGTTGCGCGATACGAAAATGATGCGTATCAGCGGGCGGCGGATGTCGGCAGCAATGTTTCCGGGAATCCCTGGCTGATCTGCACCTTGTGGCTTGCCGAACATGCGATTGCGCGCGCAACATCGGTCGCCGAGTTGCAGTCGGCGCTCGACCTTTTGCGTTGGACGCGATCGAAGGCCCGGCCGTCGCTGGTGTTGCCGGAGCAGATTCATCCGCTCACCGGCGTTCCATTATCGGTCGCGCCGTTCAGTTGGAGTCACGCCCAGGTCGTATCGGTGGTGCGCGGGTACATCGAAACTCTGCGTGTTCTGCGTCACGCCGGCGAAGAAAAGACCGCGCGAAAGCCCGTTGACAAACCGAAATCGTTCACCTAGATTGTCGCGCGAACCTTCAAACACTTCTTTTTTCCCAGCAGTCAAACAGGAGGAATCTTCATATGGCAGGAAAGGGCGACGTCATCAACGCTATCGCCGAGCAAGCCGGTATTTCGAAGAAGGAGGCTTCGGCAGCGTTTGATGCATTCGTCGGTTACATCTCCGATTCATGCCAGCGCGGCGAGCGCTGCGCGATTCCAGGCCTCGGCAGCTTCAACATTTCGCAGCGCAGGGCGCGTGAAGGCCGGAATCCCCGGACCAACGAGAAGATCAACATCCCGGCGTCGAAGAATGTCCGCTTCAAGGCGGGCAAGGATCTGCGCGACGTGGTGAACTCGTCCAAGCGCAGCGGCAAGAGCGGCCGCCGCTAACTTACTTTCGGATCCGATCCAAACGCTCCGAGAAATCGGAGCGTTTCTTTTTTTTGGAGCGGCGCTCGTTGCGCTTCCGAACGCACCGATGGTCGTGGGGAATCCGAACGAGAAGCTTCCTCGATCGTTCGAAGACACGTCGCCAACTACGACCGCGACATCATTTTTTCGAATGGCGAGTTTCTTTCGTGGTGATCACACCCGCGCTTGCGGCACGAACAACCGTTCGTAGAGATTGATGGCGTATCGATCGGTCATGC
>JALYZI010000166.1 GCA_030948915.1 Acidobacteriota bacterium
GGGACCTGGGCGCACGGGCGGCGCCTGAATGCTCATCTCGCGGCTCCCGCCCGCCCAGGTCCCTCGCATACGCTCGGGATGACATCGCGATGAATTGGGAGACCTTTCGCGATTACGACACGCTTTCGGAGGGGGCGGCGGCACTCCTCCTGGATGCCATCCGCACGAACCCGAAAGTCGTGCTCGGCCTCCCCACGGGCAACACGCCCCTCGGAGTCTACGCACGCGTCGCCGCTGCATGCTCGCGCGAGTACCACTGCTTCCGCGACGTCGCCGCGTTCAATCTCGACGAATACGTCGGCATCCCGCGCGATCATCCCGGCAGCTATTTCAATTTCATGCAGCGACATCTCTTCGGACATGTGGACATCGAGCCGGCCAACACGCATATTCCGAACGGCACTGCGCCCGATCTCAAAGTCGAGTGCGCGCGATACGAGCGCTCCATCGCATCGGCCGGCGGACTCGGCCTGACGTTTCTCGGACTCGGATCGAACGGCCACATCGCATTCAATGAGCCTGGAACACCGTTCGACTCGCGCACGCACGTCGTTGCCCTCAGCGAGTCGACGCGGCGAGCCAACGCCGGATTTTTTCTCGATCAGCCGGTGCCGACGCACGCGATTACGATGGGGATCGGGACGATTCTCGAGTCGCGCGAGATCGTCCTGCTTGCCAGCGGAGCGAAAAAGCATGACGCGATCGCGCGCCTTCGAGCGGGCGCCGAGGGCGTCGACTTCCCCGCTTCGGCGCTTTGGTCGCATCCGAGCGTCCGCGTGCTCGTCGACGAGGCGGCATCGTTCTAGCTATTGCCGAGGACGGCATGCCGAAGCGGCGGGTCATCGTTGTCATCGGGCTCATGATCATTCTGTGGTTCACATACCGCGTATTCGCGGTTTACACGATCCGCAGCGGTGAGTGCCGGCCGAAACCGGTTGATCCCAGCCTTCGGCTATTGACGCGCGACGAACGGGGACAGCTGGTCAGCTATCCGCAGCGCATCGGATATCAGCGGCAGACCAAGCCGCTGCTCGTGATGACCTACAACATCGCGGGCCACGATCAACTCTACGATGCGGATCACATCCGGAAAATTGCGGAGGTTCTTCGAGAGGTCAAACCGGACATCGTCGGCCTTCAGGAAGTGCACCGCAAGACGTGGCAAGCTCGCTTTCACGACCAGGCGAAAGAGCTCCACCAGCTGACCGGGCTCAATATTTTCTTCGGCCCGAGTTTCGGAGAGGTCGGAGGCGGCTTCGGAAACGCGATCCTCACGCGCGGCGATCTGCTTTCAGTCACGATTCATCCGCTGCCCAGCGTTGGCGAGCCGCGAAGTCTGATCGAGTCGGTGATTCGCATCGATGGCGCCACGATCAACCTCTACGTGACACATCTGACGTCGTGGGGCCGGCTGAAAGCGGCGAGCCGCGACGAAGAGCTCGTCTGCCTCGCGAAACATGTTCGCACCAGCCGCTATCCCTATCTTCTGCTCGGCGATTTCAATGCACCGCCGGAGCGCGAGGAGATGCGCAAATTTCGCAAGCTGAACGCGGCCCAGATCTGCGGCGAGGAAATCGGCGTCTCGATGCCGATGCTCCAGGAGCGCATTGACTACATCTTCGCCGACTACGGTTGGGAAGTTCGATCGGCCCGCGTCCTGGCAATCGGTCCGTCGGACCACTATCCCGTCATCGCGGAGCTGTTCTGGAATCGAAACTGATGCTGTGGAAGATCGAAAAGCACAAAGGCAGTAGCACCCACTACGTTCGGACTCCGCTGGTGGTGTTCGTTTCGTTGCTGGTGATGGTCGCGGGGCTGGCGGTCCTGCTTTGGTCCGCGAAGCGTGGACGCGATACGCATCTGCGCGTGAAACAGCCTGGCGATTTCGCGGCGCTGCTGCCGTCGATCGTCGGCCTGACGCAGGCGAGCCTCGATCCAGGAAACGACATCAGGCTTCTGGAAAACGGCGACCAGATCTTTCCGCCGATGCTCGCGGACATCGCCGCAGCGCACGAGAGCGTACACATCGAGTCATTCATCTGGTGGAATGGCCCGATTTGCGACAAGCTCGCGAACGCGCTCGCGACGAAGGCCAGCCAGGGTGTCGAAGTGCGACTGCTGGTCGACGCTTCCGGCGGACGGAAGCTGGAGCGCAGGCTCGAAAAGCTGATGCGGGATTCCGGCGTGCAGGTCCGCCGATTTCATCCGCTGCGCTTCAGCAATCTCGGACGCATGAACAACCGCGATCACCGCAAACTCGCGGTCATCGACGGTCGCATCGCGTACATCGGCGGATTCGGTTTCGCGAAGGAGTGGGAAGGCCACGCGCAGGACCGTGATCACTGGCGCGACAGCGGACTCCGCGTCAGCGGTCCCGTCGTCAATCGGATCCAGGGCGCGTTCTGCGAGAACTGGATCGAGGAGACCGGCGAAGTTGCTGCCGGAGAAAAGTACTTTCCCCATCTCGGTCCGGCGGGACAGACCCAGGCGCACGTCGCGTACACCTCGCCAACCGGCAGCGTCTCGTCGGTGCAAGTCCTCTACTACCTGGCGATCAGCGCCGCGCGGCGCGAGATCATCATCCAGAATCCGTACATGCTTCCCGACAAAGAGGCGGTCGCGGCATTAGGCGACGCCGTCCGGCGAGGCGTCGACGTCAAAGTCATGGTTCCGGCCACCGGCTCGACGGACAGCCCGATCGTGCAGCACGCCAGCCATCACCAGTTCGGCGCGCTCTTGAAGAACGGCGTGAAAATCTGGGAGTACCAGCCCACTCTGCTCCATCAGAAAATCATCGTCGTCGACGGCATCTGGTCCTGCGTCGGTTCGACGAACTTCGACGATCGATCCTTCCAATTGAATGATGAAATCAGCCTGGGGGTTCTCGATCGAAACGTAGCCACAGGTCTGCGGACGGCTTTCGCGAACGACCTTCTCAGCGCGAAGCAGCGGCGTTACGACGAGTGGCACCACCGCTCGCTTTGGCACAAGTTGATCGATCAGTTAGCATACCTCGGCAGTTCGCAACTGTAGGCGATGGTTACATTACCGGCCGAGGGTCGTTGGTCGATCCGTTCGCTTTCCGACGATGACGCCGGCCCGGCGCTCGCCTTTCTGCGCCGCGATCCGCTCATCAACGTCTACATCATTTCGCGACTGCTCGAAGAGCGCTTCGTTTCGGCCACCCAGACGATCGAGGTCCGATACAACCGCGAGATCGTGCTGGTCGCCTCGCTGGCGACCAATGTCGTCATGGCCAGCGATCCTTCCGCCCCGCGCGAAATCACTGACGCCGCGATCGCCGTCGTCGCGGAACGCGTTCTGACGCGAATGCTGCCGGTCCGCGCGATCATTTCGCCGGCGCCACTCGTCGAAGCACTTTGGAAGCGGCTGCAATCGCAGCTCGACCCTCCGACAGTCGTGCGGATGAACCAGCCCGTGTACGCGATTGCCGGCCGCCTCGATTTCCCCGACCTCAAAGAAGTGCGATACAGCACCACGCGCGATCTCGATCTGCTGGTCCCCGCGTGCGCCGCGATGCACAACGAGGAAGTCGGAATCGATCCGTTGGAGCGCGACGCTCCCGGTTATCGCGAGCGTATCCGCGAGCTGGTCGAAAAGAAACGCTCGCTCGTGCGTGTCATGGACAAGACGATCGTCGCGAAGTGCGAGTTCTCGGCAGTGACGCCTGAGGCCGTTCAGCTGATGGGCGTATGGACCGACCCTCGCTACCGGCGCCGCGGACTCGGACGCGCGCTTCTGCGGGAGGTCTGCGGCCACCTCGCGCGCAAGGGACGCAGCATCACGCTTTTCGTCAATGACTTCAACCGGCCGGCCGTCGCGCTCTACGAATCCCTCGGCTTCAAGAGGATCGGAGTCAATCGGGCGCTGATCTGGTAACGGCCCGAACATTGCACCGAGGAGGGAGGCCCACGCGAGGCCTCGAGCCGTGGGTCGGAGGAACAAATGCCCGAAGTTGGCACTGTCAAATGGTTCAACAACGACAAAGGCTACGGATTCATCAAGCGTGAGAGCGGTGAGGACGTTTTCGTCCATCACAGCGCCATTCAGGCGGCGGGATACCGGACCTTGAACGAAGGTGAAAAGGTCGAGTTCGACGTCAAGCAGGGACCCAAAGGGTTACAGGCCGAGAACGTCCGCCGCGCGGATGGCGAACAGCAGCGCGCTTCGTAGCGGCTACTCGGCGCTCGGACCGTAGCGCAACATCGCGCAGACACCCAGCGTCGCACCTGCCGCCAGCGCCGGCAGTGCCGACGCCTGGCCTTTCAGGATGAAAAGCGCCCCGGCAATCCCGCCAGCGAACACGATCAGCGTGCGCAGCGTGAAGTCCTGAAAATCGAAGTCTTTCATGAACGGGCCGACGCTTGGACGACGTCGGCCGTTAAGTATAACTGAGCCCGTGATATAACTACGAAATGATTCGTAGCATCTTCCTGTGGGCTGCGATTCCGGTGGCGTTGATCGATGCCCGCGTGAGGGATTACGTCGGCGCAGGCCTCTTCAGCGGCGTGGTCCTGGTCTCGAAAGGCGACGCCGTCGTCTACGAAAAGGCCTTCGGCTACGCGGATCGCACGTTCAGAGTTCCGAATACGATCCACACGAAGTTTCATATCGCGTCGGTATCGAAACCGATCACGGCCGCCGCGGTTCTGCTGCTCGCGGAGCGCGGCAAGCTCTCGCTCGACGATCACGTCTCGAAGTCTGTTCCCGATTTTCCCAATGGCGATCGCATCACGATCGAGGAAGTTCTCACGCACTACTCCGGCCTAGCCGATGCCAGCAGCACTCCCGAGTACAACGATTGGTCGAGGTTCCCGCAGACGCCGTCGTCGCTCGTTGAAAAACTCGCGAAGATGCCGATGCGCTCCGAGCCGGGGAGGAAGTATGCGTACAGCAACTCGAACTATCACCTGCTGGCCTTGATCATCGAGAAAACCTCGGGCCGAAGCTACGGAGATTTCCTCGACGAAAATGTTTTCAAACCGCTGGGAATGACGAGCACCGCGCACCACGGCGACGAGAAGACGATCGTCGACGGCCTTGCGACGGGATATCTGCCGAAGGACGCCGACGCATTCGAGAAGCCGCCTTATTTCGATTGGACCGCCAAGACGGGAAATGGATCGCTCTACACGACCGCCGGCGATCTCCTGAAGTTTCACCGCGCACTGCAGCAGGGAAAGCTGCTCAATCCGGAAACCGTCACGGCGTCGTATGGATTCGGTCGTAAAGATCGCAGCGTCGGCATGTTCTGGTTTCGGCGAGAGCAAGGCGGTCACCGGTCGGTGTATGTCGGAGGCAGCAGTCCGGGATTCAAAGCGCACCTCGAGCGATTCGTCGATGACGACGTCGCCGTCATCATCCTCGCGAACATCTATCTGGCATCGCCGACGCCGATGGCCGCCGACATCTCCGAGATCCTTTGGAATCCGAAACCGAAACTCGAAGCGGTGCCGAAACCCATCGCCGCTTCCGCTGAGGCGCTGCAACGTGTCGCGGGGACGTATCAGTTTGATTCGAATTTCTATCAGCCGAACGTGCGAGCGCGCATCGAGAAGCGCGACAAATTCCTGATGATGGTCTATCCGACGTTTTCCGTTCCGCTCACGCCGATCGCTAGTGACGAGTATTTCGACCGCTTTTACTGGTCGTTCGTGCGTTTCGAGCCGGGGAAGATGGTCTATCGCAACGGAAACAGCGTATTCGAGGCCCGGCTCACCGCAGATCCAAGTCCTTAGGAAACTGCCGCCACTCCGAGAAGTCCCAGTCGGTGTGATTGCGAGCCTTGTCGTCGGTGATGAATCGCGAATTCCACGCGGTGTTGAGGTGATCGTAAGCGTGCCGGATGGCGCGCTCGAAATCCTCGTTACTGACGCTCGACGCCGACTCGATCTCGCGAATCATTTTCTGCAGCGTCTCGGATGTTTCTTTCAAGTGAAACGATACCCACGGTTTATTCATGGTCACATCCGTTCGGGAACCGGAATCGCCAGCAGCTCCAGCGCGGCCCTCATCGTCCGCCGAAAAACCTCGGCACACACCGCGCGCCGCTGCCGCTCCGCCTGGTCCTTCTCATTGAGGATCGGGTACTTGTGGTAGAACGAATTGAACTTCTGCGACAGCTCGAACAGCTCGTGCGTGATCCCCGCCAGCTCGAGCGCCTCCACTGCGCGCTCGATGGCCGCCGGCAGATCGGCGCTCCGCCTGACAAGCTCCCACATCTCGTCGGTGAGGCCTGCATTGAGCGTGAGAGCGTCGATCGAAGCATCGTCGAGCCTCGCATCGACTCCGCGCTCTTGCATCTTGCGGAAGATATTTTCGACGCGAACGGTCGAATACTGCAGATACGGTCCGGAATCGCCCTCGAACGTCAGCGCTTCATTGAAATCGAACGCGATGACCTTGTTGCGTCCGAACTTCAGCATGAAATAGCGGATGGCGCCGATCGCGATCTGCTGCCCGAGCAATTCGACCTCCGCATCCGAAAGTCCTTCGCGCTTGCTCCCCTCCCGCACCGCCTCGGTCGCCTTCGATTGCATCGCGTCAACGAGATCGTCGGCCTTGACTCCAAGGCCCTTCCGCCCCGACATCTCCAGAAACGGCCGCTTCCGATCAGCCTCCGACACTTCAAAGGCCAGGGCTTCCGCGGTCGCGGGGGTGAGCGCGACCATCTCGTACGAAAAGTGAATCGAGTTCTCCGCTTCGCGCTGATGGCCTAACAGACGGAGGCCTTCGCGAACGACGCGCTGCAGATATGCCTGGCGGACATCGATGACGTTGAAGACTCTCTGCGCACCGCCGAACTTCGGCGCGCCGGGGGAGCCTTCCGATGCCGTCGACTCCCACAAGATCCGGCCCTCGGGATACGTCTTGAATTTTCTATAGTTGAACGTGCGGTCGAGCAGACCGAACTTCCACAGTTGATACGCGATGTCTTTGCCGGTGTACGTGACGGTACCGTTCGAGCGCACGAGAATCTTGTCCGGCTCGTCCATGCCCTCGAAATCGGCGGTCCCCTCGAGCTTCATCACCCAGCAGCCCTTGTGTTTCCCTTCGGTTTCCTGAATGACCGCTCCCGATTTCTTCAGCAGCTCGAATGCGCGATCCCAGAAATGCAGCGCGATGATGTCGCTCTCTTTCGGGAGAAGGTCGTACTCGATGTCGAAGCGGAGCATCGTTGCAAGGTGGCGTTGGACGATCGCGCGCGCGATGAGTGTCGCCAGCCTGGCAGTTTCCCCTTCGCCCTGCTCGATGCGATGCAGCGTGTCGCGCCGCCACTGCTCGGCCTCCGGATGCTCGGCGTAGTAGCTCGCCATGCGGGAGTAGAGGTCCCAGCAGAAATAGTCGAATCGAATCGTCGGATCATCGATCCGTTTCTGCACCGCGGCAGCGTCCTCTTTCAACAGATGCTCGAACGCGACTACGACATCCGCGACCTGCACGCCGGTGTCGTCGATGTAGTTCTGCGTCTCGACGTGCTCGCCGAGCCACTTCAGGCATCGCACCAGCGTGTCGCCTAACACCGCGTTTCGCAGATGACCGATGTGCGCGGCCTTGTTCGGATTGATGTTCGTATGCTCGACGATCACGCGCTCGCCGGCGCGTTTGAGCGGCACCATCACGCTCTGCAGGTGCGCGACCGTGAATGCGCCGCGATCGAATCGGAAGTTGAGGTAGCCGGCTCCCTCGACGCTCACCGACTGGACGAACATCGGCAGCCTGAGATCTTTTGCGAGCGCCTCCGCCAGCTCGCGCGGCTTCCGCTTCAACACTTTCGCGAGCTCGAGGCAAAGCGGCGTGGCCAGATCACCCATCGCAAGGCGCGGCGGTGATTGCAGCACGACGCGATCGACGGCGTGACCGAACAGCGTCAGCACGCGCGTCGTGAGCGTCTCGGTGAGCTGCTCCATGATTTGTTCGAGGATCATTGGCAGTGCGTGTTGTCGTTCCAGAGCCGCAGCACATAGCGATCGCTGCGGCGATCAAAAATATTGATGGCGGCGTTGTCCTGCGCGAGCTGGCGGGAGAGCATCACCGGCGCGCCTAACAGAACGGTGGCGCCGAGGCGGATGGCCGTGCCGTGCGAGACGACGACCACGCGTCGATGCTGTCCATCAGCGCTCGACGCGATGGTTTCGAAAGCCTCCTCCATTCGCCGCCGGACATCGCTGTGCGACTCGCCGCCCGGACAAGCGGCCTCGGGATCATCGCGCCAGCGTCGATAGTTCTCGGCATCGTCGCGCCGGATGTCGAGATATCCGCGGCCTTCCCAGGTGCCGAGGCAAACTTCGCGGAGCGTGTCGAGCGTGCGGATCTCGAGGCCCGTCGCATCTGCGATCGCCTGTGCGGTCGCGAGCGCGCGACCGATCGGAGAGCTGAACAGCGCGTCCGTCTCCATCCTCGCGATGCGCTCGGCGAGGCGACGGACCTGCTGCTTGCCGAGATCGCTCAGGGTGCCGTGATGCCATCCCTGCACGATGCCGGCCGCATTCTCCTCGGTTTCGCCATGTCGGACCAGAATGAGCTGCTCGATCACGTCGTCACTGCCACCGCTGCAGGAACCAGCAACGACTCCGCCGTCATTTCCTTCGGCTGATCGATGCCGAGGATGGCCAGGATCGTCGGAGCGACATTTTCGAGCGCGCCGCCCCGCCGCAGCGTTCCGAACCTTTTCTTCGGATCGAACAGAATCAGCGGCACGGGATTCGTCGTGTGCGCCGTGTGCGGCTGCTGCGTCTTCTCGTCGTACATCAACTCACAATTGCCATGATCGGCGGTGATCAGCGCGATGCCGTCGACCTTCTCGACCGCGTTGAGAATCTTGTCCACCGCCGCGTCCGTCGAGTGCACGGCCTCGACCGCTGCATCCATCACGCCGGTGTGACCGACCATATCCGGATTCGCGATGTTGAGAATGATCACGTCGTGGCTTCGCCTGCCGATTTCCTGCACGACGCGATCCGCCAGTTCAGGCAGCGACATCTCCGGTTTCAGATCGTAGGTCGCGACCTTTGGCGACGGAATCAGAACGTGATCCTCGCCCGGCGATTGCTTGTCCGAACCGCCGTTGAAGAAAAATGTGACGTGCGCGTACTTTTCCGTCTCCGCGATGCGAAGTTGTTTGAGTCCGGCGTGCGACAGCACTTCGCCGAGATGGTTTCTGACTTGCGGCGGAGGAAACAGAACCGACAGCCCGAAATCTTCACGATATTGATTCATAGTAATTATTTGTATTTTCGGCCAGACGGCGCGATTGAAGCCGTCGAACTTCTCATCTTTGAACGCCGTGACGATCTGTCGCATCCGATCCGCGCGGAAGTTGAAGAAGATCAGCGCGTCGCCGTCTTCGATGCGGCCATGATGCGAACCGTCGCGATCGACGACCGAGATCGGCTCCATGAACTCATCCGTCACGCCTTGTTCGTAGAACCGTCGCAGCGTCTCGATCGGGTGCTTCGTCTCCGTCCCGACGCCGAGCGTCATGAGGTCGTAGCCGCGCTGGACGCGGTCCCATCGCCTGTCGCGATCCATCGTGTAGTAGCGGCCGATGATCGTCGCGAGATGTTTCTGATTGCTGAGGTAGCGTTCCGCCGATTTCGGCGGCGTGTCGCGCCCATCGAGGATTGCGTGCACGAAGACTTCGCGCGCGCCGATCGCCAGCGCGGCGTCGATCAGCCCGTTGAGATGTGACTGCAGCGAATGCACGCCGCCGTCGGAGAGCAATCCTGCAAAGTGAACGGCGCGACTTTTCCTGACGGCGTCGATGAGCACCGGATTGCTGCGCAGCTCATCGCGCTCGATCGCCTTGCCGATGCGCACGATGTCCTGATCGACGATGCGTCCCGCGCCCATGTTGAGGTGCCCGACTTCCGAGTTTCCCATCTGACCGGCAGGCAATCCGACAGCGTTTGCAGACGCTTCGAGAGTGGTCCACGACGACTCGCGAAACAGCCGATCGAAGCGCGGCTTCGACGCCTCGGCGATCGCGTTGAACTCGCGCTCTTTGCGGCATCCGAATCCGTCGAGAACGATGAGGATGAGAAATGGCCGCTGGGCCATAGGGGTGGGAAAGATAGCAGACTACTGCGCCGCCTTCTCTCGCTTGAACACCATTCCGATGTGGTCGGTCGCGCCGGTTTTGAAGTTGATGGACGTGATACTGACCAGTTCCCAGCCGTCGTCACCGAGTCGGTTCAGCTCTTCAGCGCGACGGGGATCCATCGAATAGTTCTCCGACCGGACGTTGATGATCTTGTATTCCCAGGTCTTCATGTCCGCCCTCCCGTAGTGCTGAATGGGTTAGGCCCAAAGTGTAGCACGCACGCACCTTACCCCGCCGACGCCCTCCACTTCACGGCCTCCGCCGGGTAGTCCGTGATGACGCCGTCGCATCCCATTTCGCGCAACCGCTGCCAGTCATCCGGACGATTCGGGGTCCACGGCACGACGTCGACGCCGGTGTCATGAAGAGCCGACACGAGCTCCGGATCGACGTAGCGATAATCGGGGAAGCACCAGTGCGCGCCGACTCGCCGCGCGTACTCCGGAAGATCCGCGATCACGCCGGCGATCGTCAGTCCGAGGGGAAAGTGAACCTTGCGCCGCGCGAGCTCGGCAATCAGCGAGTGGTCAAACGAGGCGACGACAATCTTGTGCCACGATCCGATTTCCTCGAGCAGCGCGTCGACCCATTTGCCGCGTTTGACCTCGAGGACCATCGTCGCGTGACCCGCAAATCGCGCGAGCTCGCGAACGCGCTGAGCGGCCGGCAACTCGGCCGACGAGAGGATCTCGACCGGTCGCCCGTTCACCTCATCGTCGTGAAACAGCACCGCGACCCCGTCCGACAGCCGGCGCAGATCGGTCTCGAAACCATCGGCCCCCTCTCGCAGCGCCCCTTCGAAGGACTCGACAGTGTTCTCACGGTACCGCCGCGGGCTTCCGCGATGGCCGAAGATCAGAAAGGGATGCGGGTCAGCGGGCATGTGCGTTCAAATCCATTCTTCTGCTACAGTTGCAGAAACTTAGCGGAGTGCAGAGCGATGGCCAAGCGAATCCTACTGGCGGATGACAGCATCACCATACAGAAGGTTGTCGAATTGACCTTCTCTGACGGCGATTACGAGGTCACCGCGGTCAATAACGGCAACAAGGCCGTCCAGAAACTGTCGGAAATGCGACCCGACATCATCCTTTCCGACATCATCATGCCGGAAAAGAACGGCTACGAAGTCTGCGAGTACGTGAAGTCGCATCCGGAGTACCGCAACATCCCGGTCATTCTGCTCACCGGAACGTTCGAGCCGTTCGATCCCGATCGCGCCGACAAAGCCGGATGCGATGCCGTCGTCACGAAGCCTTTCGAATCGCAGAGCCTCATTCACAAAGTCGAAGAGCTGATCGAACACGCAAGGAGCCAGGCGACGACGGCGCAGACTTCGGCCGTGAGCGCGCCACCTCCCGCTGCGTCGCCTACACCATCTTTCACAGCGAGCGACTCTCCATTCGCGACCGCGCCGCCGCAGCCGAAACGTCCCGATAGTTTTGGGACCGGCACGTTCCCATCCTCGGGCGAAGTGTTCGCGGCCTCAGGTTCATCTTCACGCCCGACGACGGAGATCCCGCTCGAGCAGCCTCCGACGACCGGCGAGACTCGCGCATTTCCGAAGATGTCGTTCGAAGACATCCCGCCCGCTCCTCCAACGACCGGGGCCGGAGAGACTCGCGCATTTCCGAAGTTGACCTTTGAAGACATCCCGAAGCCCGCTTCTCCGCCGCCTCCGCCACCGAGTCCGTGGGATGAGCCGGCTCCGACTGGTGAGACGCGCGGGTTTCCGAAGATGTCGTTCGACGATTTTCAGAAGAGCGAGCCCGCGCCGATGGCGCCCCCGCCACTTCCGACACCCGAGGCGCCGCCATGGGATGCACGGCCGAGCGGAAACTTCGAGACAAGCGAGACAAAGCCGCCAGCACCCGCGCCTTGGGATGAAAAGCCCGCCGGCGAAACGCGCGCGTTTCCGAAAATGTCGTTCGAGGATCTCGACAAGACGCCGGCGAAACCAGCCGCCCAGGATTTCTCGTTCACGCCACCGGCGCCTAACGCCCCCGCTCCGCCGTCGACAGCCTCGAGTACATCATCTTCCGGCGCGACATCGGGTGAGCTCAGCGAAGAGCAGATCGACAAGATCGCCCGACGCGTCGTGCAGCTTCTCTCCGATCAGGTTGTGCGCAACATCGCGTGGGAGGTCATTCCCGATCTCGCGGAGACGGTCGTGAAGGAGCGCATCCGGCAGCTCGAGTCGGAGTAGTTCGTTGGCCGTTGGCCGTAAGCCGTTCACGGTTTCAGCAAACGGCAAACGGCAGACGGCGAACGAATGAAAATCTACACTCGCACAGGCGACAGCGGCGAGACATCCCTCTTCGGCGGAACCCGCGTTGCGAAAAACGATCTGCGCATCGAGGCCTACGGCACAATCGACGAGCTGAACGCGTTCATCGGTGTCGCGCGCGCGGGCTGGCCGTCTTCGCCGATCGATGCACAACTCGAGAAGGTGCAGGCGGATCTCTTCGACGTCGGCGCGTATCTCGCTGCGCCCGATTCGGATCGCTTCACGAGCGTGCCGGCATCGCGCATCGAAGAGCTCGAAGCGGCAATCGACCGCATGGAGGCGGAGCTCACGCCGCTGAAAACGTTCATCCTTCCGGGCGGCTCGCTGGCGGCATCCAATCTTCACGTCGCGCGAACCATTTGCCGACGCGCCGAACGTATCGTGGTCGCATTGGGTGACACTTCGACGACACTCGCCTATCTCAATCGGCTCGCGGACTATCTGTTCGTAGCCGCGCGCCTCGCGAACAAGAACCAAAGCGTGCCCGATACGCCGTGGTCCAAACGCTAGTCCGGCTGAGTCCTGCGGCGCTGAATTCCGGAGTTGCGCCATGCCGACCACCACAGATCGCGCAGGAGCGAAGCTCCCGCCGCCAGCCGGCCGGCGGTGAAGGCTTTCGCGTCGGCTGAAACCGGGCGAAAGACGTCGAATGCGCGGTCGCGATCCATGCGATAGAGCGTCTCGACCAGCGCGTTCGAGCTCTGGACCGATTCCATTGCCGCTTTGAAATAGTCCGTCCGCAGGACCGGCGCGGCGAGCTTCGGCGTCACGTCCTGCAGGTCCATCGCGTGTGAGACAAACGTGGTCTCGAATCGTGCGTGCGTGTCGCAGTTAGTCGGATAGCTGTTGGGATTCGGCAGGACCCAGCCGTTGAAGTTGAACGTGGCGTGATCCGGATTCGAGGAATCGCCCGCAAAGTGTCCGAGGATGCCGGCGACGTGGATGATGTCGCGCTCGATGTAGTCGCGCTCGCGGGAGCGCGGGGGCGCGAATCGCCACTGGCGAAATTCGCTGGTGAGCAGCTCCGTCATCTCCGCGATTTTCCACGGCAGAAAGCCGGCGCTCGTATTCGTTAGGCCGTAGCGCCGCATCGTCCCCGATGTTCTGAGCAGCTCGACGAACTTGTAGCGGTCGGGTGGAAGGGTGAGATGCGCTACATACTCGTAGTCGAGAAAATGATCCGGCGAATTGGCCGCGTCGAGCGATTCGCCGGCGCCGCGCCAGCGATCGGGATCGTAGGCTAGAAAGATCAACTCGGGATACGCCTTGTAAAAAAAGACCGGCATGTCGTTCGGCATTCCGAACGTCGCGGCCTCATTCACGATGTAGTGGCCTTTTTCGCCCCAGCCGAACGCCGATGGCAACGCCAGCGAAAGACCGGCAACAATCAGAATGAGCTTTTTCACCGGTCGCATTCTATGATGGCCGCTCAACGGGCGTGGCCTCGCTCGGCCGAGGGCTCGATCCAGGGAACGCAGTGAAGGTTCTGTCATAATTCGGTAGAACAACAACTCGCGAGCCGATGCAATGTCCTCGATGCGGTGCGGAAAATCCCGACGCTGCCACAAGCTGCACCGCGTGCCGGCAGGATCTGTCTGATCCCAATCTGACCGCAGCCAGGCCCGACCCGACAGTGGTGAGCGGAGCCACGGGCCCACATCCGGCGCACGGCAGTCATGGCATTTCCAACGGCGACGATCTCGGCGAGCGCTACCACATCGTCAAGCGGCTCGGCGAGGGAGGCATGGGCGAGGTCTATCTCGCTCGCGACCATGGGCTCGACCGCGATGTCGCTCTGAAAGTCATCCGCGTCGATCTGCTGTCGCATCCGGAAATCCTGGAGCGCTTCAAACGCGAGATTCAACTCGCCAGTAACATCACGCACAAGAACGTCCTGCGGGTCTACGACCTCGGCGAAGCGGCCGGCGTCAAGTTCCTGACGATGGAGTACGTCGACGGACACGATCTCGCGTCGCTGATGCGACGCGAAGGACGACTGCCGCTGCTGCGCGTCATCGAAATCTTCCGTCAGATCTGCGAGGGCCTGCAAGCGGCGCACGATGCCGGCGTCATTCATCGCGATCTGAAGCCGCAGAATGTTCTGATCGACAATCGCGGCCGCGTGCTGATCGCCGACTTTGGCCTGGCGAAATCCGTCGAATACCGCAGCCTGACCGAAGCCGGAAAAGTGATCGGCACTCCGCACTACATGTCACCGGAGCAGGTGAAGGGCATCACTCTCGACAAGCGCTCCGACATCTATTCCCTCGGCATCATCCTCTACGAAATGCTCACCGGAACGGTCCCCTTCACCGGAAGCTCGGCCTACGAAGTGATGATCCAGCGGACGCAACGCACTCCGCGTCCGGCCAGCGATCACAATCCGAAGATTCCGCCATACCTGCTGAGGATTCTGGATAAGTGCCTGCAGCCGGCGCCGGATCTTCGATACGCTTCGACCACGGAAATCCTGCGCGACCTCGATGCGCAAACTTTTCACAGCTCTCTGCAATACAGCATCCGCCGGCGGGCACGCCTTGCCTCGGCGGCGGCACTCATCGTTGCGGTTCTGCTCGTGACGGGCGGCATTATTGGCTGGCGCACGCTCAGCGCATCCAGACGGCGTGCGTCGGACGCCGTGCATAAACCGGTCAGCGTTTTGGTCGCCGACGTGGAGAATCGAACGGGCGATGCGGTGTTCGACGGCACGCTCGAGCCGATCCTCACACTGGCGCTCGAAGGCGCGCCGTTCATCAACTCCTACAATCGGGGGCAGGCCCACAAAGTTGCGACGCAGATTCAGCCGAACAGCAGCGCGCTCGATGCGCGGCTGGCGCAATTGGTCGCGATCCGCGAGGGCGTGAATGTCGTCGTTTCTGGGAGCGTCAGTCACACCGGATCGTATGACCTCGTGCTGCGCGCGTTCGATGGGGCGACCGGAAAATCGATCGGCACCAGCGAGGTCACGGCAACCGACAAAGAACAGGTCCTGGCGGCGGTAGGGCGGGCGGCGGCGGACCTGCGCAAAGCCCTCGGCGACACGACGCCGATGTCTGCCCAGCTTGCGGCCGCCGAGACCTTCACGGCCGGATCGCTCGAAGCGGCACATGAGTACGCAATCGCACGCGATCTGTTCTGGCGCGGAAAGTTCGAAGAGGCCGCGCGTCACTACGAGCAGACGATCCAGCTCGATCCGAATTTTGGCCGCGCCTACGCCTCGCTGGCAACCGTCTACGCCAATCTCGGCCGAAGAGACGAAGCGGAAAAGGAATACAAGCTGGCAATGTCACACAGCGATCGGATGACCGATCGCGAGAAATATCGCACCCGCAGCAGTTACTACCTCCTGGCGCACAACAACAACCAGGCGATCGATGAGCTGAACGAGCTTCTCAAGAAATACCCCGTCGACATGGCTGGTCTGAATAATCTGCCGCTCGCCTATTTCTATAATCGCGACATGCCTCGCGCTCTCGAAGAGTCGAAGCGCGCGATCGCTGCCTATCCGACGAATTTTGTCGCCCTCAATAACGCAGCCTTATATGCGATGTACGCGGGCGATGTTCCAACCGCAATCAAACAGGCACAAGGTGTTCTCACAATGAACCCTTCCTATTTGAAGGCGTATATCGCTATAGCGCTTTCGCAGATCGAAGCGGGCGACGTCGCCGCGGCAACGCAGACCTACAAGCGATTGGCGACTCAGAGTCCGGCAGGATTGTCCATGGCCACCATGGGGCTGGCCGACACGTCGCTTTACCTGGGAGCGACCGCCGACGCGGTCGTTATCCTTAAAGAAGGAATCGATCGCGACCACGCCGCCAAGCGCGTCGAGGCCGAGAATCGAAAGTTAGCCACCTTTGCTGCAATCACGAAAGATGCTGCCGCAGCGGAGAAGGTCGTGATCAGCGGCACGCATGACGAACACATGCTTTACACCGCTGCGCACGCCCTGCTCACTGCCGGAAAAGATCAACGCGCCCTCACCGTAGCGTCCCAACTCGTTGCCCAGCTCGAGCCGGAGCTGCAGCACTATGGCAGGTTGATTGAGGGAGAGGTTCTTCTCGAGCGCGGGCAGGCGCGCGAGGCGCTCGGAAAGTTTCAAGAAGCCAAACGCCTCGCGGATTCATGGTTGCTGCGGTTCGATCGCGGCCGCGCCTATCTCGATCTCGCCGCCTTCACGGAAGCGGAGGCCGATCTCGAGCAGTGCGTGAAACGGCGCGGCGAGGCCACGGCCGTCTTTCTCGATGACGTCCCGACATTTCACTACTTCCCGCCTGTTTACTACTATCTCGGTCGCGCACAAGAAGGGCTGCATAGCGCCAGTGCGGCGGATTCCTACAAGCGGTTTCTGGGGATCAAAACAAAAGGCGACGGGGACCCGCTCGTCGCGGATGCCCGCCGCCGGTTAGGGCCGACGAATCATTGATTAAGGACTTAGCGGCACCACGCAGACCTGCGTGAAGCCAAACCCACCCGAGCCACTGTTCTGCGACCATGTTTTAGAACCGTCTGAGTCATTGACGGTGTAACTGCTGTTGCCGCCCAGCGTTGGCCCCGGGCTCGGAATGACCGCCTCCCAGTTCGCCGGTACGCCGCCTTGTGCATTGGTGACGTTGACAGTCCAGGGGTCGAAGGCGCTCAGACCAAGCGTGTGACCCGTCAGGCTGGTGCCGGCACCATCGTTGTAATGATAAGTCGACATCGCGACCAACCTGTAAGAGCGGTTGGGCGTTGTAAATGTCGGTGCAAGTCCCCCGTTAAACACAGTGAAACCGTTCATATTGTTGAATAGAGGCTTCGATGGAGACGGACAAAAGGCGGATGCCTGAGACCATGTCTGAATTGTGAAGTTCTTCGTCACTGTCTGAGCCGGGGACCCCGAATCGGTTGCCTTCATAGCAACAGTCCTATATTCCACCCCTGTCGGATTCCCACTGATGCCACCATTGGAGCTCAATGTGAGCCCGTTCGGGAGCGTGGTTTCGTTGCCCAGACGCCAGGTGACTGTGCCTGTGCCGCCTGACGAGCTCAAAGCGAACGGGTTAGGCGGGTTACTCCCATCGTTGTAGGACGATCCTTGATACCCATCCGGAAGCGACGGCGTTGTGATCGCCAACGGCACCGTGAGAGTGATCGGAAACGAGAGCGTTTGCAGCAGATTGTCGCTCCCGCCCTGCTGCTGCCGGAGCTGTATGCGCAATGTCGCCGACCCCGGCTGCATGCCGGCGGCGCTTGCGCCGCTCGCGTTGGCGGCGTGGTCGCCCGAAATCAGTTGCAGTTGGGTATGCGCCGGCACCGTGCCGTCGGCGAAATCGGATGCCGTTCTGATCACCCATCCCGCAGCCGGGATCGTGATGTCGCCCTGATCGATGTAGTGTTGAATGACGAGGCCGCTCTGCGTCACATCGCTGTTGTTGGTCACGGAGCCGCTGATGGACACGGGCGAAAAACTCATGACGAACTGGGTCGATGTGGGCGTCACGTTAAACGTCACCGGCGCGGCCACGACGAGCTGAAAGGAACCTTGGATTGTTTGCGCCGGCTGACTCGAGTCGGTCGCTCCAACAGCAAACGAAAACGTCCCGGCGCTGGTGGATGTCCCGCTGATCAATCCGCCATCGCTGAGAGTGAAGCCGGCGGGCAGCGCTCCACCGAGGAGCGCCCAATGAATCGGCCGCAGTCCTCCGCGCGACGCGAGGGGGACGTTATACGCGCTGCCTTGAGCGGCAACCGGTAGCGGCGACTTCGTCGTGATCACGAGCAGATCGGCGATGTGGATCGTGTAGACGCGCGATGTATGTCGCGGGTTCGGCATCGTCGAGTCTTGCACCGTGACGGTAAATGAAAACGTACCTGCCTGCGCCGGGATCCCGCTGATGAGGCCCGTCGATGTGTCGATCGATACTCCCGATGGAAGCGGCGGCCCTTCGAACAGCGATGCCACTGACCATGTCAAAGGCGCGACGCCGAATAAAACATTCAATGGGGCGCTGTACGCCGATCCCGTAATGCCGTCCGGAAGAGACGGCGTCGTAATCACCATTGAGATCGGCGGCTGCGGGTTCGGATTGTTCGGGTTATTCAGATCCGTAGTGTTGATCGCCTGAGCCACCACGACCGGCGCCAGGAAATTGGTCGCGGGAATTCGGGCACCCTTGCGAGCCGGATCGTGGGACGGATTCTTGTCGACAACACGCACGGTCAACTTGACCGAATCGCCCGGCGCAATCGCCACCGAGGGCACCGCACTACTGCCGATGTCCGGATTGCCGATGCCGACGAGCGAGGTCTGGAGCGTCGGATTCGGTTGATTGGCAAGAAGAATCTCGTGACGCTCTGTCATCAGCGTGCAGTTCTTTGCCGTCGGCGTGCGGTAGGTCTGATGCAAAATCAATTGCAACTTCACATCCGGCGGCACTGTGCCGAACAGATAGAGCTTCGTTGCGTAAGCGGCGGTCGTGTTCCCGTCGTTCGTCACCGGCCAGGAGGTGTCGGTGACCGAGCCGCTGCCGATGTCCGGCGTGCCGATGTCGGGCGTGCCGATGTCGGGACTGGCGTACGTTGGCGTGCCGATATCGGGAGTGCCAATGTCCGGCGTACCGATGTCGGGCGTGCCGATGTCGGGGGCTCCGATGTCGGGCGCTCCGATGTCAGGTGCGCCGATGTCGGGCGCTCCGATGTCAGGTGCGCCGATATCCGGCGTGTAAACCTCGACGCTTCCGATGTCGGGGCTCCCGGGCGTTGGACTGCCGATGTCGGGACTTGACGGATCGGGATTGAGAACCGTTGCGCTGATGAGAGCATTGGCCTGCGGCGTGCCGCCGGGAGCGGGTATTTCAGTGACCGTCACACCTACCGGCGCGTCCTTGGAAGTCGAAGTGACGAACACTGTCCGAGACGCTGACGATTTTGCGTGGATCGTGATGTCGAGCGTGGTTACTGCGGGCGCATTCTGTGGCAGCTGCTGAAAGGTCGCCTTGCCTCCCGGAGGCTGATTGAAGATCTGCAGCCGGTAACTCTGTGACGTGGCCTTCGCGTTCTGCACGGTGACCACGAACGCGCGCTGAATCCTTCCGAGCGGCTTGTCGTTGCCCGGCGATCCGAAGAAGAGTCCCGCCGTAATGCGCGCCGTGTAGATATTCTGATTGCGCATTCCGGTGCGGTCTGCGATGCAGGGTTCGAGAACGGATCCGTCCAACTTGCTGGTGAAACCCCGCGCCGCTGAGTACGGCGGCGTGTATTTTGTCCAGTCTCCGTCTAACGGCGGCCGAACATCCCGGTTGTCGGTCCAGACAGCATGAAACACCGGAGCGGGAATCGGAAAATTGAGCAGCGATGCGATGAAGGGATACTGAGGCGCGAGATCGACATAGTCGCCGATAAACGGCACGGTGCCCTTCTTGAACATGTCGAAATTCGGGGGATTGAATTCGAGCTGCCGGATCGTCGGATTCGTCGACGTGAAGCCGAAGCGATAGGCCGAGACACGCTGCGATGGCTCGAAAACCGGCATGGCGCCCGGCGAAGCCTGCGAGGCGCGGAGATCGAGCGTGTGGCGGCGTAGCAGCGGCGAGCCGAAGCCGGCGTCCTGCACGAAGTTGTTGAAGACGTTGTCGAGATTCTGAGGCGTCGTGGAAAGGTTGCCGAGGACGAGGCGGGACTCGGTAAACGAAGGTGGGGAGAACGCATACTGCGCGATGGTCGAGTCTTCGCGCAAATCGTAATGCACCAGCATCAGCTTGCCGGAGGCGTATGACAGCGCCGGCATGAACTGATGACCGCGCCCACTCAGTGGAGACGCCATTGCCGTCGGCGCGACCATCACCGGCGTGGTCCACGTGTGACCGTCGGGCGAATTCGTCAGCATGATCCGCCCATCCGGCAGGCTCGACCACGGCTGCGTACCGGCCGGCCCATTGCGTTCCGTCCATGCTACGTACAGGCGTCCGTCGGCATCGGTGACCGCAGTCGGGTAATCGTTGGTTCGAAACTTCGTGCCGCTCATCACCTGGTCGTAAGGCGCGATATTGCGGATCACCACCGGAGCAGAGAATGTCTTGCCACCGTCAATCGACTTGGTCGCCAGGATGGCGTTTGTCTCTGTGTCATGAGCGAAGCGTCGCCACACGACGTGCAGCGCGCCTGAGCGCGTGTCAATCGCCATGACTGAGGCCTGATTCACGGAGTTGGCGCCGCTGATCAGAATCGGATTGCTCCACGACGTCCCGCAGTTGGTCGATCGCGAGAACCACAACTTCGCGATCGTGTTTTGGCCGGTCCCCTCGAGCAGGGTGTAGACCACGTAGACGTTTCCGCCGAGGAAAAACTGCCCGCCGACAGAGCACAACGAGGACCCCGCGCGCGGGATATCGACCGCCAGGCTTGGCTTATCGAGGAACTGGCTGGCGGGACGCCCGTCGGCAACGATCGACATACCGGAATACTGAATTGGATCGGAGCCTTCGCGATTGTTGAAGTCGTTGAAGCGCGCGACGAAAACTGCGCTGATCGGCGGATTGTCGCGTGTCAGCGCGATGCCGCTGTAATAGAACATTCCGTTGAGTCCGGAGCGCACCATCGGATCGGCGGCGGCGGGAAATCCCTTGATGGGCACGATTGGGCCGGTGTCCTGCGGGTAGCCTGGAATCAATGTGCTGAACCAGGTCTGTCCTCCGTCGAGAGACTTGAACACGCCGAGCCACGCATCTCCTGTTTCTTCGCCGTTGGGAAGTCCCGGAAGATCGACGGTACGATAATCGTTGGCGCCGGCCAGAAGATGCAACGGATTTCGGGTGGAGGCGGCCATCGAGGGCTCGTCCTGGCGCTGCAGGAATGGATCGCCGCCAGGCCACTGAGTACCCGCCACCATGTTGATGTTGGGCCCGGGAGTTTGCGCGAAGCTGTTGAAAGGAAAGACGATCGCCGAAACAGCGACCGCAAAGCGCGCGACACGCTTGATCATTCTCATTAAAACTCCTCTGGTGATTGGAGCCGTCTATTGTTATTGCACTACCCAGAATTGTCAACGGAGCGCGAGTCGCGAATCGCCAGCGACGGAATTCGCTCGTGAGCAGATTCGTCATCTCCGCGATGCGGGATCGATTATTCGATAGAATTCGCCCGCTCATCACAGGAGGATTCAAATGAAAACGCTGCTTGGCGTTCTTGCAATCGCTGTCGTCTCGTCTGCTCGAGGACAGTTGCTGAATACAGTCACGTCGATCGATCGGATCGATGCCCCGGCTCACGCACCGCAAACGATCGCGGAAGCAGTCGGCGCCCATCCCCGCGTCCGCGCGTCGGTGGTCACGCTCGACGTTCACGACACGGCATTCATCATTCCGGTGGCTGGAAACACGGCGGGCAGCAACGGAACGTACTTTCGCTCCGACGTCTCCATCGCAAACTTTCGATCGGCGACGCAGCGCTTCGGGGTGGGCTGGCTCGCCCAGGGATCAAACAACGCCAGTTCCCCTCTGCAGTACTTCACGATTCCCGCGAATACGGTCGCGAACCTCAATGATTTCGTCGGCGCCACGCTCGGAAAGACCGGCCTCGGAGGCTTGTTCATCGAGGGCGTCGATGCCGCCGGCGCGCTCGACAGCAACGCGAGCATGGACGCTTTCTCGCGAATCTGGACGCAGGAGCCGACAGTCAACGGAATCACAATCAACGGAACTGTTTCGCAGAACTTCGATGCTGTGAGCCTCGACGATTCCATCGGCTCGTTGACCGCCTACATCATCGGACTCAAACAGTCGACCGCGTTCCGCACCAACGTCGGCATCGTGAATCTCGATACCGTCCAGCACACGTGGACGATTCGATCGGCGATCACCGGCGCGTCGTCAACAGTGACCGTGCTGCCGTTCTCGATCTCGCAGACTAGCGCACCGGCCGGCTCAGCGGACAGCGGCGGCAACGTCGCGCTGACGCTCAACTCGGATGGCTCGGGCTTCAACTGGACCGCGTACGGCTCTTCGAGCGATAACGTGACAGGCGACGGCTGGATCTCGCGCGCGAAACAGTGATTGGTGCGCGACTTCGCGCGCAACAGGGTGGGTGGTCGGGGCAAATGGATTTGAACCATCGACCTCACGGTCCCGAACCGTGCGCTCTGACCAGGCTGAGCTATGCCCCGATGTCCGGCCGGTCAAACCGCAGGTGTGTACGGTTCATTCCTAGAAGCGATAGCCGAGTCCGAACGAGACAATCGCCGGCCGGACGTGGAGATCGACGCTCGACGTCGTGCCGGGAAACGTCGCGCGCGATTGCGTTTCGATCGGCACGTAACGCG
>JALYZI010000194.1 GCA_030948915.1 Acidobacteriota bacterium
AGGACCGTGGCTATGGTGACGCATTTGGGCACAGCCTCGGTCATGGGCTCGGACTCGAGGTGCACGAAGCTCCCCGCCTGGCGAAGACCGTCGAGACGCCGCTTGGCGCGGGCGCGGTTGTGACGATTGAGCCGGGCATTTACCGCCCGGGTTGGGGAGGAGTCCGCATCGAGGACGATGTTCATCTCGCCCCGGGCGGCCCCGAGATACTCACTGATTTCACTCGAGAGCTGCTCGAAGTTGCCTGAGCGGCGCTCTCCTGCTGGTCCAATCGGACGCGAAACGACGATAATGATCGATCTCCGTTACGTGAAGAAGCTGATGGAAATGCTGGATGGGTCGACGGTGGATTCGATCGAGATCTCATCCGACAAGGGGATGAAGATCAGGCTGTCCAAGACTCCCCAGCAGCGGGGCGCGGTGCAGATGGCGCCGCAGATGGCGATGCCGGCACTGCTGCCACCCGCGGCGGCTGCACCGGCAGACACAGCGGCCGCGGCGGAGCTTCCGAAGGCGGAAGCACCGAGGCCAAAGTACCTGGAAGTGAAATCACCAATGGTGGGTACGTACTTCGGCGCTCCCGAGCCGGGCGCAAAGGCGTACCTCGCCGTCGGAGATCGAATCAGCAAAGGTCAGATCGTCTGCATCATCGAAGCAATGAAAATCATGAACGAGATCGAGTCCGAGTTCGACGGAGTGGTGAAAGAGATTCTCGCGCAGAACGCGCATCCGGTCGAATACGGGCAGGTCCTCCTCCGCATAGATCCCAATGCCTGATGAATCACAGCCGTTGACGAAGATGGAAGCCGCGGGCCCGAAGCTGGCGCCGCCCGGCAGCGCCCCCGCCCCCGCCCCCGCACCGCGCGGCGGCTCGGGGTTCGACTACAAGTCGATCCTGCAGCACATGATCCAGCAGAACGCATCCGACCTGCACCTGAAAGTCGGACGCCCACCGACGTTGCGCGTGGACGGTCAGATGATGGCGCTGGAGATGCAGCCGCTGACCCAGGAAGATCTGCGAAGCCTCGCAGAGCAGATCATGGCGCCAAAGAACATCAAGGAATTCTCCGAGCAGAAGGAATCCGACTTCGCGCTGGCGGTGCCAGGCATCGGCCGCTTTCGCGTCAATGCGTACCAGCAGCGCGGGACCATCGCCTACGCGATGAGAATGGTGCCGTTTCAGGCCAAGACCATCGCCGAGCTCAATCTTCCCGAGGTGTGCGAGCGGATCGCGCTGATGCCGCGCGGACTGATTCTCGTGACCGGAATCACCGGCTCGGGGAAATCGACCGCACTTGCGTCGATGCTGCACTACATCAATCAGAATCGGCACACCAACATCATCACGATCGAAGACCCCATCGAGTTCCTGCACCGCGACATCAAGAGCAGCATCAACCAGCGCGAAGTCGGAACGGATACCAACAGCTTCGGCCAGGCGCTCCGGCGTGTTCTCAGGCAAGATCCCGACATCTTGCTCGTCGGTGAGATTCGAGACATCGACACGCTTGACACCGCTCTCAAGGCGGCGGAGACCGGTCACCTCGTCTTCTCGACGCTGCACACGACTGACGCGACCCAGACGATCAACCGCATTCTGTCGTTCTACCCGCCGCACCAGCAGACAGATGTGCGTTACATGCTCTCGAACGCGCTCCGCGCGATCCTCTCGCTTCGCCTCGTGCGTCGCTCCGACAAGAAGGGAAGAGTCCCCGCGGCAGAAATCCTGGTGAACACCGAAGCGGTGCGCGATCAGATCCGCGACGTGACCAAGGCGCTCAACATTCCCCAACTGATCAAGGAGGGCGCGGTGCCTTACGGTATGCAGAGCTTCGACCAGTCGTTGATGAACTGGTACCATAAAGGTGTGATCTCGTACGACGATGCGCTGTTTGCTGCGACCAATCCGGCGGAGTTCTCGCTCAGGGCCCAAGGCATCGCGGCTTCCAGCGATACTTCGTGGGATACCGTTAAACAAGAAGTAACGTGACCGGGCACTAATGCACTTGGCTCGGTTTGACTGCAACTGAACGGGTGCGAGACGTCAGCGGCAGAGTGGCCAGTTTTCAGTTCACGACGTCGGGACGTCAATAGTGGCGTGACGCCACAAGCAGTGGCTCAGAACGGCACAGGGATAAGTCTGGGCGTAGTGAACTCGCAACTGGCATCTGCGCTACTGACGTCTCGCACCCGTTCCGTTGTCTTCTCTTTAATGGCGCAAGGTGTTCAAGAAAGTTCTAATAGCTAACAGGGGCGAGATCGCCCTTCGTGTGATCCGCGCGTGTCGTGAGCTGGGCATTCAGACAGTCGCGGTCTACTCCGAGGCCGATCGAGAATCCCTTCACGTTCGCTTCGCCGACGACGATGTCTGCATCGGCCCTGCTCCCGCGCGCGAATCGTACCTCAACATCCCGCGCATCATTGCCGCCGCGGAGATCGCTGGCGCCGACGCAATTCATCCCGGTTACGGGTTTCTCGCCGAGAACGCAGAATTCGCCGAGACGTGCGTGGCGTCCAACATCAACTTCATCGGGCCGACGGCGCAGCAGATCCGCGTTATGGGCGACAAGGCTGCCGCGCGAAAAGCGATGCAGGAAGTCGACGTCCCGATCATCCCGGGGACACCTGGCCCGGTGGACGATCCGGACGAAGCTCTCAAATTTGCGCGAGAAATCGGTTTTCCAGTAATCATCAAGGCCGCTGCCGGCGGCGGCGGGAAGGGAATGCGCGTGGCGACCGAGCCTGACGACTTCGCCCGCTCCTTCCAGCTCGCCCGGTCCGAAGCGCTGTCAGCGTTTGGAAATGGCGAAGTCTACATCGAGAAATATCTCGAGCGCCCGCGTCACATTGAGTTTCAGATCATGGGCGATCGTCACGGGAACGTGATTCACCTGGGCGAGCGCGACTGCTCGGTGCAGCGTCGTCACCAGAAGCTGATCGAGG
>JALYZI010000208.1 GCA_030948915.1 Acidobacteriota bacterium
CCCGAGCATTTCGGAAGCCGCGCCATGCACGAGTGGAATGCTCTTGCGATCGCGCATCGAATAGGCATCGATGTCCCACTCCGACCCCGGCACCAACGCGTGATAGATGACGTAGTTGCCGTCGCGCGACCAGTCGGAAACAACCTTGCGCCGAGGATCCGCGACGATCGGCTGTCCCGGAGCATTGTCATCGACGCGTTTGACGAAGATGTCGCCTGGCCGGCGATCGAAAGTCGTATAAGCGATCGACTGACTGTCGGGTGACCACTGTGCGCCGAATTCATTCGCCGGCGAGGAAGTGAGCCGCGTCGAGACGTTTCGCCGCAGATCGTAGAGCCAGACATCGGTGGAGCCGGTGTTGTCCGAACGCGAATACACGATGGCGTGACCGTCGGGAGCAATCCGAGGATCGAGCTGTTCGCTGGGCGGTCCGATGGTTCCCAGTTTCTTTCCGTGCGTATCGAAAAATGTGAATTCTGAAAGAGTTGCCGAGCCGCCTACCACGTACGTGATCATCCCGTTCTGCGAGGCGGACACATTCGCAAAGTTCAAGCTGCTGCTCATCTGAATGTGCTCGGCAATTGGAACCGCCTCGCCTACGGTCCGCAGAGTTCGCGTGTCAAACTTCTGGGCGCGCAGCGCGCCCTGGCGGACGAACAGGACATGGTCGGGTGCAGCGAACACGACCCCTGCGTCGGCGGTCAGGACTCCGTGCATCGGTTCGTTGGGATCGAGCGAGCCCACCAGCACATTTCCACCCTCGAAGGCGCCCTGCACGAAGCAGAGAAAGTGTTGTCCATCGGGAAGAAACGCTGGAAATCGGTGAGAACCATGGCTGTGCGCAACATCGAGCTTCGAGACCACACGCGGTTCGCCGCCTTTTGCCGATACGGCGTAGATCGGATTGCCCGGCGAAGGCTCGTAGATGATCACATCCTTCGAACCCCACGAACCGCCGCGCGGCGATGAGGCATCGGCAAGAACTTCGGCGGCACCGAACGCGACATCGATGCGCCTCAACTTTCCGTCGGAGAAGAATCCGATTTGCTTGGAATCAGGCGACCAGAATGGAAAAAGCGCGTTCTCGGTTCCCTTCAGCGCGCGCGCGAATGGTGAGGTCAGCGTGCGCACCCAGATCAACGGCGGCGCATTTTCAGCTTTCGCAACTACAGCGATTTCCTGCCCATTGGGCGAAAGGGCTGCTGTCGCGGTGTCGAATATGAACGATACTCCTTCGGGCGCTGAGATATCCACGTATCGAAGTGTCGGTGGACTCGAAGGCCGCCGCATCAACCACAATCCAGGGAGGGCGCCGATGATGAGTGCGGCAATGGCGACTGCAACGATCGACGGCCACGATCCTCGCCGCGTCGTGACGCCTCCCGGTTCCTCGTCGGCGATCCACCGCAACTCCTCGGCGATGTCGGCCGCGCTTTGCCATCGATCTTCGGGATCTTTCGCGAGGCACTTCCTGACGACATGCTCGAGTGCGCGCGGCGTCATCGGCTGCAACTCAGCCATCGGACGCGGCTCGCCACTGATGATTGCCGCGACGATGCTCGTCCGCGTCTTGCCATCGAAGGCGCGGTTGCCGGTGGCCATCTCGTACAGCACGCATCCAAGCGCGAAGATGTCCGTGCGCGCGTCGGGCTCCTCGGCCGCCAACTGCTCGGGCGCCATGTATTGATACGTTCCGAGGACCATGCCTTCCGCGGTAAGAGGTTTTTGTTGCGTGAGCTCACTCGCAGGCGGTGAAGGCGCGGCACCCCATTTGGCGAGACCGAAATCGAGCAACTTCGCGCCATGCTTCGTCAGCATGACGTTGCCGGGCTTGAGGTCGCGGTGAACGATTCCGGCGCGATGCGCTATTCCAAGCGCTTGCGCGACTTGAGACCCGTACTTCAAAACGTCAGCGAGCGGCAGCGGCCCTTTCGCGAGGCGATCCGCGAGCGTCTGACCCTCGAGCAGCTCCATGACGAGGTAGTTCTCGCCGACGTCATAGAGCGCGCAGATATGTGGATGACTGAGTTGGGAGATCGTTTTCGCCTCGCGCTGAAAGCGAATTCTGAATTGCGCGTTATCCGCAAAGCTGTCCGGCAGGATCTTGACGGCCACCTGCCTGTCGAGGCGCGTATCGCGCGCTCGGTAGACCTCCCCCATCCCGCCCGCCCCGATGGGCGCGACGATCTCGTACGGGCCGAGGCGCGCGCCGGCCGCGATCGTCATTTCTGCTCCGTCATCAGCCAGAGGTCGGCGTCTACGTGACCGACGAGAAGATAAAGCGTTCGGCCATCACTGGAAAGACCGATGTTGCGCAGCCCTGGAATCTCGGGTGTCATCTCCCGGCGCAACTTTGTCTTCACGTCGACCAGCACTACACGATTCTTCATCGGGTACAGAATCTCATTGCGGTTCGGTATCCAGACCGTCTCAGCGGTTCCCGAAATGTGGTCATCGCTGATTTTCTCGTATCGTTTCGTCGAGAGACGGTATGTGACGACGCCGGTGGCCCTCTGGCTTTCGGTCGTTGGACTGATGGCGCCGAGGATCGTGTCACCATCGGCCGACCACGCCAGGCCGAAGAATCCGTGTTGTGCGTCATATTGAGGTAGTCGCTCGAAACGCTGCTGCGCCAGGCTCCCGACGTACGTGTCGGAGCGGCTCTCGAAGCTCAACCGGGACCCATCGGGAGATTGCCGCGGATACTGCGCCCACTCGATCGATGGCGGCGTTCTGGTTATCTGACGAAGGCCGCTGCCATCCGGGCGCATCGACCAGATGTCGTATTTCCCGCCGCGATTGGAGTAGAAAAAGATCGTCTGGCCGTCGCTCGACCATGAAGGACCGCGGTTGCGAGCGGAATCGTTCGTGATCTTCCGGAGATCTGTGCCATCGGAGTTGACGATGAAGATGCCCTCCGATTGTCCGATGGTATTGAAGGCGATCTGCTTCCCATCGGGAGAAACTTGAACTTCAGACGGCATCAGCGACCCGCTGAAGATCGGCGTCCGGTTGCTGATCGTTCCGCGCACCGCATCGAAGTCGCAGCGCTCGATTGAAACAGTCGCCGACATGTTGGAGTAGGCAATTCGAGTGTCACTCGCCTCGGCGATCGTAAAGGCTCGAACACTCGCCGCCGGAACCGTGAAAGGCTCCGGCTGACCGCGCGTTTCTCCGCTCTTCTCGTCAATCGGAACCCGCCAGAGGTTCAAAGTGCCGCCGCGGTCGCTCTCGAAATAAAGATACTTTCCGTCCGGCGACCACACCGGATTGCAATCGACGGCAGCATCGCTCGTCACCGAGCGGATCGTCTTCTCGGGATTCGAACCACGCGGCGCGATCGTCCAGATGTCTCGCCGCCCGCTGTTGCCGACGAGTCCCCAGAAGGCGATCCGATGCCCGTGCGGCGACCAGCTCGGTTGTATGGAATCCGCCTTTGTCAATTGTCTGACGTCACCGCGGCCGACGTTCACAATCCAAAGGTTCGCCAGACCGGCGCGCGAGTACGGATTTTCGAAGCCTTCGTTCGAGAAAACAATCTCGGTTCCGTCCGGCGACCATGCGGGATTGAAACCGAATTCCGTCAGCCGCCGCACGGCCTCGCCGGAGACACCCATGACGAAGATTCCGCCGCCGTTGCGATCGGATCGAAAGGCGATGCGTTCGCCATCGGGAGAAAATGCCGGCTGCATGTCTGCGACCGGTGAATCCTTCGTCAGATTGATCGCGTTCTGTCCATCGACCCGCTGCAGATAGATGTCCGCGTTGCCGGAGGAATCGCTTGTGAACACAAGGCTCTTGCCATCCGGCGACAAAGAACCGAGCCCCTCCACGCCGGAAAGGAACGTGAGTTGCCGGAATGTCCGCTGCGGACCTGCGGGGACTCGAGGAGGCAATAATCGAATCGCGGTAATTCCCAGAACAATTCCGGCGAGACATGCCGCAGCGAGTGCGAGCCAGAGTCGTCTTGGTACCGGCTTTCGAGCGATTGTCGGCGCGGAGCCGCTGAGCCCCGAGATCGTCTCGAGATCGAACGCGACATCGCGCGCCGATTGAAATCGCTCTTCGGGATTTTTTTCGAGGCAGTGGCGAACGATCCGATCGAGGGCCGGCGAAATGTTCGGGTTCCTTCCGAGCTGCGGCGGGTCGTCATGCAGAATTGCGCTCATCGTGTCGACGGCCGAGTCGCCGTGAAACGCACGTTTTCCTGAAAGCATCTCGTACAAGATCGCGCCGAACGCGAAGAGGTCCGACCGATGGTCGACACGTTCTCCACGAATCTGCTCCGGCGCCATGTAGCCGACCGTGCCTAACACCGTCCCGGGCGCGGTCTGGCGGGCTTCCGTGTTTGCTTGCGTGAGATTTTCTCGTCTGACCGTTGAGAGTTTCGCGAGTCCGAAATCGAGAATCTTGACGCGACCGTCGCGGGTCACGAAGATGTTGTCGGGCTTCAGGTCACGATGAACGACACCCTTTTCGTGCGCGGAGGCCAGTCCCTGCGCGATTTGCGTCGAGTACTCGATCGCCTTGCGCACCGGAAGACGCGCGCCATCCTCCTCAAGTTTTTTCCTCAGAGACTGGCCTTCGAGAAGCTCCATCACGATGAACGGAGCACCGTCGTGCGTTCCGAACTCGTGAATCGTGACGAGATTGGGATGATTCAGCGTCCCGGCGGCCTCGGCCTCGCGCTCAAAACGCAGCAGCGTGTCGGCGTCATTCGCGACCGACGCCGGCAGGAGTTTGATCGCCACGTCGCGCGAAAGCCGCGTGTCCCGCGCCCGGTAGACCTCCCCCATCCCGCCCGCCCCGATGGGCGCGACGATCTCGTACGGCCCGAGGCGCGAGCCGGAAGTCATTGTCATGAATAGGGATGATTATAGTCGCCGCTCGTGTTGAAGGCCCCGCATGCAGTTCCGATATGACATCCGCAACGTGGCCATCATCGCCCACGTTGACCATGGCAAAACCACTCTTGTCGACGCACTTCTGAAGCAGGCGGGAGCGATCCGCGCCAATCAGCAGGTCGACGAGCGCGTCATGGATTCGAATGACCTCGAACGCGAGCGCGGCATCACGATCCTCGCGAAGAACACGTCCGTTCGATACGTCGTCGATGCTCCAGGCGCGCATCACGAAGCCACCCACACCGCCTCGGGCCACGATCTTCCGGCCTCCTTCATTCATCCGAGCGAGGTCAAGATCAACATCGTCGACACCCCCGGCCACGCCGATTTTGGCGGAGAAGTCGAGCGCGTTCTGTCGATGGTCGAGGGCGTGATCCTGCTGGTCGACGCCGCCGAAGGTCCGATGCCGCAGACCCGCTTCGTCCTTCGCAAGGCTCTCGTCCTCGGTCTCCTTCCGATCGTCATCATCAACAAGATCGACCGCAGCGATGCGCGTCCGCAGCCCGTGCTCAACGAAGTGTTCGACCTGATGATCGAGCTCGGCGCCTCCGACGAGCAGCTCGATTTTCCGATTCTCTATGCCAGCGGCCGCGCCGGTTTCGTGCGCACGTCGCTCGAAGACACCAACATGGATGTGCAGCCGCTGTTCGACGCGATCCTCAAGAAGATTCCACCTCCGCCGGGCAACGCCGACGGTCCGCTGCAGCTCCTGGTCTCGGCCGTCGACTACAACGACTACGTCGGACGGCTCGGCATCGGACGCATTCAACGCGGCCGCATCAGGCAGGCGGAAGACGTCATCCTCATTCTGCGCGACGGTACGCATAAAAAAGGACGCGTCTCGAAACTCACGATCTTCGAAGGGTTGAAGCGCGAGGAAGTGGCCGAGGCGGCTGCGGGAGAAATCGTGGCGATCGCGGGATTCGCCGACGTCGAAATCGGCGAAACATTTGCGGACGCCACCGAGCCCGAGCAGCTGGTGCCGATCGCCATCGACGAGCCGACGGTGTCGATGACCTGGATGGTCAACGACTCCCCGTTCTCGGGCACCGAAGGAAAGTACGTCACTTCCCGAAATATCAAGGATCGATTGGAGCGCGAGCTGCGCAAAGACGTGGCCCTTCGCGTCAAGGACACCGATCTGCCGGACCGTTTCGAAGTCAGCGGCCGCGGCGAGCTGCATCTGTCGATTCTGGCAGAGAACATGCGGCGTGAAGAGTTCGAGTTCGCGCTCTCGCGCCCGCAGGTGATCCTCAAAGAGGTCAACGGCAAGACGTTGGAGCCCTACGAAGCACTGGTCGTCGACATCGATGAACAGCACGTCGGCACAGTGATGGAAAGGTTGCAGTCGCGCCGTGCCGAAATGACGGACATGGTCAATCCCGGCAGTGGTCGCGTGCGCATCGAGTTCAAGATTCCTACGCGCGGCCTTTTCGGGATCCGCACCGAGTTTCTAACTGAGACGCGCGGCACCGGCTTGCTGTACCACACGTTTCTCGAGTACGGACCGTATCGCGGCGAGATTGCCAGCCGGTCGCGCGGCGCGCTGGTCGCGAAGGAAGCCGGGGATACCACGGCCTACGCGATCGAGCCGCTGCAGGAGCGCTCGACGCTCTTCGTCCTGCCGGGACAGAAGGTCTACGGCGGACAGGTCGTCGGCGAAAACTCGCGCGACGTCGACATGGTGGTGCAGGTCTGCCGCAAGAAGCACCTGACCAACATGCGCGCGTCGACATCCGACATCGCGGTGCAGCTCGCGCCGGCGCGCATCATGACGCTCGAGCAATGCCTCGAGTGGATCGACGACGACGAGCTGGTCGAGGTGACGCCGAAGTCGATCCGCATCCGCAAGCGGATTCTCGATCACTCCTCGCGCGAGGTCGCGCGGAAGAAATCCGCAGCCGCGGTGTAGCATTACCCATGCTTCTCGCGCTGTTGTTCGCGGCCAAATTTGTCACGGTCAGCGACGGCGTTCGCATCTGGTACAACGCAACGGGACGCGGCACGCCTGTGATCGTGATCCACGGTGGTCCTGGAATGGACCATGAGTCGCTGGCGCGCGATCTCACACCGCTGGAGAAACATCATCGCGTCATCGAATACGACCAGCGCGGCGGCGGACTCTCCACATTGCCGGCCGACACGAAGCTGCTGACCATCGATCATCACGTCGATGACCTCGAGGCGCTTCGCAAACATCTGCACCTCGACAAGGTCACTCTCATCGCGCATTCGTTCGGTCCGGCGATCGCAGCGAGTTACGCGATGCGCTATCCCGATCGCGTCGAGCGCATGATCTTTCTATCGCCGATTCCGCCGCGAAAAGGGAAATTCTTCGAAGAGTACGGCGCGACACTTCGCAGCCGCGTGACCGAGGCCGATCGGATGCGCGCAAGCGAGATTCAGAAGGAAATGGCCGCCGCGAAAGACGTCAACGCGCTCTGCCGCGAGTACTGGCGAATCATGACGCCGCCGCGGCTCGCGAAGGATGTTCCGATCACGGTTGTGAAATCCGATCTCTGCGCGGCGCCGGGAAACGCGATTCTCTACGGCACGACGAAAACCAACCCCGCCACCTTCGGCTCGCTCGGCGATTGGAACTGGATCGACGCTCTGGCGAAAGTCAAAGCGCCGACGCTGATCATCCACGGAGAAGAGGATGCGATTCCGATGGCGATGGTGTCGGAATGGGTGACTGCGCTGCCCGACGCGCGCATTCTTCGACTGGCGCACACGGGACACTTCCCGCACGCCGAGCAGCCGCAGATCGTCTTCCCGGCGATCGAAATCTTTCTCGGTGGCGGATGGCCGGCAGAAGCGGCGTCGCAGTAGCTACTTCAATTCGTACCCACCCGCCGCAACGACATACCACTTGCCGCCCGGCCCTTGGACTCGGGTCGAGTAGGTCATCTTCGGCACCGGGTTCGTCGTTCCGGGCCGCGGCCAGACGTAGTCGGTCCAGCCGCCGCCTTTCTTTTTGGCGTTCGCGACAATCTCGACACCCACCTTCTTACCGTTGGCGTCGACGACGTCGGTGTTCATTTTCCCGACCATCGATGCATTCGGATGGCAGACGATCTTGTCGTCCGGACCGAGGACGAAGATGTAGTAGTCGCCGCTCGCCCAATCCTTACTGCCGAACGTGCTGCACGACGGTCCGCTCTTCGCGACGACCTTCGCCGCCTGTTGCACGTACGACTTGATCGCGGCGTGGGTATTGGCCGTCGGTACGTGCGACTTCGCGATCGCAGCGGTTGCAAAACATCCCATCAATAAGACTGCCGCAAACTTTCTCATCGCTCCTCACTCCTTTACTTCAGGTACTTCTTGAACCAATCGATATAGCGCCTCGAGATCTCGGCCTGATGGACGGGATCGTCGGGACTGTGGCCGCTGACTGGAAATGCGATGAACTGCACCGGCACGCCGTTGTCGGAGAGGGCGCGGTACATCTCGAACGACTGCGTGATCGGCACGCGCACATCGCCGGTGTCCGACATGATCAATGTCGGCGCCTTGATCTTGCTGGCGTACGTGATCGGCGACTGATCGATGTACTTCTTGAGATTCTCGGGCGTCGAGAACGGCGATCCCCATGTGAAACGGCGGCCGAGTCCACCGTCGCCTAACACATACTGATCGACCAGATTATTGACGGCCGCGCCGGAGACCGCGGCCTTGAAGATCGGATAGTGACCGATCATCCAGGACGTCATGTAGCCGCCGTACGACCAGCCGCCGACAACGATGCGATCGGTATCGACCGAAGCGTGTTTCTTCACTTCCTCGACGCCGGCCATCACGTCGCGTCCCGGACCTGCACCGGAATCATTCGAGATCGCGGTCGTGTATTTGTTGCCAAGGTTGTCGCTGCCGCGATAGTTCGGCTGAAAGACGATCCAGTCGTTGGCCGCCAGCTCCTGCGGCAGCGCCGAGAATCCGGTCGTCGACGAGGCGCGCGGTCCGCCGTGAATGTACAGCACGAGCGGATATTTCTTCGACGCGTCGTATCCCGGCGGATAGATCAGCACTCCATCCTGCTGCATTCCCTCGTTCTGCCATCGAATTGTTTCAACGCGGCCTAACTCGAGCGCGGCGATCTCGCGATTGAAATCTGTGAGACGGCGCGGCTTCGATGCCGGCGAATCAAGGACGTACAGTTCGCGCGGGTGCGTTGCTGTCGATCCAGTGAATGCGATCGCTCCGTTAGGCGCGACCGAGGCGTCGATCCAGAAACCCCAGTAGGGCTCGACGTCGCCGAGGTCGAGACGGCGCGCGGAGCCGCCGTCGGCTTGCACGATCCAGTACGCGGTTGAGGTGCTGTCATGGCCGCCAGTGAGAAACGATTTTCCGTCCGGCATCCAGACCGCGCGGAAGACATTGCGATCGATCGAGCCGGTAACTTCTTTTCCATCGCCGCCGCTCGCCGGTGCGATCCAAATCGCATTCTGGCTCTCGCGCACCCCGCCCTGCGGATGCCAGTACGCGATGCGGCTGCCGTCGGGCGAGTACACCGGCTGCGTCTCGTCGAGATCGTGCGTTGTGAGCCGGCGCGTCGTACCGGTTGCGACATCGACCAGCACCACGCGGGAAATGTTAGGTGTTTTCTCATGCGCATTATCGCGCTTGGTAATTGCTATTGTTTTTCCATCGGGCGACCAGGAAAGCGGCGACGGGGCCGGGCCGGGCGGGTGGGCGATGGGAACGCTCCACGCTCCGTTCGTGACGCGGCGCGCGTTGCCTCCGTTTGCGCCGATCACCCAGACGTGCGACGGCGTGACCGCCTCGCGAATGAGAAAATCGTCGTCGACAATCTCGAATGCCTTGTTGTTCTTGTCCTCACCGGCTGCCGGATCGTCGGCGCTGACGAACGCGATCTGCGATCCATCGGGACTCCACGCGAACTGCTGCACGCCCTGCTTCGCATCGGTGAGACGCCGCGGATCGCCGCCGCGCATCGAAACCGTCCAGAGCTGACGCTTCGCATCGCGATCGCTCGAGGCATTCGCGAGAAATGCGATGCGCTCGCCGTCGCTCGACCATCGCGGCGACGCGATGCCACGACGCTCGAACGTGAGCGGACGCGGCGTCCCGCTGGCGACGTCGATCAATGTGAGCTCGGTGTCGTAGCGATCGTCTTTCAGATTCGGCCGCGAAACTACGCAGACGATCGACTTGCCATCGGGCGAAATCTGCGGATCGCTGACGTTGACGGCTTTGGCGCGATCGGCCGGTGTGATGCGCGCTGCGCCTGCCGTGACTGCGAAAAGTGCGATCAGAAAAAAGCGTTTCATCATATTGGCCTCTGTAGTGATTTTGGATTTTCTCCGGCGCGGAGTGAGATCTCCGCCCCTTCTTTTCCGAGCTCGAGACATTCGAAGAGATTGCGCACGAGTTGGCCGAGGCGGTCGCCGGTGACGTGGGCGACCTCCATGGCGCTGACGAGCTGCCGGCCTAACCCCGCTGCGTGATCGCGGACTTCGTTCGCGTGAGGCGGATTGTCGTCGCCACCCGCGTTGCGAAAGAGGTAACTCGAGAGTTTGTCGGCGGTGTCCATCACCTCCGGCACGTCGAGTCCCATCTCCTCGGTGTGTTTCTCGAGGAGGGCCACAATGCGATCGGCGATCCGGCCTGCGTGCGGCAGGTCGAGCGGGATATCGAAGTAAGGCATCAGGCGTCGGGCGTCAGGCGTCGGGCTCTGCCTAACATCTGACGCCTGACGCCCGA
>JALYZI010000216.1 GCA_030948915.1 Acidobacteriota bacterium
CCATGAACGCCTGGATCGGTTTCTCGATCACCTCGGGATGTTCCTTGATGTGTTTCGCGGCGAGGATGACGAGGCCGATGATGAGAACGTGCGCGACCACCGAGATGATGGTCGTTACACCACGACCTTTTGTCTTGTCTTTACCCGCCGATTCGATGAGGACGTCATCAAACATTGTCGGCCTACCTCGTTTCCCGACCCGTTCCGCGAAGCTTCAGACTCGATGCCAACGGGGACTGGACCTGCCGCGCGGCGCGTCGCTGAGGATTAGAAACAGCGTGCTCGCCGCAATGAACCGTCCTCTTGCGAGGGCGCGAACGTTATCATTCGCCCATGTTGAAGGCAATCCTCGCAATCGCCCTTTTGCCCGCTGTTTCCGCGTTGGCAGCCGAACCGTGGCAGAGCGTTGACACGACGCTCAAACAAACCGGAAAAGCAGTGGCCGGAAATGTTCACCGTTACGGGTTTCCGCGTCGCGATCTCAAAGTCACGATCGCGCGCGTCCGCCTCGAGCCTCCGCTCGCGCTCGGTTCGTGGGCCGCATTCTCATCCGACATGGTGATGGGCGATCTCGTGCTTCTTCCGAAAGAAGTCGAGCCGGTTCTTCGCACGCTGCAGTACGGGGGAATGGAGATCACGGCGATCCACAACCATCTTCTGGACGAATCGCCGCCGATCGCCTACGTGCACTACGAGGGTCATGGCGATCCGGCCGCACTCGCGCGGACGCTGCAGAAGGCGCTCGCGACGACCGCCACGCCGATGACTCCTGCGGAACCGGTCACGCCCGACAAGAAAGACGAGGCCGCGTTCACGATCGTGTCGGGCATTCTGCAGCGTCAGGGAACGAACAACGGCCGCGTGTTGCAATTCGGAATTCCGCGTGCGGAGACGATCGCCGAGGAGGGCGTGACGATTCCGCCGACGATGGGAGTCGCGACGGCGGTGAACTTTCAGAGAGCCGGCGACAAGGTTGCCACCACCGGCGACTTCGTCCTCATCGCAAGTGAAGTCAATCCGGTGATCAAGGATCTCGAGGCCCACGGCATTCGCGTGACGGCCGTGCATTCGCACATGCTGGGCGAATCTCCGCGCCTCTTCTTTCTGCATTTCTGGGGCCTCGGCGCGCCGAAGGAAATTGCCGACGGGATCCGGGCGGCGCTCGCGAAAACGAATGTCGCGAAGTGAATCGAGAGGGGAGCCGATGGATCAGTACGAAAGCATGATCGCGCAGATCGATCAGACGATTTCGAATTCGGGAGAGCGCATCAACGGCTTGACCAACAACGTGAATCGCGCGATCAATCTAATGACGGCATCACGTCCGAAGGGGCTGACGGTCGTCGAGCGTGATGTCCTTCTGTCGTTCGAGGCTCTCTGCGTGGAGTCGTTGTGGAGATCTGCCTGGCTCTTTCACGAACGCCGCGAGCACGATTCGGCGCGGCACTGTCTGGAAGTCGGACGCCTGCTGCAGCAGGCCGTCGATGTCGCGACGCACAGCGGTTGATCAGCGTTTGTGGTGCGCGACAGCGTGCACCGCGGCCAGCTCGGCCACGGCAGTCGACAGGCAGATCAGGAGAATCTGCGTCGGTGTCTCGGGCATGTGGACGGTGAAGAGAAACGCCGTTGCGCCGGCAGCAGTCGTGAAGAAGACTGCCGATCTCTGATGGGCGATGTATCCCACCAGCGCCGCACCGGTGAACGCCGCGCTCGCCGACCCGACGAGGAAATGGAATACCGGCTCGACCAACATTTCACCTCATCCTAGCCAACCGATCGCTCAAGACCTTGTGCGATGGATCACAAAGTTGCTATGCGGGTTTTCCCCAGAGAAAACCTTGTGCGTATCTCACTTTGAGGTCTCGAAGTACAGCCAGTTCCCGCCGCGTCTCCACCCCTTCCGCCACTACCTCGGAGTGGAGCGTGTGCGCGAGATTGACGTAGCGCCGGAGCGATTCAGTTCGTGCGCGATCGCCGCTCAAACCGATGATGCAGCGCTTATCGATTTTGATGATGTCCGGCTCGAACAGGATCAGGCTCTCCAGACAACTGTTTCCGAAACCGACGTCATCGACCGCGATCAGCACTCCGGCATCGCGCAGCGCGTGGACCGGCTCGAGCAGATACGACGGGTCGCCGATGATCTGCTGCTCGCTGATCTCCACGCAGTACGTGTGCGGTGGAATCGGTTGCGGAAACGACGCCAGAAGGTGCTCTGTCGGAATCGCAATCAGTGTCGACGGAAACAGGTTGATGTGAAACCGCGCGCGCTGCGGAATGGCGCTCGCCGACCGAACGGCGGAGCGCAGGCAGTGGTGATCGACAAGCGTCAGAACATTTTTCTCGGCACAGACACGGAAGAAATTGTCGGGCATCTCGAAGACGCCGTTCGAATACCGGCTGAGGAACTCGTAGGCCACCGGCACTTCATCGGTGAGACGGAAGATCGGCTGCTTCACGGTCTTGAGATACTTGCCCTGCGCCAGATTCGCGCAAAGATCCGTTTGCGCATCCGCGCGCTTCGCGGTGTCGTCGAATTCTTCGTCTTCGTAGACGACGCGATTCTTGCCGTCGCGTTTGCTGCGCTGGAGCAACTGATGCGCGCGAGTCAGCAATTCATCAATGGATGGTGTGTCGCGGCGGAGAAGCATCGCGGCGACGCTGGCGGTGAGGCGGAGCGTTCCGGCGCTGTGCTGAATGACCATCGTCGCGATCGACACACGCGCGCGCTCGGCGATCCGCGCGGCCTCGACCGGATCGGCGTTCGGCAGCAGCAGAAGGAACTCATCGCCGCCGATGCGGCACGCGTGGTCGACGCCGCGGACCGAATTGCGCAGCCGCAGCGCGATCTCCTGGAGCGCGACATCGCCCACTGCGTGCCCGAACGAGTCGTTTACACGTTTGAAGTCGTCGATATCGACGAGCAGGACCAGCACCTCGATGCTCTCACGCTCGATGCGCTTGATCTCTCGCGTCAATGCCTGCTGCAGTCCGCGCCGGTTCAGCAGCTCGGTCAGCGGATCGAGCAGCGTGAGTTTCTCGAGGCTGGCATTCGCGACCTGCAGTTCCTTCGTGACGCGGCTGAGATCGCGGATGACGCGGTGGCGTTCGAGGGCGTAGCGAAGCGAGCGTCCCAGCGTCGTGTGATCGACGGCATCCTTGACGAGATAGTCTTCCGCGCCGCTTTTCAGCGCCGCCAGCGCCAGCGCCTCGTCGGCGCGCGCCGTCAGCACAATGATGGGAATCTCGGTGATGCAGTCGTGAAGACGTTCGAGAGCCTCCAGGCCGTCGGCATCGGGGAGACCGAGATCCAGCAGCACCACATCGATACCGCCGGTGTCGACGCGATGGCAGGCGGCATCGATCGTCGTGACATGAGTGATCACGAGATCGTCGAGGCTCTCGGTCAGCAGCTCGCGCAGCCCACTCGCGTACCGCGCATCATCGTCGACGATGAGCAGGCGCGTCGCAGTTGAGGAGAGGACCGGCGCGACCCGAGCCATCGGTCATTCATATTCCTGCGACATGTCCGATTTCGTGACGGAAATCACGATATCCGAAATAAGTACGGCGCGCTTATCATCCCCGTCATGAAAAGAGTTCTCACGCTCGTCTTCTTTTTGGCGGTTTCCGTTTTTGCGCAATCAAAAACCGATGTCGAATGGCGCGCCTACGGAAATGATCCCGGCGGTTCGCACTACTCGAAGCTCGCCGACATCAATCGCGCGAATGTCGCGAATCTGCAGGCGGCGTGGACTTATCACACCGGCGCCCTGCAACCTGTCACCGACCTCAATCAGAAAGCGGCATTCGAGGCGACCGCTGTGATGGTCGACGGCACGCTCTACGTCTCCACGCCGTTCGACAAAGTGATCGCGCTCGATCCGTCGACCGGAAAGGAAAAGTGGTCGTACGATCCGCAGGTCGATCGCGGCTTCGGCTACTCCGAGGTGACGTCCCGAGGCGTTGCGGTGTGGCGATCGGGCGCTGAGCGCCGCGTTTTCATTGGCACGATCGACGCGCGGCTGATCGCGATCGACGGGAAGAAGGGAACGATCTGCAAGGACTTCGGCAATCGCGGTGAAATCGATCTGCGCCGTGATGCCGAAGCGATGTGGGGGCCCGACTACGAGGTGACTTCGCCGCCAACGATCATTGGCGACACGGTTGTCGTCGGCTCATCGATCGGCGACAACGGAAGCGTTGACCAGGGCCGCGGGGTCGTGCGCGCGTATGACGTCCGCAGCGGCAAAGTGCGATGGACATTCGATCCGCTGCTGCCGATGCCGGAAGGATCAAGGGCCGGCGCCGCCAACGCCTGGGCAACGATGTCCGCAGATCCCGCCCTCGGAATGGTGTTCGTGCCGACCAGCAGTCCGAGTCCTGACTATTTCGGCGGGCGGCGTCCTGGCGACAATCGCTACGCGAATTCGGTCGTCGCAATCAACGCCAGGAGCGGAAAGGTCGTTTGGCATTTCCAGGTCGTGCATCACGATCTGTGGGACTTCGATGTCGCTTCGCAGCCGACGCTGGTCGACTTCAAAGGCACTCCGGCGATCGCGGTGACGACGAAGATGGGACATCTCTTCGTTCTCGATCGGCGCACGGGCAAGCCGCTGATTCCGGTCGAGGAACGCGCCGTGCCGAAGAGCGATGTTCCCGGCGAGGTCGCGTCGCCGACGCAACCTTTCCCGACGAATCCGCCCCTCGCGTCCACGCAACTGTCAGCCGATGACATGTGGGGTCCCACTCCGGAAGATCGCGAACTGTGCAGGCAGAAATTCGCAAAGCTGCGATACGAAGGAATCTTTACGCCTCCCTCGGTTCAGGGAACGCTCGTGTTTCCCGGAAATGGCGGCGGCGTGAATTGGGGCGGAGCGGCGTACGATCCGGTGCGTGGACTGCTGGTCGCGGGCGTCAATCGCATCCCGATGACGGTCCGTCTCATTCCGCGCGACAAACTGGAAGGCGAGCTGCGGACCGCCGACAACAACCGCATGACCGGCGAATTCGCTCGCCAACGCGGAACGCCGTTCGCGATGTACCGGAAGGAACTCGAGTCTCCTTCCAAGGCCTTCTGCATTGCGCCTCCATGGGGGCTGCTGGTCGCGGTCAATATTTCGGATGGTTCGAAGCGCTGGTCTGTCCCGCTCGGGAAATTGACGACGCCGGAGGGTTTCACGATCAACGGGATGCCGGAGTTTGGAGGACCACTCGTCACCGGCGGCGGCCTCATTTTCATCTCCGCGGCTCTTCTCGATGACACGCTGCGGGCATTCGACGTCGAAACTGGAAATGTGTTGTGGGAGCAGCATCTCCCCGCCGGCGCGCAGTCGACGCCGATGACGTATCGCTATCGCGGAAAGCAGTACGTCGTCATCTGCGCCGGCGGCCATGGAAAGAACGGAACGACGATGGGCGACTCTGTGATCGCTTACGCGTTGCCGTAGCGCGTCACTGCGTCACATGTCGTACAGGCGCTCCGGATGCGGCGGAGACATTGGCGAGTTGGTGGAGCCGAACGGGATCGAACCGTCGACCTCCTGAATGCCATTCAGGCGCTCTCCCAATTGAGCTACGGCCCCACTCGGCAGGACACGACCGCTAACGCCCGCCGCCGACCAAAATTCCTGGCGATATCATAGCCGCTGCGCCATGAAGAAAGTCGACATCTACCTCAAGCCGAGTTGAACGTCCTGCCGGAAGGCGGTCGCCTACCTCGCGGACGAAGGCTTCGAAATGGTCAGGCACGATCTCGCAAAAGAGCCGCCCTCGCGTGCGCTGCTCGAGCGCCTGATCGACGAATCGCACCTCGATGCGTTTCTCAACAAGCGCAGCCCCGCCTACAAAGCCCGCAACCTCGGCGCGCGCAAACTCACCAAGAAGCAGGCCATCGACCTGATGATGGAAGATCCCAATCTCATCCGCCGTCCGATCGTGGTGGGCGGCTCGAAACGCGCAGTTTTCGGGTTCGATGCCGAGGCGTACGACAAACTGAAATGATTCCGCCGGCCGGACTTGCGATCGCCGCGTTGACGGTGATGCTGTGGATACTGTGGAGCGACTCCCTCCGCTCCCGCAAGCCGACTCCGGTGCTCTACGCCGTCCGTGTCCTGCTCTACCTCACGATGGCGGCCTTGCTGGTGACGAATCGGATTCGGTATCCGCGGATGTTTTCGACATCGGCGAGCGTTCTGGTCGTGATCACGGCGCTGGTCGGCGTGTTCGGCGCGCTCTACTTCGGGCGCCGGATGATCCGACGCGCGTGACCGCCGTCATGCAATCGCGTCATCGATCTTGTGTACCATCGTGAGGCTCGCCCAATGAAACGCCTGTTCGCCCTTGCTGCGTTCGCGGCGACGTCCGCCCTCGCGGCGACGTTCATCGTCCCGACGGATGAATCGCTGGTTCACGCGTCGAAGGCGATCGTTGTGGCGACCGCCGGAGATTCGCATTCGCGATGGGCGCCAGGCGGTTGGATCGAGACGGTGACCCCGCTGCGCGTCGATGAAGCGATCCAGGGACCGCTCGAGACCGGCGAGATGATCAACGTGGTCGAGTTGGGCGGCGCGATCGGCGAGATCGCCTACACCGTACCCGGCAGTCCGCACTATGAAATCGGCGAACGCGTCCTCCTCTTTCTCGAGACGAATGATCGACAGGAATGGGTCTCGAAAAACATGGTCGTCGGCAAGTTCGCGTTTGCGAATGGCCTGCTGGTCCGTGACTCGGAGGAACTGATCGGATGGGATGCGGCCACCGGTGAGCCGCATCGCGAGCAATCGCGCGATGCAGCGCGATTTCTCCATTTCGTCCGCGAGACCGCGGCCGGACGCCGCGCCGCAGCCGACTACTTCGTCACCAATCCGCGCATCGCGGTGCAGAGTCTCCATCCCGCCGTCAACGCCGCGGCGTCAACGTATCTCCTGCAGATCGGCGGGCGTGGGTTGCGATGGAACCGTTTTCCCTCCGGCGTCGTCTTTTTGAGTCATGGCACACAGCCCGGTGCGCCAAATGGCGGGCTGACAGCGTTGAGCGCCGGTCTCGCGGCGTGGACGAACGATCCCAATTCCAACATTGTTTACCAATACGGCGGCACGACGCCGATATCGCAGAGCGGCTTCGGTTCGTCGGGAAACTCCGACGGAGTTAACACGGTCCAATTCAACGATCCCTCGAATGAGATCCCCGGTTCTTTTCAATCACAATCGGGCGCAACGCTCGCGATCGGGGGCGCGTGGACAACAGGAGCGACGCACACCGCTTTCGGCGAAACGTTCCTGACGATCGTCGAAGCCGATCTCGTCGTTCAGGACGGCATCACGGGAGCCGGCCTCGCCGGCAACGGTTTCATTCACACCATTACTCACGAGCTCGGACACACGCTCGGCCTTCGCCATTCCGACGATCCGCCGCCTGGTGGGACGAGCACCTCCAACGCGATCATGAACTCGAGCGTCAACTTCAATAACGATGCATTGGGATCGACGCTCCAGGCGTGGGACCAGGAAGCGATCGCTGCGGTTTACGGCAGTGGTGCAATCGTCCCCACATGCAACCCAGCGACGATCGTGACGCAGCCGCAGCCGGCCGCCATCATCAATACTTCTGCGACCCTCACGGTCATCGCGACCGGTGACGTGCCGCTGCAATATCAATGGTTCATCGGATCGCGGGGGAACGTCTCGCAGCCGATCCAGGGCGCAAACGCGGCATCGATCACCGTGCAGCCGGCCGTCACGACGAACTACTGGGTCCGCGTCTCGAACAATTGCGGAACAACGCCCGCCGACAGCAACACCACCACCGTGACAGTCAATGGTTGTCCGGCAGTGCAGATCAATTCGCTCTCGCTGCCGACTCTCATCATCGAGGGAAGGAGCACGACGCTGACGGTCGACGCAAGCGGCGGCACGGGGCTGAATTTCCAGTGGTTCGTCGGAACGCCCGGATCGACGGCGACTCCCGCCGGCAGCGGCAGCACGATCACCGTCCATCCGATCGTGACCACAAACTACTGGGTGCGCGTGACGAACAATTGCGGCGGATTCGCCGACAGCGACGCGGTTGTCGTCACCGTGCAGCCGTGCAACGCTCCGGCGATCGTCATTCAGCCGACCAGCGGCGACGTGCTCTCGGGATCGAGCGCAGTCGTCTTCGTGGGCGATACCGGAACGAAGCCCGAAAGCTACCAGTGGTTCGAAGGATCGCCGGGCGACACGACCCGGCCGGTGACGAACGCGAATCAGTCCTCGTTCACCACGCCGCTACTGCTCAATTCCACTGCCTATTGGGCGCGCATCTCGAACGACTGCGGAACGATCGACAGTCGCAGCGCGCAGCTCAATGTTGTCTCCTCGTGCCGCGCCGCGGTGATTACGACACAACCGCAGGATCAAGTCGTGGGCAACGGCGCGACGGCCATCCTGAACATCGCGGCGAGCGGGACATCGCTTGTCTATCAATGGTATGTCGGAGCCGTTTTCGACTTCAGCCATCCGACCGGCGGCAGCGCGCCGGCGCTGATCACGCCCGCGATTGCGGCGCCAACGCAATTCTGGGTGCGCGTCACCTCGCCGTGCGGCAGCGCGAACAGCATCGCGGTCACTGTCGCTCCGTCGTCTGTGATTCGACGACGTCCGTCGCGCGGCTAACGTATATTCCGCCGAGATGGCGCTCGTGCTGTATGCGGCGACCGCGGCGGGTTTGTTGTGGCTCGCGCATCGGTACGTCATGCCGGTCAGTCGGGGAGCGGCGGCGGCCCTGGTGCTGCTGCCGTTTTGTTTCGCCGGAAAAGCGCTGTTGACCGGCGGCGTCTACGCGCCGATCGATCTTCCTTACCTCACCGAGCCCCTCCAGGACATGCGCGGCCCCCTGGGAGTCCCGCTGCCGCACAACCGAGTCCTCACCGATCTCTACTCCCAGATGATTCCATGGCGCAAGGCGGTGCAGTACGCGCTCGCGCATCACCAGTGGCCGCTGTGGAATCCGTTCGTACTTTCCGGATCGCTGCTGGCCGCCGGCGCGCAGCCCGCGGTCTACAGTCCGTTCACGCTGCTGGCGTGTTTACTACCGATTCCGGACAGCCTGACCTTCACCGTCGCGATCAATTTCTTCATCGCAGGTCTCGGCGCATTTCTGTTTGCGCGCGACATCGGATGTCGTCCTTCGACCGCGATGATCGCATCCGCCGGCTTCATGTTCTCGACTCCCGTCGCGTTTTTCATTTTGTGGGCGATCGGCGGCTCGTGGGCCTTCCTTCCTCTCGTCCTCCTCGGCGCGCGGCGGTGCGTGCGGCAACCGGGCATCGCGTCCGCGACATTGCTGATGATCGCGCTCACGCTTCTCGTGCTGGCCGGACATCCTGAGACGGCGCTGCACGCGGTCTTCGTCGGCGGCATTTACGGATTGTTCGAGCTGGTTCGCGTGCGGCGCGATCTGGCTCGCGGAATTCTCTCCGCTGTGGCGGCCGGCGTCATCGCATTGCTCCTCACGGCGATCTACCTGCTTCCAATTCTCGATGCCGCTCCGCAGAGCGGCGATTATCAATACCGCAGGCAGGTCTGGTCGCACCAATCGCACGGCGCGCCGGGCGCGCAAAGCGTCGCGCGGATCATCACCGACTTTTTTCCCTTCGCGTCCGGACGGCGATGGAATCTGCCGGGCGTGCGCGATGTGCCGCTCGACAGCGCCGCGGTCGGGAGCATCGTTCTCGCGGCGGCGATCTACGCAATCGTGCGTTCGCGTCGCGCCGAAACGCGGTTCTTCGCCGTGATGGCGCTCTTCGGAATCGTGGCTCGCACGGGGTGGACGCCACTCGCGAACGCGCTGCAGCACATTCCGCTGTTCGACATGACCATCACCGAAAGGTTCTCTTTCGCCGCCGCTTTCTCGATGGCCCTGCTGGCTGCGCTCGGTGTCGAGGAACTGATTCGCCGCGGCGGCGATCGCGTCGCGGTCTACGCCGCATTCGCGACGCTGCTGTTCATCACGATCGGCACCGCGTGGGTTCAACGCAGCGGCATCGTTGACGTCAACGGTTTTCCGCAGTGGTCGCGATATGCCGTGTTCGCCGAGATCGGTTGTCTCGCGATTTTCGCCTTGATCGTGATGCGGCCCGGCGCCGCATGGATTCTCGCGATTTTGCTCGTACAGCGCTTCCTCACCGCCGGCGACATCTATCCGACGTTACCGCGGCGATTCGCGTATCCGCCGATTCCAATTCTCGAGCCGCTGAAAAACATTCGCGAGCCGTTTCGCATCGTCGGCCAGCACCACGCGTTCATTCCCGGCACCAGCGCGCTCTACGAGCTCGAAGATGTTCGCGGATACGAAGCGTTGACGCTCGAGCGCTACACGTCGACGTACGACCTCTGGTGCGTCGGGCAACCGGTGTGGGTCAACCGCGTCTACGATCTGAAGAGACCGTTTCTGTCGTTTCTCAACGTGCGTTATGCGATCAGCACCGACGACCCGCCGCCCGGATGGCACGTCGTGGCATCGCAGCGCGGAGCGCGGCTGCTCGAAAACGAGCGCGTCCTGCCACGGGCATTCGTGCCGAATCGTCTGGTGGTCGGACGCAGCGTGGGCATCGATACGACATTCGCAGCGATGCAGGAGGTCACCGATTTTCGCGAGGTCGCATGGATTGATGCGCCGATGCGGCTGCACGATCGGGCGAATGGTCCCGGAACAGTCTCGATCGCGCGCCGGCCTAACGGATTTCGATTGCAGGTTGCGATGGCCCGGGACGGATGGATGGTGGTTTCCGAACCGGCCTGGAAGGGCTGGCGCGCTTACATCGACGGCCGCCGCGTCCAGATCCAGATCGCGAACTACGCATTCCTCGGCGTCTATGTGCCGGCCGGCGATCACCAGGTGCGCGTCGTGTATCTGCCCGATGCGTTCGTGATCGGAAGGGCGATCAGCGTCGTAACTCTGATCGCCCTCATCGCGATCGCGTCTTTACAGCGTTTCCAATTTCTTCTTCAGCGACGCGATCGCCGAATCGCTCCGCTGCCCGTCGGGCAGTGACTCCGCGAATCGAATCGCTTCTTCGATCGTCTTCTTCGCCGATTCCTTGTCGCCCTTTCCGGCGTAGCTGTCGGCTTTTCCGCGCAGGATGCCGATCTTTCGCGGACCGTACGCCCTGGTGAGCGCCCGATCGTAGGCCGCCAGCGCGTCGTCGTACCTCCCCATCGTGCGATAGATGAGGCCGAGCCGCGCGGGCGGGTTGTAGTCGGTCGGGAAGTCGCGCTCGGACTCTTCGAGCATCGGAATCGCGCGCTCCGGTTGCTTCAGCGCGATATACGCCGTGATGCGATGCGAGTCGTAAACGGCGCGCTGTTCGGCGGTCTTCGCCTTCTTCGCTTCACCTTCCAGGAACGCTGCCCAGTCGTTGCGCAGTTTTTGCGCACCTTCCTCATCCTTGAGAGCTTCGCGCGCGCTGATGAGCGTCTCGTACAGGCCCGATCGATCGTCGCCGGAGAGCGGAATCTTCGGATTGTCGAGCGTCTCGCGCGTGGTCTTCTCGAGTGCATCGAACGTCGCGCGATTCTCCGGCTTCTCGCTCGCGCAGGCGAGGCCCATGCTCGCGACATTCATCGACGCGTACGTCCCTTTCACGCGCGGATACAGCGCCAGCGCTTCCGTGGCGCAGCGGTCGTAATCGCGCGATCCATAGAACGCGAACGTGAGCGATTCGGCGGCGCGGCCGAGTCGCGACCAGTTCTTCGGCGCACTCTTGATCGCTTCCTCGTAAGCCACGACCGCTTCGGCGTTCTTCTTTTCATTGACCAGGCGATCGCCGCGCGCGATGGCCTCGTCGGCCTTGCCGTTCGCGCCATGCACCACCTTCGCGCCGTCGCTCAGCAACTTCGTGAGCTGTGGAACAGTCGCGCCGCCGGCGTAGCGCAGCGCCACCGATTCCTTCTTCGGATCGATGATCATCAGCGTCGGCCAGACGTTGATCGGATATTTCGTCAGAAAGTTGGCGTTCGTCGAGTTTTCAGTATCGATCGCGAGCCAGACAAACTGTCCGGCGTACCGCTCGAGCGCTTTGTCCGTGAAGACGAACGCGCGCATCGAGCGACAGGTGTGTCACCACGGAGCCCAGGCGTCGACGAAGATCGGAACGTTCTTCTTTTTGGCCTGAGCGAGAGCCTTCCCGTAATCGTTGTCGATGAACGGGAGAACTTCTTTTGCGATTGCCGGCGTCGCTGCCAGCAGCAGAACGAGCAGGAGCTTTTTCATAGCCCGCATTCTAGAGTGGCCGGTTGCCGGTGGCCAATTGCCGGGAACCGGCCACCGGCAACCGGCCACCTATTCGAGGCTCTTCAGCACCTGGTCACGATACTGCTTCGCCT
>JALYZI010000237.1 GCA_030948915.1 Acidobacteriota bacterium
TGCGGTCGCCGCGCATGATCCCGCCGAAAATATTGATCAAAATTGCTTTCACATTCTTGTCACTCAAAATGATACGAAAAGCATTCTTGACCTGTTCCGCGCTCGCGCCGCCGCCGACATCGAGAAAATTCGCGGGCTCGCCGCCCGCCAGCTTGATGATGTCCATCGTCGCCATCGCCAGGCCGGCGCCGTTGACCATGCAGCCGACGGTGCCTTCCAGCTTGATGTAGTTCAGCCCGAACTTCGACGCTTCGACCTCCAGCGGATCTTCCTCGTTGAGATCGCGCATCTCGACGATGTCTGGATGCCGAAAAAGCGCGTTGTCATCGAAAGTCATCTTGCAATCGAGCGCCAGGACGTTGCCTTCCTTCGTCACCAGCAGCGGATTGATCTCCAACAGCGATGCATCGGTCTGGATGTAAGCCGTCATCAACTTCTGCACGAAGCTGACGCACTTCTTGTAAGCGTCGCCAGTGAGATCGAGCGCGTAGGCGACGCCGCGCGCCTGAAACGGCTGGACGCCGAGGACACCGTCGATCGCCTCGCGGTGGATGGCCTTCGGATCGCGCGCCGCGACTTCCTCGATCTCCATTCCGCCCTGTTTCGACGCCATGATCACCGGCATCCCGATGCGGCGGTCGAGGGTGATGCCGAGGTAGAGCTCGCGGTCGATGTTGAGGGCTTCTTCGATCAGCACCTTGCGGACTTCGCGTCCTTCCGGTCCGGTCTGATGCGTGATCAGCCGCATGCCGATCATTTTTTTCGTCAGATCGGCCGCTTCGTCGGCATCCTTCGCGAGCTTGACTCCTCCGCCTTTTCCGCGGCCTCCGGCGTGAATTTGCGCTTTCACAACAACGCGTCCACCGAGTTGTTTCGCGGCCCCTCTCGCATCCTCGGGGTGATCGACCACGATGCCCCGTGGCGTCGGAACGCCGTATCGGCGCAAAATCTCTTTAGCTTGGTACTCGTGGACTTTCATCGCGCGCGGCGTTGTATCACAGGCGCCCTCATGCTGCTCGCCGCGGCGACGGCATCGGGGCAGAGCCGCGACGGAACGCCCGACTGGTACGAGCCCCGAGGTCCTTGCGATGACCCTCGAGATGCTGCGAATCAGTTCGAACTGATCGTCGCCGCGTGCGCGCCGTGTCCCACCAGAACGGCGTCGAAGCCGAAGATGAATCGGCGCAGATTCGGATCCAGCGTTCCGAGTTGACCCGCGTGCGCGTAACCGCGCATCGGTCGCAGGTCGATCACCGTCCACGGACCGGTCGCCGCGTCGATCCAGGGTTTCGCCCACGGAGCAAACTTGCTTGTGTCGCGCTGGGATCCCGGACCGTCATCGAGAAAAACCGCGATGCTGAACGATTGTTTGCCGTTGCTGGTCGCGAGCTCCGAGGCGAAATTGCCCAGCGTGAAGACGCTGCCCGGACTCATTCCACGAAAAAGATGCCAGTGACCGAACTTGAGGAGGACTTTCGGCTGCTGGCCGTCGATGCGTTCCGCTTCGTGATATTTGCGAACGAAGAGCGCCTTCATGTTTTCCTCGCGCTCGCGGTTCGATTCGTATCCGGTCGGCTTCTTTTCTTTCGCTGCCAGACGCCAGTTGTTGTAAACGCGCATCGAAAGAATCAGTTGATCGAGAAGAAATCCGTCGTGCGAACCATAGAGCTTCTTCAATGCAACGAGATCATCGAGGCTTCCGACCTCCAGCATGTAGCGCTGCCCTTCGACGAACCGTTTCTCTTCGAACGGCCGCACGATTTCGATCAGCTTCTGCGTTTGCTCGCGCGCGGCGGCGTTGGGCGGATCGAGCGATTCCAGAATGTGCAGTGCGCCGAACACCTGATCGAGTCCCCAGATCGGATCGCTCCTGGCGGTCGAGAGACGTCCGATGTCGGCCAGCATCATCATTTCCTGGTCGCCTTGAAACGTGAAGGCATTCGGATATTTGCGATGCAACGCCGCGATTCCATCGAAGTTGCCGCGCAGCGGAGCGCGCGACACCGTGTGACACATCCATGGATCCTGCTCGTCGGCGAAATAGTTGAAGCCCTCACGTGCGTGCAGAAGGCGAAACAGGGCTGCTGTGAACTGCGCGACTTCGGCGACATTGTGCTCTTCGCCGATCGCGACGAATTGCGCGCCGGCCGATGAGCGCAGGAGGAATTCGGCGCCCGGACCCGATATCGAATTGTGATCGAGCGTCAGCGCGTAGCGATTGGCCTCGGAAAGCGATGTGAGCGTCGGCTCGTCGGCGAGTGCCGTGGTTGCGAGCAGCAGCGCGAGGAATGCTTTCATGGCGATACTGACGTATGCGCACCGGCTGCGGTTAGAGTGAACGCCGATGAACGCCGGCGACGAGATCACGGTCGAGCCGCAGGAGCTGGTTGCCGGCGGAGACGCTCTGTCGCGCATCGATGGCTTCCCGATCTTCGCCGCCAATGTCTATCCCGGCGATGTGGCCATCGTTCGAGTGACCGAGGTGAAGAAAGGGTTCGCGCGAGGAGAGCTGGTGCGCGTCATCGTCCCGAGTCCGTTGCGGCGCGCCGCGCCATGTCCGATTGCGGAGGAGTGCGGCGGATGCAACTGGACCGCGCTGCGTCTCGACGCGCAGCTGCGCGCGAAGCAACGCATCCTCCGCGAATCGCTGCGACGCATCGGAAAGTTGCAGCAACATCCACCGGTCGCGCTGCATCCGTCGCCGCTGAACTATCGGATGCGCAGCCGTCTGCATCGCGACGGCGACGCAATCGGCTTCTACGCGATGGGATCACATCGCGTGGTGCCGCTGGCCCGCGAATGCGAAGTCGTTGGCACCGTGACGGCACAGCATCCGATGGAAGGAGAGACCTGGGAAATCGACGGCCGCCTGATCCGCGGCGATGTCGAGATCGAGATCCACGTTGATCAATTCAGATTCCGACTCTCGACAAATTCTTTTTTCCAGGTGAATCGCCATCTCCTCAGCACGATGCTGCGGCTCGTATTGGCACACGCGCAGCGCGTCCGCGAAAAGAAACTGGCAATCGATCTGTTCGCGGGAGCCGGCTTTTTCACGTTGCCGCTTGCCACGATGTTCGAGCGCGTCATCGCGGTCGAGGGATCAGCCTCGATTGACTACCTGCGCGGCCGGGAAAAGATCGAGGCCGTTTTGTCGCCGGTCGAGACGTTCGGAATCCCCGACGCCGATTTCATCTTTCTCGATCCGCCTCGCGCCGGCGCGCGCACGAGCGTCATCGATGCGATCGGGCAGCGGGCGCGCGAGATGATTTGTTATCTCTCCTGCGATCCGGTAACCTTTTCGCGTGACGCGAGCCGGCTGATCGCGTCCGGGTGGCGCCTTGCCACTCTCGACCTCCTCGATCTCTTCCCCAACACGCATCACGTAGAAACGCTCGCGTCGTTCGAGCGTGCAGAATGACGTTCCCGCCGCCCTCCCGCTGATCGCGTTCATCGCCGGTCTCGTTTGCGGATGCTCCCCGCGCGATGCGATCGCGCTCATCGTCGTCGCAGTTCTGTTCGCGACGCTGAAGCGTATCCGCGTCGCCTTGATTGTTTTGTGCGTGGCGCTCGGCATCGTCGTCACCGGCGCGCAACCATCATCCGCCCACGTCGTTGAAGACCGATTTGCGAACGTGCAGGCGCCGATCGATCGTGACTGGACGCGGCGCGGCGATGTGAATGTCCTTCGCGTCCAGTACGAGGATCGACCCCTCACGGTCTACGCGCGCTTCCAGCCGAAGCCGATCGAGATGGAGAAGTGGATCGCGGTCGAAGGCTTCCTCCGAAAGAACGATCGCGGCGAGCTGACGATCGCCGTGAAGTCGCCGCGGCTTCTCGAATATCGCGGAAGATTATCGAGGCTCGATCCCGCGGCCTGGAATCGCGCACTCGCGAATCGCCTTCGGCCGTTCGCCGTGAAGTTTCCGACCGAAGTTGCGCTCGTGGAGGCACTCGCGCTGGGAAGAGGCGAACGGCTGGCCGACGACATCCGCGACAACTACAAACGCGGCGGCACGTACCACCTTCTCGTTTTTTCCGGATTGCAGATCGCGTTTGCGGCCGGCTTGATCGCGTTTCTGCTGCGCGCGCTGCATGCGCCGCGGGCCGCCGACTGGTCGCTGTTGATCTTCGCGATCATCGCGCCGATCTTCATCGGGCCGACAGCGTCGGTGTCGCGCTCCAGCATCGGCATCGGCTTGTACGCGATCTCGCGAATCCTGAAGCGCCCGACGACGCTCGAGAATCTGTGGTGCGTGGCAGCGCTGCTGCGATTGATGATCGCTCCGGCGGATCTCGTCGACGTCTCGTTTCAATTGACTTACGCCGGGGCCGGCGCGCTGCTCTTCATCGGGAAGGCACTCGCCGGCGGAAGACGCCGCTGGATTGCGTACGCAGTCGGCGCCGAATGCGCGGTCACACCGCTGACTCTCTACCACTTTCATCAATTCGCGCTCGGCGGCTCCATCACGACGCTGCTGCTGACGCCGATCATCTTCGCGATGCTCGTCGCGTCGGCACTCGTGTGCGCGCTGCCGTGCGCCGCTTTTCTGCACGTCGTCGGAGCTCTCAACTGGATCTGTACGATGGTCAACGCGGCGGCGGCGACCTTCGCCGGCTGGTACGCCGCTCCGCCAATCGAATTCCTGATCGGAGGATTCGGCGCGGCGCTTGTCGCGATCGCGCTCCTGCGGGGGCGGGCAAGGGCAATCGCGATCCTCGTCGCGACGGTTGTGCCGTGCGTCGCATCGATGTTCGTCGCGCATCGCGACGTGAGGCAACCATCGCTGACAATTCTCGACGTCGGCCAGGGCGATTCGATTCTCATCCGAACGCCGAAGCACGCGGTGCTCATCGATGCCGGCGGCCGTTACGCGAACGTCGTTCCGTTGCTTCTCGATCGCGGCGTGCGAAAGCTCGATGCCGTATTTCTCACGCACATGCATCCCGATCATTGCGGTGGTCTTCCGGATGTGCTCCGCCACGTCGGCGTTCGCGGGATATGGATTTCGCCGAGAAAGTTTTACGGAGATTGTGCGCAGCGGGTGCTCGAAGCGGCCTCGATCGAGCTGACACCGATTCATCTCGTGCGCGATGGCGACAGCAGAAAGTTCGGCGGGATCGTCACGCGCGTTCTGCTGGCCTCGCGCACGTTCAAGCGATCGCCGGAAAACAACAGCTCGGTAGTCCTTCGAGTTCTTCTCGGATCGAGAAGCGTTCTGCTCACCGGAGATATCGAGCGCGACTCGGAACGCGATCTGGTTGCCCGCATCGAGCACGCCGACGTCCTGAAAGTCGCACATCACGGCAGCCGCTCCTCGACGACGGCCGCCTTTCTGGACGCCGTTTCGCCGCGCATCGCGATGATTTCCTGCGGCCGCCGGAACCTCTTCGGCCATCCGCATGCCGAAACGATCGACGCCTTACAGCGACAGCGGATTCGGATCTACCGCACGGATCGCAATGGATCGGTCGATCTGAATGTTGACGGCCATCACCTCTTTGTCCGGCGTGAAATTGACACGCCACCATGAGGTGCTACAGTTGAATTCGCCTCTATGTCATCCACCCTCCTCCGCCTCGGACTCTGGATCATCCTGGCGGTCGTCGCCCTGTACGTTCTGCACGAGACTTACGCCGAGACGCACCTGGCGGAATACTTCTCGACGCCAATGCTGCAGAAGGCGCTGGTGGTCGGCGGTGCGCTGGTGGTGGCCGGACTGATCATGCGGGTCGTCGAGCGAGGAGCGAAGAGAGTCGTCCACAAGAATCGCTGCGCGATCTGCAAAGTGCCCGTTCCTGAGGGCGCGATTTATTGCCGTGAGCATCTGCGGCGCGTCCTGCAACGCGAGGACGAGCGCACGCACATGACTCAAACGCGGCGTTAGTGCGCGTCGTCGTCGTCGCCGGTCCCACCGGCACAGGCAAGTCGGAGCTTGCCGTCCGCCTCGCTGAATCGACGGGCGGGGAAATCGTCAACTTCGATTCTATCCAGCTCTATCGGGGATTCGACATCGGAAGTGCCAAGCCGGCGCAGGAGGTGCGAGCCCGCGTCCGGCATCATCTATTTGATGTCGTCGACGGCGACGTCGAATTCAACGCCGCGGAGTACGCACGCGTCGCGCGGCCTGTCATCGAAAAAGTCGCGCGGCCCATTCTGGTCGGCGGAACATTCTTTTATTTGCGCGCGCTCCTCGCCGGCCTGCCCGGCATGCCTGCCCGCGATGCAGCGATTCGCGCGCGCGTCCGGCACATCGCTTCGAACTCTCGCGGCCAGCAGCGTCTGCATCGATGGTTGTCGCGAGTCGATCCGAAAAGTGCCGCCGCGATTGCTCCCGCCGATCGGCATCGCATCGAGCGCGCGCTGGAAGTCTGGATCGTCAGCGGGCAGCCGATATCGGCGTGGCAGCGGCCGACGCCCGAAACGGCGGAGGAAATCCCTTCGATCAAGATCGCTCTTTCTCTCGAACGGGAGCAACTCGTGAAATCGCTCGATGCGCGAGTCGACGCGATGTATCGTTCCGGCCTGATTGAGGAAACCCGGCATCTGATGGAGCGTTATCCGCCGTCCGCCCGCCCGTTTCAGGCGATCGGCTACCGCGAGGCGGTCGCCGTCGTTTCGGGCGGCATGACGGAACAGGCGGCGATTGCCGAAACCCGGCGCCGCACCCGCGCGTATGCGAAGCGGCAAATGACGTGGCTGCGTGCGGAGCGGAATGTGCATTGGGTCAGCGCCGCCGACCGGGACGCGGCCTTTGCCACGGCACTACGGTTGGTCGAGGGAGAGAGTTGAAGCATTTCAAACTGACGATTGCCATCGCGGCGCTCGCCGCTGCGAGTTGCCAGACCACCACACCTCCGCCCGCTGTCACGCCGCCGCAGCCCGAGGCGCAACACCTCCTCGATCCGCGCACGGGTTGGAAGGGATCGACAACCGATGCGATCTCGCGGCGATTCGACACGGCGTGGCACATGGTCCTCGCCGGCGACTACGTCAACGCGCGGTCCCGCCTTCAGGACATCCGCATGCGTGACGCGAGTTACGCTCCGGCGAGCCTCGCCGAAGCGGCGATCGAAGTTGGTGAGGGACGATTGGATACCGCTCGCCCCACAGTCGAACAGATCATCGCGAAGAATCCCGGCTACACGGCGGCCGAGGTCTACGGCGCGGAAATTGATGTCGCGGAGAATCGGATTCGTAGCGCGTTCGACCGCTACCGCGAGCTCTCGCAACGTCCCGATGCTCCGCCCGGCACGGCGTCGCGATACGCAGAGTTGCAGACCCGCGTTTTCGATCAGCTCTACGGCGCCGCCGTCAACGCCCAGCCGGAGCAGGCGATCGCGTTGCTCCGCGAAGCGCTGCAAATCACGCCGAACGCCACGGCAGCGCGGACGCTGCTCGTTCATGACCTGATCGCGCTCAAGCGTTATGACGAAGCGAAGACCGAGCTCGGTCCGCTTCTAAACACCAGCGCGGTCGATCAGGCCGGCGTGCAGGAGTCGCTGGCGGAAATCGATGTCGGTCACGGGCAATACGAAGAGGCGATCGCACGATATGAGCGACTCGTGCGGCGCGATCCCGACGGCAGATATCGCCTGCGACTCGACCAGGTGAAGGAGCTGTTCGCCGCAGCGAACATGCCGCCGCAATTTCTACGCGCAATGGACGCGCCTGCGATCACACGTGCGGATCTCGCCGTCCTCATGTACTGGAAAATCGCGTCGATTCGATTCGCGCAAAACGTGCCGGCGCCGCCGATCGCGATTGACATCAGCGAGACTCCCGGCCGCGACGAGATCATCCGCGCCATCGCACTCGGCATCTTTCAGATTGATCCGGTGACGCGGCGCGTCAATCCCGACGCCGACATCACCGAAGCCGGGCTGGCGCGAGTCGCCGCGCGAGTGCTCGCGCTGCGCGGCGCCGCTTGTGCGCGGCAGGTTTCCGGCCAGGAGGCGATTCTCACCGCATGCGGCATTACGCTGGTTGCCGGCGATCTTCCAGTCAGCGGGCGGGCGGCGTCGGCGGTTCTGGAGCAGGTGGATCGCGCGATTTCGCGGTGAGGGGGCAAGTTAGAACAACGTCAATCTCGGCAAGTTGAACCTCTCCCGAACCAACCTTCGCAAATTCGCCTCCTCGGTCCGGGCTCTGATTTTCGGATCGAGCTTGGATGCGTCGCCGAGGGAGGTTGAAATCTCGCGGCGAAGCGCGTCGACATCCTGTGATGCGATGAGAGTGTCGATCAGCTCGCGTTCAATCTCCATCAGCCGCTCTTCGATTCGCGGGACGCTCCGCTCGCGTGCGAGATCGCGCACACGCGACGCAAACGGCTCTTCCAGCCGATTCGCTAGCTCCTCGAGGCGCCTTTCGGGACTCGCTTCGGGAGTGGTGTCGCTGCCGCCGACGTAGAGATCGCGTCGCGCGTCCCACAATTCTTTGACGGCGTGGCGACAGTAGCTGAGGCTCGAGATCACCTTCCGCCGGCCGCTGGCCTCGTTTTTCTCGAAAACGCTGTCGATCGCCTCGATGACGATCGGAAGTGGAATGCCCTCGTCGCGCCACCGTTGCATGAGGGCCCAATCTTTTCCAGAGAGGATGAAGGGCGTCGCGCGACGCAAGGCAAAATGGGCCTCGATTTCGAGGAAGTAGTCATCGGACGCCATTGGACCGAGATGCTACAATTTTTCGTCCAGAGTCCCTCCCATGACAACCGCGGCACCTCGGGCTGAGGTCACGATCTACACCCCTCTTACGTCGCCATTCCGGGAACAATTGAACGGAGACACGGTGTCGATTGGCCGCGCGTCCGATTGCACGATCCCGATCAAGGACCGCTATCTCTCACGCAAGCACGCGGAGATCGTCCCGACGAACGGCGCGTGGTCATTGCGCGACTGCGGAAGCGCGAACGGGACTTTTCTCAACGGCACGCGCGTGCAGATCGATCAGCCGCTCCACAGCGGCGATCGCATCCGGCTCGGTGACACGGAAATTCTTTTCGAGAGCGCGGAGCACAACACCGATCGCATTCTCGCGATCGCCGATACGGCATCGAACACGACGATCGCGATTCCAATCGGCGAGATCGACCAGCGGAAGTACGACACCGGCGATCCCGCGAAACTCAAGACGCTCAGTCAACTGGCAGCCGAACTGCTCGAAGATCAGCCCCTCGATCAACTCTTCGGATACATCACCGAGCGTGTTCTCCTCCATACGAAAGCATCGCGCGCGGCAATCGGTCTGTTGCGGCCCGACGGCCTGTCGTTTCTAAACGTCGAAGTTCGCCGGCAGGATCCGAACGACACATCGGAGCTGCGCATCAGCCGCACCATCCTCAACGACGTCGTGAAGGAAAAGAAGGCGCTGGCCTTCGTCGATGTCACCGTCGACGAAAAACTCAAGCGCGCGCAGTCGATCATCATGCAGGGCATCCGATCGATCCTCTGCGCGCCGATCGTCATCGGGGGCTCGGTCGTCGGCGTCCTGTACGTCGACTATCTCGTCAGCCGCCAGATTTCGGAAGACGACGTCAGGCTGATCGGACAGATTGCGAGGTTCGCGGCGATCAAGCTCGAGACCACACGATTGCGCGAGGACGCGATTCAGAAGCGGATCATGGATGAGGAGCTGAAAACCGCGTCGGTGATTCAGCGACGACTCCTCCCTCCGGCGCCGACGGGAGTGACCGGCTACACATTCGCCGGAATGAATCGCCCCTGCAGGACCGTCAGCGGCGACTACTACGATTTCGTTGTCCGTCCGGACGGCCGCGTTTACTTCGTGATCGCCGACGTCAGCGGCAAAGGCGTGACGGCCGGACTGTTGATGGCGGGCCTGCAAGCGTCATTTCGAATCTTCGCGAAGAATGATCCGCCCCCCGCAACGCTGATGATGCAGCTCAACGTGGCGCTCAAAGACAGCCTGCCGCAATCGAAATTTGTCACGCTTTTTCTGGGCCGCCTGGAAACGCAATCGGGTCTCGTCGAATACGCGAATGCCGGCCACTGTCCGCCGCTGTGGATCAAACGCAATTCCGTCCAGGAGCTCGGCGACACCGACCTCGTCCTCGGCATCATGACTCGCGCGGTCTACGCCGGCCGGCGATTGCAACTCGCGCCGGGCGACTCGCTGGTGATCTTCACCGACGGCCTGTCGGAAGCAGTGAACCCTGAAGGCGAAGATCTCGCTTCGATCGAGCTGCAGAAGAAACTCGCCGCGCTGCATGGACGCTCGGCGGACGAGCTGACGAAAGCAATCGAGGAGACGATCTCCGAAGTCTCCGACACGCAACTCTCCGATGACGTTACGTTAGTCGTCGTCAGCCGCAACGCCAGTCGCGTAGCGGTCTAGAAAATCGAGAAAGATCGGCTGGATCGATTCCGACGCCACGCGAAAAATCCGGTCGGCGTGGTAGTTGCCGGGGATGTCGATCACGTGCAGCTCTTTCGGGTCGTTGGCCGCTTCGTAAAGCGCGATCGAGTGTTTGTGGCTGATCAGCCAATCGTTCCGGACGTGAATCAGGCAGATCGGGACGTGTACTTTGCCGATGTCATCGAGCGGCCGCAGCTTCGGCGACTTTCGCGCCCGCCATTCAAATCGAGGACGGCGCAGGGCCTGCGAAAACGCGATGTGATGATGGATCGTGAACGGATTGATTCGCGGGCTGATCATCGAGAAGTCGGCAACCGAGGAAATCAGAAGAAGGGCATTGATCGGCAGCTCATGGCGGGCGGCAGTCGAGATCGCGACCGCCGCACCATAGGAGAGTGCGACCAGCGTGATCGACTCGATCGGAAGCCGCTCGAGCAGATCCTTCGCGACCGCTGTCGTGTCGTGATGCTCGTGCAGATTGAATCCGTAGGTGCCGCCGCTGTCGCCGTGACCTCGAGGGTCGGTGACGACGGCTGTGTATCCGTGCGCATTCAATAGCGCCGCGAGGGCGAGCATCGACGGATGTTTGCGTTCGCGCCAGAAGCCGGGGACGACGATGACCGCAGAACGCGACCCGGCATCGTGAATGTCGTAGGCGATCGGCGTCCCGTCGAAGGACACCACGGAACGCGAGATGGGGGCGAGGATACGGGCGGGATCGCTTGACATTGGCGACGACGTTTCTAATATAGCGCCACGTGTGCGGGATCGCTCACGTCCTCCCAGCAGTAAATTCCCGGTTGATTCAGATGAACTTCGGAGATAGCAATGAAAAAATCTCTCTCGGTAACGCTTCTCGCGGTGCTCGCCACGGTGCTTTTCGCGTTCGGCTGCAAGAAAGAAGAGAACCCCAGCACCGATACGGTCGCGACTGACACATCGGTGTCATCGACGACGAGCACCAGCAGCACCGACATGATGACTTCAACGGACACTTCTGGAACATCGGGCACGATGGGAACGATGAGCACGTCTGGCACCGGTATGACCGGAATGACGTCGACAACCACCACGACCAGCAAGCAGAGCGGCGAGAAAACTGGCAAGTCGCCGACGAAGAAATCGAAGAAGGGTTATTGATGCGACGGCTCCGTCTGGCACCCGCGTTGCTAGTTTAGAGCCGCCAAAACAGTAAGAGTCTGTCCAGGTAAACGTCGGATGAAGAAGGAGGTGAGGTAGGCACCCTCATTAAAAACTCCTACAAGATTCATCACGCAATCAAATTCAAGAGAGGAAACGTATGAAGAAATATCTGGTAATTCTGACAGTCGTGGCCCTCGCATTCTTCGGCTACGCCTGTAAGAACGAGCAGAACACGAACGCCACCGATACCGGCGCCACGGCGACCGATACCGGCATGAGCAGCACGAGCTCGACGATGTCGACCACCGACACAACGATGACCGGCACGACCGGCACGATGTCGTCGACCGACACCACGGGCACCGGCATGACCGGAACCATGAGCTCGACCGATACATCAGGCACGAGCAGCACGATGGGAACGATGGGCACGACCGGCACGACCGGCACGACCACCACGACCAAGACCAAGACCAAGACCACAAAGAAGAAGAAGGGCTAGGTCTCAGCTTTTTGAAGTCTGGGGCGCCGTCGGAATTCCGGCGGCGCTCTTTTTTTTCTCTTCCAGATCGCGCCGCAGCTTCTCGTACACCCGGACCGTTTCGGCCTCCAGAGTTCCGATGTCTTTGTTGTTCTCAATGACGTAGTCCGCCTGCCGCCTGCGTTGCTCGCGCGGCATCTGGCGCGCCATCCTCCGCTCCGAATCCTGGCGATGCATTCCGCGCGCGACTGCGCGCTCGATCTGCAGCGCCGGCTCACTGTCGACGACCACGATGCGGTCGTAGCGCTTCCTGCCTCCCGATTCGAGCAGCAGCGTCGCCTCGACGACGACGATGCGGTCGCGATCCGGGAATCGCTGCGCTTCGCCGTGGATCACGCTCTCTTCCTGCGCGATGACGAGCGGATGAATCAGCGCGTTGAGTTTCTTTGCCGAAGCGTCGTCGACGAACGCGATCGATGCGAGTCTCGGCCGGTCGATCTCGCCATCGGGCCGCAGGATTTCCTCGCCGTACGCATGAACCAGCGCTTCGTATCCCGGTTCGCCGGGTCGATAAAGGCGCGTAACGACCGAGTCGGCGTCGATGGTGACGCATCCGAGTCCCGCCAGCGTGCGCGCCACAGTCGATTTTCCCGATGCGATGCCGCCCGTCAGGCCGACGCGCAGAATCATCGGCGTCTCCGCTCGGCTGCCGTTACGGTGTTCTTCATCAGCATGGCGATTGTCATCGGCCCCACTCCGCCCGGCACCGGCGTAATCCATGATGCGACTTCGCGAACGCGCTCGAAATCGACGTCGCCGGCGAGCTTCCCATCGACGCGGTTGATGCCGACATCGATGACGATCGCGCCTCGCTTCACCATCTCCGCGGAAACGAATCGCGGTTTGCCGATCGCGGCCACGACGATGTCCGCTTCTCGAACGACGCTGGGCAGGTCGCGCGTACGCGAGTGGCAGACCGTGACGGTGGCATTCTCGCGCAGAAGCAGCGCGGCGACCGGTTTGCCGACGATGTCGCTGCGGCCGATGACCACCGCGCGCTTGCCGGCGACCTCGAGACCCGTCGACGCGATCAGGCGCATCACACCAGCGGGCGTGCAGGGGACCAGCGCTGGCCGGCCGAGGTGGAGGAGGCCGACGTTGATGGGATGGAAGCCGTCGACGTCTTTGGCGGGATCGATCGCATCGATGATTTTTTTCGAATCGATCTGCCGGGGTAACGGCAATTGCACTAATATTCCGTCAACGTTATTATCACTATTTAATGTATCTATTTCCGCGAGAAGATCGTGCTCTCGCATCATTCCGTCGAAGACGAGCTCGGCACCGGCGAGGCCCAGCTCCTTCGCCTTCTTCGACTTGTTGCGCACATAGACCTCGGACGCCGGGTCGTTTCCGACGCGCACGGCCACCAGGCCCGGCTTGAACGGCAATTTTCCGAGCGCCTCGCGCACTTCCTGCTCGACGCCAGACGCGATTTTCTTTCCGTCGATGATTGCGGCGGGCATTGAAGGCGCTTGTATCACAACGGCGAACGGCTAACGGAAAACGGCGAACTCTCAGGGAATGAATCGCTTGACTGCGATTGTTCGCCAGTGTTACCGTTTCAATCCCTTTCCCAGGAAAGGTGTGTAGTTCGTTGTCCTGCAAAGAGTTGTGATCGTCAACCGACGACTGACAACTAAGATCTGACAACTGATTTTTTCAGGAGAGTCATGCGTACGTATTTCCCCAAGAAGGGTGACATCGAGCAGCGCTGGTTCCTCATCGACGCCGAAGGCAAAGTCCTCGGCCGTCTTTCCACGACCATCGCGACCATCCTCGCCGGAAAAAACAAACCGATGTACACGCCGTTTCTCGACACCGGGGATCACGTGATCGTCGTCAATGCCGAGAAGGTCGTTCTCACCGGAAAGAAAGAGACCGACAAAATCTACCGCCACCACTCGCAGTATCCGGGTGGTCTCAAGGAGCGCGCGGCGCGTTTCGTGCGTGCCGAGAAGCCGGAACGCATCATCGAGGAAGCGGTGTGGGGGATGCTGCCCAAGAACAAACTCGGCCGGCAGATGCTGAAGAAGTTGAATGTTTATCGCGGCGCGAAACACCCGCACGAGGCCCAGAAGCCGGAGCGGATCGACGTCGCGGAGTAATCGAGGAGGAAGAACTTGGCTCTGGTTGAATACTACGGCACGGGACGGCGGAAAACCTCGACCGCTCGCGTGCATCTCCGGCAGGGAACGGGTCAGATCACGGTCAACAACCGGCCGATCGACGAGTACTTCGGAAACGATGTGCTGAAGATGATCATCAAGCAGCCGCTCTCGCTCACCGAGACCGTCGACAAGTTCGACATCGTGGTGGTCGTCGACGGCGGCGGACCGAGCGGACAGGCGGGTGCCATCCGACACGGCATCTCGCGCGCGCTGCAGGTCTACAACATGGAGCTGCGCAAGCGTCTGAAGAAAGCGGGTCTGCTCACGCGCGACCCGCGCATGAAAGAGCGCAAGAAGTACGGACAGAAGGGCGCGCGCGCCCGCTTCCAGTTCTCCAAGCGCTGATCCAATGGTTTGGTTTTGCTTCAGGACTTGAGTTGAGACAGGGGCGTTTTGCTCCTGTCTTTTGTTTTTAATGTCACAACGTAAAGGAGGGTTCACTTGGCGGTCTCTATTACGATGAAAGAGCTTTTGGAAGCTGGCGTGCATTTCGGTCATCAGACCAAGCGCTGGAATCCGAAGATGAAGAAGTACATTTTCGGAAAGCGCAATGGGATCTACATCATTGACCTGCAGAAAACGCTGAAGATGTTTAAGGAGGCGTCGAAATTCGTGCAGGAACTGGCGACTGAGGGCAAGATTGTGCTCTTCGTGGGCACCAAGCGCCAGGCGCAAGATGCGATTGCTGAAGAAGCGACGCGCTGCGGCGGCTTTTACATTAACCAGCGGTGGCTGGGCGGACTTCTCACCAACTGGGTCACGGTGCAGAAGTCGGTAAAACGACTGAAGGAACTCGACGAAATGGCCACCGACGGCCGTTACGAGTTGCTGCCGAAGAAGGAAGTAATCAAGC
>JALYZI010000297.1 GCA_030948915.1 Acidobacteriota bacterium
ACTCAGGACTCAGGACTCAGGACTTCTATAATCGCGCGCCGTGCCCAAGAAGCCCACGCTCTTCATCATCGACGGCTCGAACAACGTCTACCGCTCCTACTTCGCGATACGCGGGCTCACAAATTCGGCCGGACTCGCTACAAACGCCGTCTACGGTTTCACACAGACGCTGAAAAAGCTCCTCAACGATCACAAACCTGACTCCATCGCGGTCGCGTTCGACATCGGGTCGTCGAAGACCCGGCACGAAGCGTTTGCCGACTACAAGAAAGATCGGCGGCCGATGCCCGACGATCTCGCCGTCCAACTGCCATTCGTCAACGAAGTGCTCGAAGGTTTCCGCATTCCGGTCATCGGCGTCGAGGATTGGGAAGCGGACGATCTGATCGGCTCTCTCGCCTGCACCGCGCGCGATCGCGGATATGAAGTCGTCATCGCGACCTCCGACAAAGATTTCTTCCAGCTCGTCGGCGATGGGATCCGCCTCTTCCACACCGGCCGCGAAGTTCTGTACGACGCGAAGGGAGCCGAAGCGGTTTTCGGGTTGCCGCCCGAGAAAGTCGTCGACGTGATGGCGATCTGGGGCGACGCCATCGACAACATCCCGGGCGTTCCCGGCATCGGAGAGAAAGGGGCGAAGTCGCTCATCCAGCAATTCGGATCGCTGGACGGAGTGTACGAACACCTCGAGGAGCTCAAGCCGGCGCAGCGCAAGAAACTCGAGGAGCACCGCGACAAGGCGTACATGTCGCGCGATCTGGCGAGGATCAAGTGCGATCTGGAAGTGGATGTCGATTTCGAAAAGTACGAACGCGCCGAGCCCGATCGGACGAAGCTGCACGATGTTTTCTCGCGCCTCGAATTCGCGTCGCTGATGCAGGAGTATCTGCCGGAGGCGCCGCCGATCCCGCGCGATTACCGGACAGCGACTACGGCCGACGAAATCCGGACATTCACCTCCGGTGATGGACCGGTGGCGATGTGGTTCGAGCCCACGACCGCCGATGCATTCGATGAGCCGCTTGCGGCTTCGCTCTCGGTGAAAGCCGGCGAATCGTTGACCGTACCAATCTCGAAGAGCGTCGGCGGCAACGAGGAGATGCAGCGCGAGATGCGCAGACTGCTCGAATCCGATCGGTTGTTCGTGACCCACGATGCGAAGCTGCAGATCCGGCGTTTGGCAGCGAACGGATGGCCTGTGCCGAAGCGACTGGCCGACACGATGATCATGTCGTACGTGATCAATCCTGGCTTGCCGAGTCACGAGCTGGGCAACGTCGCGCGCGACCGACTGAAACTCGGCGTGCAAACACGCAAAGACGTCGCGAAGACCGCGCCGCTCTTCGCAATCGATCACGAGATCGGTTCCACCCCCGTCGGCCCGTACCACCAATACCTCGGCGAAAAATCCGACATCACGCTGTCGCTCAAAGAAGTGCTCGAACCGGAGCTGCAGCGCGATCCGGCACTCGTGAAGATTTACGAAACGATCGAGATGCCGCTGATTCCGGTGCTGGCGCGCATGGAGAATCGCGGCATCCGTATCGACGTGCCGCTGCTGCGGCAGATGTCGAACACGATGGGCGTGCAGCTCGCCGATCTCGAGAAACGGATCTATGCCGAGGCGGGGACGGAGTTCAATATCAATTCACCGCAACAGTTGGCGCACATTCTTTTCGAGAAACTGAACTACCCGGTCATCAAAAAGACAAAAGGGACAAAGGCCTACTCGACCTCGGTCGATGTGCTGCAGGAGCTCGCCAGTCACGGCTTCGCGGTTCCGCAGTTGATCCTGCAGCATCGCGAGCTGCACAAATTGAAATCAACGTACGTCGATGCTTTGCCACAGCTCGTTCAGCAGGATGGCCGTGTGCACACATCGTTCAACCAGGCGGTCGCCGCGACCGGGCGATTGTCATCGTCCGATCCGAATCTGCAGAACATTCCGATCCGAACGGAGCTGGGCCGCGAGATTCGCAAGGCGTTCATCGCCGATGCGGGCAACGTGCTGCTGGCGGCCGATTACTCGCAAGTGGAGCTGCGAATTCTTGCGCACATCACGCAGGACGAATCGTTGATCGAAACGTTCCGCCGCGGCACCGACATTCACCGCGCGACGGCGGCGAAGATTTTCAACGTGCCGGAGAGCGAGGTGACGGTCGATCAGCGGCGCGCGATGAAGACGATCAACTTCGGCGTGCTGTACGGCATGTCGGCGTTTCGACTGTCGAATGAGCTGAACATCTCCGGCGCGCAGGCGAAGGAGTTCATCGAGGCCTATTTCGCGCGCTATCCAAAGATTCAGGGTTATCTCGATCGCACGCTCGAGGACGCGCGCGGCACCGGAAAAGTCACCACGCTCTTCGGCCGCGTGCGGTACATCCCCGAGATCCACAATCGGTCGTTCACTGTTCGGGGAAATGCCGAACGCATGGCGACCAACGCGCCGATCCAGGGCACGGCCGCCGACATCCTCAAACTCGCCATGATTGCACTCGACGCCAACCTCGGCGACGATGGTTCGATGCTGCTCACCGTCCACGACGAAATCGTCATCGAGGTGCCGGAGGCCAGGGCGGAAAAAGTCGCCGGAATCGTGAAGGAGACGATGGAGAACATTTACCCGCTCGCTGTTCCGCTGGCGGTCGACACGGCATGGGGAAAGAGTTGGTACGAAGCAAAGGAGTAATTCTTTGCGTACTACTCGCGGCGACCTGCAAGCCGGTCAGGGTCGTCGAGAAAAAAATCATCGCGGGCGTCGAGCCGCAGATGGCGGCGACAGTCATCACCGTGCAGACCAGCCTCCAGCCGCAGAGGAGAATCTTCCGGCACTCGATCGTGATCGCGAACGGTCATGCGCGCAGCAGTGATGAGATCGATCGCTGGCGGCTCTTCGATCTCGAGCAGAATCGCGTGACGTACGTGAACGATGTCGAGAAGACTTACTACAGCGTTCCGTTCAAGGCATCTGATGGAGCTCAATTCACAACAACCGGAGCGAAGCGTCCGATACTCGGTGTTGAGGCGGCCCAATATGTGATCCGCCTCGGCGGATTTCAGCGTGAGTTGTGGATCGGAGCGCCGCCTCAAATCCCGCCCAAACTTTTTGGGATGATCGACGCCGATTTCGCGAAACTCCCCGGCTTCCCGATGCTCGATCATGCGGAGCTGCCGTACGGCAAGACGAAGATGATTCTCGATCGCAGCGTGCTGAAGATCGAGCAGCGCCTCGTGCCGCAGTCGTCGCTCAACATTCCGGCTGACTACAAAGAGATCACAGCACCTGGCGCGCGTCGCCCACCCGCTTCGTCACCCCCTCCCGATCGAAATACTCCAGCAGCGGAATAGCGACTTTTCGGGACAGGCCGAAGAACTCCTTGAACTGGCCGACGTCGATCGTTTCGCCGCGTCGCGTGGCCATTTTCTCGCGAGCCGCGGTGAGGATGTTGTGGTGGACGTACACGCCATCGGCCAGGCGCACGAGCGTTCCCTGCTTGACGAGAAAGCCGACGACGCCCTCGATGACTTTCGGTTTCTGTCGAATCGTGTTGATCAGCTCCGACACCGGCGGCGGCTGCAGGCCGGATTCAGAGAACCGGAGCTCGATCATCCGCGCGAGCTCACCCTCCGCGCCGCCGAGTTTCTTCGAGCGGCCGGGAATGTCGATGGCGTCGGCCTCGACGCTGATGATTTTCTCGCGCGCGAGATCCTGCAGCAGGAAGTTGATCAGCGCCGGATCGCTCCCGTGCGGAATGAGCTGTTGGACGAACTCGCCTTTCGGAACGTTCACGGCAACGCGGTTCTCTTTGAAGTAACGATCGAGAAACTCCATCGCGCGACGCCGAAAATCAGCGAGCGTGTCGAGATGGATCCATCTCCGGTCGCCGCTATCGGCGAGGTGCGGCAGAGCCTTCAGCTCCTTCACGAGTGTCTCGACGCGGATTCCGGTCCGCGCCTGAACTTCGCGGATCGTGAGACCGCGCACGCCTTCGAGCTTCGCCATCAGCTCGATTCTCTCGACCAGCGTTCCCTCGGCGAGTGTCTCGAGAAGCTCGGGTCGCGTATTGCGCCGCAGCTTCGGCAGATGCGCGTCGATGATCACACCTCCGCCGATTGTCAAAGATGGCGAATAGCGCCGGATGACGAATCGATCGCCTCCGGCGGCGACGACCGGCGATTCGAGCCTGATTTGCACGAACGCGCTGCGGCCCGGTTGCAGCTCGGCAGTATCGTCGACGAAACGGATGCTGCCGAGAAGCTCGTCGGCCAGGTGATGGAAACGAATGCGCGTTTGTTCCTTGAGCGGTTTGGCGTCTGCGAGCAGATCGAGCCGCGCCGTGATGATCTGCGACGGCCGCAGCGTGTCAGGCGCGAGCACCTGCTGACCTCGATGAAGCTGCCCCAGCTCGATGTCGGGAAGATTGATCGAGGTGCGCTCGCCGGCCGATGCGATGTCGCGCGATTCGCCGTGAACCTGGATTCCGCGCGCGCGGCTGCGAAGCGCGCCGGGAAGGACCTCAACCTCGCTGTCAACGTTCAGCTTTCCTGAAAACGTCGTTCCGGTGATCACGGAGCCAAAGCCCTTCATTGTGAAGACGCGATCGATCGGAAGGCGAAAAACGCGCGTCGTTGCGTCGCGATCGTCGATGGAGGCGACCGACTGCAGGATCGCCGCGCGGAGATCGTCGAGGCCCGCGCCGGTGACGCTGCTGACCGGCACGATCGGTTTCCCGGCCAGAAAACTTCCCGCGACCAGCTCGTCGATCTCGAGGCGAACGAGGTCAATGATGTCGCGCTCCACGAGATCGCTCTTGGTGATCGCGACGATGCCGGTGCGGATGCCGAGCAGTTTGCAGATCGCGAAATGCTCGCGGGTTTGTGGCTTGATGGATTCGTCGGCTGCCACCACCAGGAGAACGCTGTCGATTCCGCCGACGCCGGCCAGCATGTTCTTGACGAAGCGCTCGTGACCGGGGACGTCTACGAATCCGATCTGGTAGTCATCGGTGAACCAGCTCGCGAATCCGAGGTCGATGGTGATGCCGCGGCGTTTTTCTTCGGGGAGGCGGTCGGCATCGATGCCGGTCAGCGCTTTGACGAGCGCCGTTTTTCCATGATCGATGTGGCCGGCCGTTCCGACGACCCGTTTTTTTCTCATTTTTTCGGTCGCTCGCCGTAGACCTCGCGAAGCTGCGGCGGCATTTTGCCACTCTGGCCGAGCGCTTCCTTCAAATCCGCGGCGTTGACGATCGCCTGACCGCGAAAGTGATTGTTCGTGATCACGTACGTCTCTTTCGAACGCGCCATCGACTCGATGCGCCGCACCCACGGTTCCAGCTCATCCTTCGAGTAGAGATAGTTGTAGCGTTCCCATGATTCCTGATGTGCGAACCACTTCTCGTAATTGCGGCCGTGGAGCCGCGCGTAGGCCACCGGACCGGTGGCTGTGTCGGCCGGCTTGACAGAGTCGCTGAACAGCGGTTGGTCGACGTTGACCCACGAGACATCGTGCGCACTCAGAAAGCCGATGAACTCTTCGTTTTGAAATGAGGCGTGCCGCACTTCGAGCGCCAGCGGATAACCGTCGAAGTCACTGAAGACTTTTTCGAGCTTCTCGATGCTCTCGGGCGTGTTCTTGAAGCTCCACGGATATTGGAGAAGAACGGCGCCGAGACGTTTCGCTTCCAACAGTGGATCGAGGTACTTGCGGAAGTTCTTCACATCCTCCGGGTTGCTCTTCGCTGAATCGTGTGTAAAACCACGATATATTTTCGTAGTGAATTTAAAGTCGGGATTGCTCTCTACACGCCGTATCCAGCTTCGTGGGTGGGTGGGCGGCGGTATCCGATAGAACGGCGAGTTGATCTCGATCGTGTCGAAAAACGACGCGAGATACGCCAGCGGATCGAATCGGGAGCCGTGCGACGGATAGACAGTTCCCTCCCAGTCGGTGTAACTCCAGCCGGCGGGACCGATGCGGATTTTGTGTGCGTTCGAGGTCGTCAACAGCTTGACATTCTTATTTTAAGCAGGCGTATTGCATTGCCTTCACTGGACATCTATGTTAAAAGCGGGCCAACGAACCCAAGTGAAACGCTCTACTAAAAACAGCGCGCCGCTGGGGTTTGTGTGCATTTTTCGGAAGGAGGCTGGTCGCCGATCTTTGGTTGTGAAAACCTTTTCGCGGGGGTGACTGTCGCGGCACCCCGCAAATGTTCTGCGCTGCGGCATCAATCAGTCGTTGGAAACTTAGGAGATCAAAGCTGTCATGGACACGTTTAATGACAAGAATCTGAATTGCGCCGACTGCGGACAGGAGTTCGTATTCAGCAAAAATGAACAGGCGTTCTACGCAGAACGTGGTTTCACAAACGAACCGAAGCGCTGCAAGAACTGCCGCGACAAACGGAAAACCGCGCGCGAAGGCAATGGTGGATCGCGCGAGCGCACGATGGTCAGCGTCACCTGCGACAGCTGTGGTGTGGCCACCGAAGTTCCGTTTACGCCAGTCAGTGGCAAACCGGTTTACTGCCGCGATTGCTATAACCAGAGGCGTTCACAGTCCCGCTCGACCAGCTGGGCATAAAAATCGACCACGTCACGACAGAAACGGCGGGCCAGTTGCCCGCCGTTTTCATTGTGTGCCCGACATGGGCGATCACTTGGAGGTGGAAGTCCTCTACGGACCGTGATGACCGGAACCGTTAGCTGAACGGCAAGGGCGTTGTGGTGACACAAGGTCTGAAGGAAGCCGCAGGCAAAACCGCGAGCCGAGGAACACGAAGCGCATAGAAGGCACTGCACGCTGGGCGAGAACGCAAAACAGGTCGAAGCCCGATGTCATCAAGAGCGTGTGGGGTAGATGCGACGGCTGCATGCGGTGAAGGTGATCGTTCTTACTCGGGGAGGTCTGGTGGGGGAAGCTCCTGCCAGAAGTCAGCAGAGGCCGTAGTAGTCGCGGGGACTGTCGCCGCGGCGAAGGGCCGAACAGTAAGCAGCAGGTGGAGTTCGACGGCGATCGAGGATGACGAAGAACCCGACAGCACCGCAAGGTGGTCGCGAGCAGGCGAAGAAGGTGAAGCCTTCAGGACCTGCTGCTGCGATGGGGAGTCAGACTCCAGC
>JALYZI010000300.1 GCA_030948915.1 Acidobacteriota bacterium
GTTGCTGCCGAATGCACCCGAAACGCGCCCGGCCCCTGGCAGGACGAGCTGCTGACGCAGCGACGCGCGCACCACGCCCCACTCCTGCACGACGTCGCTTCCGCCGGCGCTCGAGGGAGGAGGCGGCGAAAAGATGATGCCGCCCTGCGGTTGCGCCACTCCGGAGTCGAAGACGAAGGGCGCGCCGTTTTCGACGGCATCGACATCGAGATGCACGAAGCCTTTGGTCGAAGTCTCGCTGAGGAACAGCTCATCGTAGAACCTCGGCGCCGGGTCGCCCACATGCCAGACCGCCAGAGCGGGATCCTTGAAAAGCAGGTTGTCGACGCTTTGTCGCGGGCGGTGCACTTGGATCAACACCTTGTTGCCCGACTGTGCAGGATGGATGGCTTCGACTTCTGGTGCGGAGACGTCGGTCCACTGCGTGCGGAGGGGATCTGGCGGCGGCGAGAGCAGACAACCGCATTCCTGGTACTGGAGCAACTGCGTCGGCCTGCCGCCGCCGCGCTTGACGATCCATGCGCCGGAGTAGTTCGCGGTCGGTACTGCAAAGAAAACCCACGCGGGGTTGATCGGCGGCAGCGCTAACGGAGAGCCATCCCACGATGCCGCGATCGGAAAGATCGTCGATCCGCTCGCGAGATAAAGCACCACCTGCCCGGTGTTCTGAACGTGCTCGAGGAATGTGTTGTCGTTCGGCGCAATCCAGCCTTCGAGGTTTCCGGTCGCGGACATGGTCGCGGCCGTGCTTTGGCCTCCATCCACGTCGACCTTCACGATGCGGTCGTTCGTCCGGACGAGGAATCTGCGCCCTTCGCGATCGGAGCCAAGGAGAGCGTTGTTCGACGGCGTTCCGCTGACGAAGATCGGCTTCACGGAAGTGTCCGCGCCGACGACGTAGACCGCTTGCGGACTGGCCGAAGTCAGTGCGACGACGAAGGGAAATTCTCGTGTGCCGATGCGAACGTTGCTGTATCGCGAGCGCACGAATGCGCCGCCGACGTCGGGACCCGCAATCGAGAATGTCAGCACGCCGGGCGGAATCGCGACTCGCTTCCACGTTGCGCCGCTGTCGGAGCTCATCAACCAGATCGCCTGGAACGTCGGGTTGGTGTTGTTGAAGTTCGCTGTGGTGTGAATCAGGATCGATACCGATCCCCCTTCTTCACGCGCAGCCGCGGCACCGATCGGCACACTCGATCCATCCTGCGGAAATACCACGCGCGGTTCTTCTGCGCCTTGCGAGTCGTAGATCACAACCTGCCCGTTAGAAAAATTGAGCGCAGGAATCGGTGGCGAGACGATCGGCGGGAAAAAGCCCGACGAAGTAGACGGCTGCTCGATCAGAACGAAGTGCCGATTGAGACGGTTCTGAACGGCGGGCGTCGCCGCCCGATCCGTGTACGGCGAATATGAAATAACTCGAGCTTGAACGGATGCGGCGAGAAGGAGAAGTGCAGCGGCGAAACGACCAATGCGGTTCATTCAACCCCCTGACGGTATGTGGCAACAGCATATTATCTTGAAAGAAGCTGCTTTGCAGCACGTTTTCCTGTCGCGATCGCGCCGGATACTGTACCGGTCTCGTCGCTGCTGGTCGCCTCACCCGCGAAGTAGAGCGTACCCCCGATCGGCTTTGCCAGCGAGCTGTGCGCATTTTGCCCGCCGACGCCGGCGTAGCTGTAGGCTCCGCGGCTGAATCGATCCGCCTGCCAGTCGTGCATGTAGGTCGAATCGAGCAGCGGCTCGATTTCGCGGCGTTTCACCGCGAAAGTCGTCGCGAGCGAATCCAGCGCGCGATCGATCATCCCCGGTCCGCCGGCGAGGAGCGCTTCAGCAGCGTACCCTCCCGCCCATCCCGTGAGCATCGGTGATCGGACCGGCTCCGTCGTCCACCATGTCGGAACGAAGCGATCCGACCCGTGCACGAAGGTGAGCGGCAGGCCCTCTTTCCAGTTTTTTGTTTTCGCGCGCCGTCTCACGAAATCAGGCGCGGCCCAGAATCGCTCGCGAAACCGGAAGACGATTTTCGCGACGTGTCCAACCTCCAACTTGTCGATCGCTTTGCGTTTCTCGCGCAGCGGCGGATCGAATCGGATTCCTGCGTCGGCCTTCCAGACACCGATCGGAATCGTGATGACAGCCGCCTTCGCGTGAAAAGCCTCTTCGCGCGCAGTCTTGATCTCGACCGCACCGCGACCCCACGAGACTTCCGTGACTTCGCTGCCGAGGCGAAGCGAGGTGCGGCGGGGATCGAGAGAGGATCGTAGCCATTCGACGAGCATGTCGTACCCGTTCGCGATGCGATATTGCGTTTGCTCCTGCTGTTCCTCGTCGGATCTCCGAAGCGACGCCGCGCTGATCCGATCGGCATGCGAGGCGTGATAGCCCTCGGCGAAAGCCAGCGCTGACTGCTTGAGGCGAGGCGCAAGTTTCTTCTGGCGGCGGAGGAATTCAGCGAACGAGATGTCGTGTGCTGACGCTGGGATCTTGCGGCGGACGGCGTTCATGTTGTCCCAGAAATTGTTCTCCAAACGCCATCGGCCGCGCGTCGACCACCAGTGCGTGTCAGGAAGCTGATAGGCGAGCAGGGCCGCCGATTCCACGATGGAGAATGTGTCCTCGGCCTCGCCGTGGATGAACTCCGCACCGAGCTCGATCGGAAGCGGCAGATCGGGAGCGTGAAGCGTCCGGATGCGACCGCCGATGCGTTCGCGCCCTTCGAGGATGCAGACTTTTTTTCCCGCACCGGAGAGATCGCGCGCGGCGGCGAGACCTGCGACTCCGGCACCGATGACGATGACGTCGAAACGGTCAGCCACTAACCGCCGGGTTCACTCGCGGACGATTTCGGCCCACGGAAGCTTCCGGACGGCCTGGACCTTCTCGTCGATCTCGTTCTGGGTTGCCTTTTCTCCCAGGACGCGGCGGAGGTAATCCACTTCAGGAGTGACCAGCCGGTTGTGCTTCGGAAGGAGACGAACGGCTGCGTTCTGAAGGTTCCGCTCCGATACCGCGATCAACTTGGGGGCCCGCGTGGTGGTGACCTTATCGTTCATATGAACTCGCGAGGTTTGCATGTGAAGTCTTCCTACTGATGCGTTACCGCTTTCGAGCGGTCGTCGATGTTCGCACTACAAGCGTATCGCGAAACCCGAACGATTGCTGCACAAAGTTTCTCGGTTCGGAGCGACACGAACAGAGAGCGCACTGGACACCGTCGGCGTGAGCCGCCAGGGAGTGTCCGCAGTATTCGCAGCGCTTCGAGCTGTTCGTCTTCACAAGCAAGAGTGTGATCAAGAACAGTGCCGACTCTGCGTTTTTCTCCTCCCGGTAGAATTCGCACGTTTGGAGAAGCGCAGCCGCGCCGGCGCGCCTACGATGGGAACCGTATGAAGACAAAAGAACTGATCGAGGCGGTTCAAAAGGGCGACACGAAGGCAGTGGCGACGCTTCTCGATGAGGACCGCACGCTGCTGAGGGCAAAATCGGGCAACGTGTCCGCGATTCTCCTGTCGCTGTATCACGGACATCCCGAGATTGCACAGCTATTTAGGCAACGCGGAGCGGAGCTGACGCTGCCCGAAGCCTGTGCAGTCGGCGAGCGGAAGCGGGTGGTCGAAATGCTCGGGCGCGACCCTTCACTGGTGAACGCTTACAGCGACGACGGCTACCCGGTGCTCGGTCTGGCGATCTTTTTTCGCCAGCCGGAGCTCGCGCGGGAGCTGATCGAGCGCGGAGCGGACGTGAACGCAGCCGCCAGGAATCCACAACGGGTAGCGCCGGTGCATTCGGCCGTTTCGGTCGTGGATTACGCGACGATGCGGTTGCTGCTCGAGCGCGGCGCGAATCCGGATGCGCGGCAAGAGTCGGGATTCACAGCGCTGCACGGCGCCGCCGCGCACGGCGACGTCGAAATGGCGAAGCTCCTTCTCGAATTCAGGGCTGATCCAAAAGCCCGCACAGACGATGGCAAGGACGCGGTCGCAATCGCCGAAAAATACAATCAGCCGGCATTCGTCGAGTGGTTCCGCGCGAACATCAAGTGATCGGTTCCGATTTCCGGGAACGATCCGCCGCGGCTGAAAAAGACATGCCGCGCGAATGCACGCAGCGGCGGGGTCATCATGGCGGCGAACGCGATTTCCGTCATGAGCGGATTCCCCGCCACGCGCAGCAGTCGCCGCATCCATCGCCGCGCGAGAAACCGCGTACGAAATCTTGCTCCGTCGTACTCACGCAGAATCGAAGCGTCGTTCCGCTCGAGATATGCGGCGGTCACTTCGGCAGCCAGCGATGACAGCCGCATCGCACCATCGAGCCCGCCGGCAGTCAGCGGCGAGACCGCTCCCGCCGCATCGCCGACGAGAAGTCCGCGATCATTTGCGATTCTCCGCAGAACCCCGTTGACGGGAATGAGTCCGCCGCGCCGCTCGATCACGCGGCCGCCGGCGAGATCTTTCACGCGATGACGAAACGTTTCGAGCGCGGAGGCGGGGTTGAATCGATTGCGATCGCCGGCGACTCCGACGTGGGCCGTTTCGCCATCGCACGCCACCCACGCGATGTACCCGGGCGCGATGCGCGGATCGAGGAAGCAATGCAGGGCCGGCTCACTTCGCGAGCCGGCGATCATTTCCAGCCCGACGAGAAAGTCGGAATTCTGATCGAGGCCGAGCTGGCGGGCGACGAGGGAGCGAGCACCGTCGGCGCCGATGACGAATCGCACTGGGAATTCCTGGATATGATCCCGCCGGACGAGCGTGATACTTCCCGGCCTGCATGCGACGACGCGCGAGGAAGGCAGCCATCGCACGCCTGCGCGGCTGCAGGCCTCGAGCATCGAAACGTAGATCCACTGCATGCGCCCGATGCGGAACTCATCCTGCTCCGCTGCCAGATGGATGCGCCGCCCGGCCGGCGAATGGAGAAACACGTCGCGGATCGGCGCCCCGAGCTGTTCATCCGGCAGCGGAAAGTCTTCCCACGTCTTCCGGACAAAGATGCCCGTGGTGTGGACCGGAGAAGCCAGCGAGTCCTTTCGGTCAACCAGCAGGACTGATATTCCGCGGGCGCCGAGGAGGCGGGCGGTGTGGAGGCCGGCCAGGCCGGCGCCGATGATGGCGACGTCGTATTGCTGCATGAAGTACTTTGTAGCACAAAGTTAGCCAATACTGTCGGCTGCAAATGTCCGAGCGTCCGGCCGAACGACCCGAGAGTCGTCTCCGAAAATGGGCTCCTCTGATGGTGCTGTCGCTCGCGCTGGCGATCATCATCATCGACTCGACGCTGCTCAACGTCTCGCTCTCGACCCTCATCCGCGAGCTGAACACGAATCTCCAGAGCCTGCAGTGGGTCATTTCCGCCTATTCGCTGATGCTGGCGGCGCTGACCGTGACGGGCGGGCGGATGGGCGATCTCTTCGGCCGCAAGAAGATGTTCATGGGCGGCGCGATCATCTTCGCGGTCGGCTCGTTCATCGCGTCGATCAGCCACTCGGTCCCGGTCCTGCTCATCGGCGAGTCGATCATCGAGGGCATCGGCGCCGCACTGATGATGCCGGCCACGGCCTCGCTGCTCGTTTCGAAGTATCGCGGACACGATCGTGCGATCGCTTTCGGAATCTGGGGCGGCGCCGCCGCTGCTGCCTCCGCCATCGGTCCCATCCTCGGCGGCTTCCTGACGACCCACTACAGCTGGCGCTGGGGATTTCGCATCAATCTCTTCGTGGTCGCGCTGCTGCTGGCCGGATCGATGATCATCGATGACCGCCAGGAGCGCGCCGGCAAAGGCATCGACTGGATCGGCGTGCTGCTTTCGGCGGCCGGACTCTTTTTCGTCGTCTTCGGCATCATCGAGTCGGAGAGCTACGGCTGGCTGCAGGCGCGGAAGGCGTTTCCACTCTGGCAGCCGGGATCGATTTCGATCGCGCCAATCGCCGTCGCGATCGGTGTCGCGATCCTGGCGATGTTCGCGATGTGGGAGCGGCATCTGGAAAACAGCGGAGGAACGCCGATCGTATCGATGCGGCTCTTCCGGAATCGTCAGTTTGTGTCGGGGGCCAGCGTCGTCGGTGTGCTGATGCTGGCGCAGAACGGCGTGATCTTCACGCTGCCGGTGTTTCTGCAGTCGGTGAAACGGCTCGACGCGTTCCACACCGGCCTCACTCTTCTTCCGATGTCGCTGATGCTGCTGATCGTCTCGCCGGCGGCGGCCGGACTCACGAAACGCATCGCGCACAAGCGGCTCGTGCAGACGGGGCTGGTCATCAACGTCATTGCGATCATCGTTCTGCGCTTCACGATCACGATGGACGTGAAGCTGGCCTGGCTGATCCCGGGCCTTTCGCTCTATGGCATCGGACTCGGCCTCGTGCTCTCCCAGATCAACAATCTGACCCTCTCCGCGGTACCGGTACGAGACGTGGGGGAGGCTTCCGGCGTGTCGAATACTTTCCGGCAGATTGGAATGACGCTCGGCGCGGCGGTCATCGGCGCCATTCTCATTTCCACGATCCTCGTGCGGCTCGATGCGGCCGTCGAGCAGAGCGCCAGCATTCCGCCGCAGTCGAAGCCGCCGATCATCGCCATGCTGCGCGAGCAGGCAACGGGGCTGGCGTTCGGAGAGGGGAAGATTTTCGACAAGCTCCCTCCCGCAATTCGCGACGAGATGATCTCCCGACGCCGGGTCGCGACCACCGAAGGAATCCAGCGCGCATTCCTGGTCGGCGCGCTGTTCGCGATCCTCGGCCTCGCCGTTTCGATATTTCTACCGTTGCGGCCAAGCGAGCAACACCATTGATCATCGAAGCATTGGTGGTCGCGCTGCTCGACGGGCCAACTCAGGACTCAGGACTCAGGACTCAGGACTCGATCACCGTCACGGCGACTCGAACTTCCGAGCGCCTCGCCGATACGCCGGCGAGCGTGGTGATCCTCAATCGTCAGGCGATCGCCGCGACCGCGGCTCCCACAGTGGACGACGCGCTGCGTCAGGTCCCCGGCTTCTCGCTTTTTCGTCGCGCGGGAAGCCGGACCGCGAATCCGACTGCGCAAGGCGCGTCGCTGCGCGGACTCGGCGGCAGCGGGACCTCGCGCGCGCTGGTGCTCGACGACGGCGTCCCGCTCAACGATCCGTTCGGCGGATGGATTTTCTGGGGACGCGTGCCGCGTGCCTCCCTCGACCGCATCGAAATCCTTCGCGGCGGTGCCTCGGACGTCTACGGCAGCGGGGCAATGAGCGGCGTCGTGCAGTTCATCCGGCGCAAGGACGACATGGCGATCGACGTCGACGCCGGATCGCAGCGCACGGCAACCGGCTCGCTGTTCGTTCCGCTCGGACATGGCGATTGGAGCGGAAACATCGCTTCAGATTTTCTGACGACCGATGGCTACGTGCTCGTCGAGCCATCGCAGCGCGGCGCGGTCGATCGTGCAGCATCGTCGCGTCATCTCGAAATCGACGGCACGCTCCGGCACAACGGCTTCTTCGCTCGCGCATCGCGATATACCGAGTCGCGGAACAACGGAACGCCGCTGCAGATCAACGACACGATCCTGCGGCAGATCGCGCTGGGCTTCGATCGCGGGCCGCTCGTCATACGTCTCGACGGAAACAGCAACGATTATCATCAAACATTTTCCGCGATCGCGGCCGGCCGCGCGACCGAGCGGCTGACCGTCGATCAACGCGTGCCGTCGCACAGCGTGGGCGGGTCGGCGCAGTGGCGGGCCGCGATCGGGCGCGCGCAGGCGCTGATCGCCGGCGTCGAAGGGCGGGAGGTGGGGGGGACCGACGAAGAGCCGCCCAGTCGCGTCGCCGGACATCAGCGGACCGCCGCGTTTTATGTCGAGGACATCGCCGACATCGGCTCGCGCGTGAATCTGACCGCCGGAATTCGCAGCGACCGCTGGTCCGGCAAATCCGCGTTGTCGCCGCGCGTTTCGATTCTCGTTCGCGCGACCGATCGCATCGCGTTCACTGCCGCCGCCTATCGTGCTTTCCGCGCTCCGACATTGAATGAGTTGTATCGCTCCTTTCGCGTCGGCAATGTCGTGACGCTCGCGAATGGGGCTTTGGGGCCTGAGAACTTGACGGGCTTCGAAGTCGGCGCGCGCGGCGGTCCGTTCCGCATCACTCTCTTCAACATGACGCTAACGGACGCGATCACGAACGTGACGCTGACGACAACGCCCGCGCTCATCACGCGCCAGCGCGAGAATTTCGGCAGCAGCCGCTCCCGAGGGGCGGAGATCGAGTATTCGCGTCTGCTCCGCAACGGTTGGAGCGCAAGCCTCGGATATCTTTTTGCCGATGCCACGCTGTCGACGGGCGCGCGAACGCCACAGGTGCCGCGCAATCAGGCGACGCTGCAGCTCAGCTACCGGTCGCTGGCCGGCGTGCAGGGGCGATGGTCGTCGATGCAGTTCGACGATGACCTCAATCAATTCCGTTTGCACCGCTTCCTGGTCGTCGATCTCTTCGCGGCGCATCCGATTGCGTCGCAGCTCGAAGTCACAGTGGCGGCCGAGAACATTCTGAACCGCCGCATCGAAACCGCCGCCACGCCCGTCATCACCCTCGGCCAGCCGCGCGCGTTTCGAGTCGGCGTCCGCTACGGCTTCCGGCGATAATCGCGGGCATGGGCTGGAAAATCGAGAAGCAGGCGAACGGAAAGTTCGCGATCTATTCGACGCGCGTCGACGACTACATCGTGATCGACGCCGAGCCGCTGCACATCGCGCAGATCTACGCCGAGAAGGGCGTGAAGGTCTATCTGGCCAGCGCGCGTGCGCAGTTGACGAAGGAGACCGCCGTCACGCCCGACGGTGAAAAGAAGATCGAGGCCAGCCGCCGCCGCGGCGCCACGCCGAAGGAAGGACCCGATGTGCCGATCGGGGTCACGGGGTTTACGGTGGGGGAGATCGGCGAGAAATAGTATTAGCGACTGGCGCGGAGGAATGGCTTGCCATTGACAAATACCGCGCAGTTTGCCGCCATGCAATCGATGTGAATCAGAGGACTGCGTTCCGGTTCGCCGTCATCCGGATTGCTCGGGCCGCCGAGACCGAGGTGCACGCCCGGTCGCCCTTCGTTCGAAGCTGCCGGCCACGAATGAATGAAGGTCCGGCAGGCGCGATTAAATGAAATGCCGACTTCGACGACTCTTCGATATCGATCGCTTTCCTTGAACAGATCTTCAAGAACGCTTCGACCGTCTCGGTTGCCTGTAACCGCCACGATATTTCCGTGGCGGATTTCAAGGCCTAGTGGATGCTTTTCCATTGCACGGCTCAGCCGCAATACCCGCCGTGCTTTCTCTGCGAATCGAGGATGCTGTGCGATCGGAAGAATAGCGCCGTCGATTACGAATTTTCCTTCGATGTGCTCGCCGAAATATGCAACCTCCCCGTCCGGCAACAGCCGAACGGTATTCGCTCTAAGGGGTCCCGCGAATTGAAACCACCGTTTGTCGTCGCGCACAATCAAGGTTGCTGTTCTTGTTGCGACTTTCACTTCGTATGGTCGTTGTGCCCCGAGAAGCTCGAAAAACCGGTCGGCGATTCGATCCTGTTCAAAGTAATCGGACCGCATGACCACATTCAATAAATGGCTGGCAAAAGCCGGCCGAAATCCTGACTCACGCGATGGAACTTCAACGGTGGCCATGTCGCATCTGACGATTCTGCGCATCACCTCTTGCAGCGGTATCCGATTTTCATCGCGCGACAAGACGGCTTGAATCGACACGTAGTCACGTTGTATGTCGACACCAGCCGAGCGGAGGTCGCCAAGTGTGCGAGCCGCTCCATGATCGATTCTGATGAAGAGCGGCCGCGTGTCCGAGGCAATCAAATGACGCCTTATGCGGTCAATCTGACGAATGGGAAGCTGAAAGTCTGTAAGAAAAACCGTCCAGTGCGGCTGCGCCTTGAGATTCAAGAATCCCGGAAATCCTAGCCACGCAGTTTGATGGCTATCGAGGTGGCTTCTTCGGTGGTGGAGTTCCCGGTTTTCCTTTGTCTTTACCCTCGTCTTTGTCTTTGTCTTTGTCGGTGCGGTGGTCCTCATGGTCATGATCATGGTCATGGTCGTGATCGTCGTCGCCATGGCCCCTCAAAAACCACGGCTCTTTACTGTCAGCGCGGATGCGCAGATCTTCATGGGAAGATTCGGACAGATCATTGGAAACCGTCGTCTGCAATCCGCGAGTCTGATCAAATACGACGTCGAAAGGCTGTTGTTCTTTCACCTCCACCTCCTTCTCTCTCGCTATCAATATTGGGCGTTTGTGTGCAATTCGCAAACCCTTTCTTCGCACAGATCGTATGAGTGGTCCCGGCGTGCGTTGTATTCTTGAATCTCGTTTGAATCTAAGAAACGGAACTCGACTCGGGCCGTACGAGATCGTCGGACCTCTGGGGGCGGGAGGAATGGGGGAGGTGTACCGCGCACGAGACGTCCGGTTGGGTCGCTCCGTTGCCATTAAGATCCTTCCGCCGCAGTTATCGGAAGACTCGAAACTGCGGACTCGCTTTGAGAGGGAAGCGAAAGCAATTTCCCGTCTGAACCATCCGAATATTTGCACGCTCTACGACGTCGGCGAAGCGTCGATCGAACGCGGAGGCGTCGCGCATTCCGTCCGTTATCTCGCGCTGGAGTACTTGGAGGGGCAAATACTCGAAGACCGATTGAAGAAAGGACCGCTACCCCTGATCGAGGTCATGCGATACGCCATGCAGATCGCAGAGGCGTTAGACAAGGCGCACGGAAACCAGATATTGCATCGCGACTTGAAGCCGGCGAACATCATGATTACAAAGAGCGGTGCCAAGTTGTTCGACTTCGGCCTTGCTAAGGTTTTGCCTTCGTCGTCTTCAGACTTGGCTTCTCCGATCAGCGAAACCTCCACCCCCGAAGAATCATTAACATCTGAAGGCTCTGTCATCGGGACCCTTGAATATCTCTCTCCCGAACAACTTCACGGACGAGAACCCGATTCACGGACCGACATCTTTGCATTCGGCGTTTGCCTTTATCAAATGATCACAGGCCGGCGGCCTTTTCACGGCAACAGCCGCGCGGGCGTGATTGCGGCAATTCTCGAGCATGAGCCTGATCCGGTGTCGGTGTACCGGCCCGAAACGCCCGCACCGCTCGTTTGGCTGGTTAAGAATTGCCTTTCCAAGAACCCGGATGACCGGATTCAGGCCGCCCATGACGTGGTGCTCGAACTAAAGCGAGTTGGCGATGAGGTGGCTTCTCGAACAACGGATAATTCGTCCAAGCGGATTCCGATTCGAAGGCGCTGGATCTGGACGGCAGTCGTTGTATCGATCGTCCTAGTAGTGACTGCTGCGGAGGTTCTCAGTCGTCGAAAGCGCGTAGATGCCGATCGACGCGTCACTCGTCGCTTCTCGATTTCAATTCCAAGCATTGCGCCGCTGGCCGCCGCTTCGTCTGAAGAATTCGCGGTGTCACCGGACGGAACTCGCATCGTGTATGTCGCGGGGACGACGCCAAACCGGCTTTACATGTACTCGCTCGATACGCTCGAAGCGAAACCGTTAACTGGTACTGACGGCGCGAAGGGACCGTTCTTCTCGCCCGATGGACAGTGGATCGGGTTTTACACACTCGACGAAGGCCTGAAGAAGATTGCTGTCGCGGGGAGCGCTCCCCTTCTGCTGACTGCCGAGCACGACATCCGTGGCGCGACTTGGGGAGCCGACGACACGATTGTGTTTGCTGAACCGGCTTCGCCACTGCGCAAAGTCTCGGCTGCCGGAGGGCGATCCGAAGTCTTCATTCATGCGGAACCGCAATCGGACATGCGATGGCCGGCTTTTCTTCCAGGCGACGAGGCAATTCTTTTCACTCGGAGTGACATGACCGGCGACTTCGAAAACGCCCACCTGATCGTCCATTCGATGAAGACCGGTGAGTCAAAGGAAGTCCTGAGTGGCGCGACCTATGGTCGGTACGTTTCGACCGGTCATCTCGCGTACCTCCACGCCCAGGCCATCTACTCCGTTCCATTTGACCTGAAAACAATGACAGTTACTGGTCCTCCTCAGTCTCGCATTACGGACGTCGATTCTTATTTCACCAGCGGCTTGGCTCATTTTGCCGTCTCGAATGACGGTTCGCTTTTCTACATTCCACGCGATCCGACTGAGACAGATCGAGAGCTGGTTTGGGTGGACCGATCCGGCGGTACGACACCCGTCACCCCCACCCATCGGTCGTACCAGGAAGTAAAGATCTCGCCTGACGGCAATCGTCTTCTCGTGACAATGGGTGCGACTCCGCGCCTGGATGTTTGGCTGTATGACATTCCAACGAACGGATGGACGCGCCTGACAACTGAAGCAACCAACTCAGGTCCTATCTGGTCGCCGGATGGCAAAGAGATCGCGTTTGCATCGAATAGGACCGGTGGGTTTTCTTTGTATGTCGCGCCGAGCGATGGCGCGACCGCTCCGCGACTGATTGTTTCCCGGCGAAGCTGGGATTTTCCGACCTCGTGGTCTCCCGATGGGAAAATGATCGTTGTTATCGAGCAGTACCGCACAACGCTCGACGACATCTTCGTCGTTGCTCCCCGAGAGAAAGCCGTCCCGACACCGTTCCTCTCGACCGCATTCGATGAACGAGAAGCCGTGTTCTCGCCCGATGGTCATTGGATCGCTTATCGTTCGGACGAATCTGGCCGAGAAGAAATCTATGTTCGTGCTTTTCCCGCCGGCGCTCGGAAGTGGCAGCTTTCGACAGGCGGCGGTCGAAATCCGATTTGGCGACGTGATGGGACGGAGTTGTTCTATCGCAGCGATAACCGCGTCATGGTTGTGGATACGAAATTGGTTCCGAGCTTCACGGCCGGCCGGCCACGAATGCTCTTCAAGGGCGATTTTCAACCGGAGTACGACGTCACCCCCGACGGCCAGCGCTTCGTCATGATCAAAGTCCCCAAACCTTCCCCCCGCACCGAGATCAAAGTCGTCCTCGGCCTCTTCAATAAGCAATGACCACCCACGGGTTCGGGCTCTTCACTGTCGATGTCGATGCCGCTGAGCTGCGAAAGGGGACCGAGAAGATCGCGCTGCGTCCCAAGTGTTTCGATCTGCTCATCGATCTGATCGAACATCGCGGCAAGCTCGTCACGAAAGAACAATTGATGCAGCGTGTGTGGCACGATGTCATCGTCAATGACGCCACGATCAGCCGCACGGTGGCCGCCTTGCGCGCAGCACTTAGCGACGATCCGGAAAAGCCGCAGTACATCGAGACAATCTCGCGACGTGGATACAAGTTCATCGCGGAAGTCGCGGGCGAGTCTGTCGTGG
>JALYZI010000302.1 GCA_030948915.1 Acidobacteriota bacterium
AAATCATGAAGGCACGCCGCTACAGCGTCAGCCTCGCGGTGGTCGTGCTTCTCGGCGTCGCCGCGGTGTCGGCGCGATGGCTGGGACGCCTTCGGCCGCTGGAACCGGAGCTGCGCGCGCAGCGCACCATCACGGTGGTCAGCGGCGCCGACAGCGGACCGGGCACGCTGCGCGAAGCGCTCTTCGCAACCGCGCGCTCGTCCGAACGCGTTCGCATTCTTCTTCGCGCGAAACGCGTGATTCTGAGAACTCCTTTGCCGCCCGCAACGGTCGCCGGCGGAGTCGTGATCGATGCCGCCGACAGCGGCTGCGAGATCGACGGCGCTGCCGTTCCTGGCGGCCCGCTGCTCGATCTCACCTCCGCGCGGTCGAGCATCGTCGGACTCAGCATTCGCAACGCGCGCGATCAGGGCATCATCGTTCGCGCCAACAGCATCTTGTTGCGCGGATTGAAAGTGAGCCGCTCGGGCGACGGCATCGTCATCGGAAACGGCGTCGTCCAGACACGCATCGAGCAATCGGCATTCGATTCCAACGTCACCGGCATTCGGATTCTGTATCCGCCGGTGCAATGTGTGATTCAGGACAACACCTTTCGCAATCATGATGAGGCGGCCATCTGGAGCTCGGCGCCGGCGCCCATCGGCGGCGATGCCGCAGCGCGCGTGATCGTGCAACGCAATCGCTTCGAAGGCGATCGCATCTCCATCGCGCTCATGAATGTCCCGGGCATCATCATCGGAAACGAGATCTCGCGGGATCGGCAGACCGGCATGTATCTCTTCGGATCGCGCGCGATTGTCAGGCGCAATCGCATCCATGGCGGTGGCATCGGTCTGATGGCGGATGGTGAGCAGGGATCGGTCATCGCGCAGAACGAGATCGATCGCACGAGCCAGGTCGGCATGCTTGTCCGCAACTCGCGCAACTCGCTGGTGGTCGGCAATCGCGTCTATTCGAATGCCTATGGCATCGCGTCGGTCTTCGGTGAGCAGGCCAATCCCGATGTCTTCGACGACAATCTCATCATGGCGAACGGAATCGATGGAATCTGGATCGTTGGCGCCGCGCCGCTCATCCGTCACAATGACGTTCTGAACAACGGCGGCGCAGCGGCGCGCGTCCTCGACTTCGTGCCGTGGGATGGTCCGCGCATCGGCGCGGCGCCGCGGATGGAGAACAATACGTTTCGCGACAACAAGATCAACGAGGCCGTTCGCGGCGAATATCGCCCGAAACGCGAAGAGGTCCGTCAGTGACCGAAGGAATCCTCGTTCGACGCGAGCGGAAACGCGCGGTCGACTTGCTCACCGTGACCGGTCTGGCAGTGATGTTCATCGCGCTGGCCGTGCCGTGGTTCGTGCACGCCCTCGATCGCGACATCGCTCCGCCGGCGTGGTCGGCGTTTCTCATGAGCATCGCCTATCTCGCGATCGCGATCCTCATCGATCAATTCGGCAATCGCACCCTCGTCACAATCGCGCTTTACGCCGCGCCTTTCATCGCCGTGACGCTGTACGCCCTGCAATGGCATTTCTGCGGCGGCAACACCCAGCCTGCGCTGCTGGCTGTTTTCTCGCTGGCAGTGATCGCGGCGGCCTACGTTGGCGCAGCGTGGGTTCCGTATGCCGTTGCAGCGGCTGCCACGATGGCCGCCGCCATCGCCTCGATCATGGAGACTCCCAGCCTCGGCTGGTACATCACGCAGTCGGGACTTCCGGTCGGCTGGTTGATTCGCATGATTCCCGCGCGCGCGCCCGGCCTGGAAGTGCTCGAAGTCGCGCCGGCGCAGCTCTTCGCGACCCTTCTCGCGTTCGCGATCGGCATGTTCGCGGTCGCATTCGCGTCGCGCCGCATGATTCGGTTCGTCGAGCGCGAGGTCAACGTCCGCGCGCTGCCGGAGCAAAGAAAACCGTTCCTCGACATGGCGTTTCACTCGACGCCGATTCCGACCGTCGTCGTGACGCGGACGGCGCAGATCATCGCGGCCACCGATTCGTTCGCGAAACAGATGCTGCTCCCGCAAGCGCCGGGTCAAGGCCAGGAGCTGTTCGATGTCCTCAAGTTCGAGGAGCCTGATCGTGTCCTCAGCCTGATCACGAGCGGACATGAGATCGAATTCATGCGCTATCGCATCGGCAGGGAGAGTCGCATCGCGTCGCTCGACGCGGAACGGTTCCGCAGCGATCGCGACGAGTTTTGCGTTCTGACGATTCGCGATTGGGACCGCCTCGGCTATGTCGCGCTCGCGGCTGAGGGCATGGATCGGCCGCTGATGCTGGTGGGTAGCGAAGATCAACGTCTGCGTTACGCAAATCCGGCGGCGGCAGCGATCGTGGGGGAGATTTACGTCGGCCGCGACATGCGCTGGCTGGCCGCCGAAGAGGGCGCGCTCGCGCAGCGTTTCGAGATCACGCGGATTCCGCTTCGCCTGGCGGATTCGGAAGCGGCGACCCTGGTCGCGTTCGTGCCGCGAAAGACCGCATGAAAACGCTTCTCCTTTGCGCTGTGGTGGTGTCGGGCTCCGTGGAGCAACACGGCGGAAACCTGAGTATCTTCTATCGTCCGCGGCCCGATGTGCTCGTCGGCGCATCTCAATATAAGTTCCTCGACGCGTCGTGGGCATTCGCGACGGCAAACTACACGCGCGCGATCAGGCGCACGTCGCTTCAAGGCGAGGCGAATCTGGGTCGCGGGCGGCAACGTCACAGTTTCAACTACACGATCCTGCGCATTGCCGCGACGCAGGAAATCGTCCCGCACATTTTTTACGTCGATGGCGAAAATCAATACGTCGATGTCGACCGGCAGCGCGGCAATCTCCTTCGCGGCGGCGTGACGTGGCTTCCGTCCGCCCGGGCGACGCTCTCCGCGTCTGCATACAAGTCGGTCAGCGGCAACCTCGGCGCGCGATTTTTTTCAGGGCGGGGAGAGTGGCACTTCACGAATTTCCGGCTGCTCGCCGGCGGCGCGTGGGGCCGATCGCAGCCGGTCCTCTTCCAGCAGTTTGCATCGCCGGCGACGCACATCACCGAACTTTTCGCCGGCGCCGCGGTTCCCGCCGGCAGGGGATCGGTGACGCTGGCTCTCGATGAAATCCGTGCTGCGACTCGACGACTCCGCCTGATCGTGAGCTGGGCCTCGCGAAACTGATGACTGCACGCCGGCCGAACCGCCGTATCGTCACAACGGAATGAAAGAACGAAGCAGGAGCCGGGCGGCGCTGATCGCCGTCGGCGTTTTCATCGTCGCCGCCGCGGTCGGCGCGTCCTTCGTGCGGCTGGTGGAAAATCGACGGCTGGATGCGCGCCGTCAATCGGCGACGCTCATCGGGACTGCCGAAGCGAGTGTGCTGGCGCGCCAGATCGATAGAGCGGCGAGCGTCGCGCGCCAGGTGGCGGCACTGGTGCAGAACGCCGGCGACTCCGTCTTTTCCGCCGGCGCAACGCAAGCGCTGCAGCAGACCAGCGGCGTGTTCAGCGTCGCGCTGGTCCGCGGCGGACGCATCACCGCTCTCCAGCCGATCGCAGTGCCCGAGGACCTCGGACTCGATGTCACCTCCGATCCGCTGCGTGGCCCCGATGCGACGCGTGCGCTCTCCTCGCAAGCGATCACCGTCGGCGTTCCGATCGCGCGGATGGCGCAAGGAACGCTGCTCAACATTTACGCGCCGGCCGGCGACCCCGCCCAGAATTCGCTTGTGATCACTTACAGCCGGCTCGAAGACATCATGCGCGCCGCCGATGTCGCGCGCCTGCTGCAGGCCGGGTACGACTATCGTCTGGCGCGTCTCGATCCCGGGTCTGATCGCATGATTCCATTTCTGCGTTCGACGGAGCTCGAGCTGCGCGAGCCGATCGAGATTTCCGTCGATCTTCCCGGCACGCGATGGTCGTTGCAGCTTTCGCCGCGGAGCGGATGGACCTCGCAGGCCGATCTCATCCGCGAATCGGGAATCGCTTTCGTCGTCGCGCTCCTCACCGCCTTGTTCGTCTATGACCTGTTGCGTCGCCCGGAACGGCTGGAGCAGGAAGTCCAGGCGCGAACGCACAGACTCATCGAGGCGCACCGCAGGATCACGACCGAGGTCGAGCAGCGCGAGAAGGCGGAGGAAATGGCGTTGCATGAGGCAACGCACGACAAGCTCACCGGGCTTCCCAACCGCCGCTACATCATCGATCGCCTGACGCGTTCGGTCGAGCGCGCGCAGCACACTGCTGATTTCAAATTCGGCGTTCTGGCAGTCGACCTCGATCGCTTCACGATGCTCAACGACTCGCTCGGTCACCTCGCCGGCGATCAGCTTCTGATCGACGTGGCCGGCCGGCTCGAGCAGTGTCTGCGTCTCGGCGACATCGCCGGCCGCGTGGGCGGAGACGAATTCGCGGTGATCGTCTTCGAGGTTGCCGAGATCACGGATCTGATTCGCGTGGCGAACCGCATTCACGAGGCGATGCAGAAGCCATTCACGGTCGGAGATCAGACGACCGTCATATCGGCGAGCATCGGAATCTCGGTGAGCGCGACCGGCTATTCGCGCGCCGATGAACTTCTTCGCGACGCGAGCCTTGCCACCGAGCGCGCACGGCTCGACGGCGGCGCGCGGCACGTCGTCTTCGATCCGAAGATGCACGCGCGGGCGGTCGCGATGCTGCAGATCGAGACGGACCTCCGCGGCGCCATCGCGCATGACGAGCTGCGCGCTTTTTTCCAGCCGATCGTTTCGCTGAAGGAGGGCGGCATCACCGGATTCGAAGCGCTCATCCGCTGGCAGCATCCGCAAAAGGGATTCGTTTCGCCGGCAGCTTTTCTGCCGGTAGCGGTCAGCAGCGGATTGATCATCGCGATCGATCGCTGGATCATGCGCGCGGCAGCGAAACAACTTCGCGAATGGTGCGAGCGCTTCCCCGCCGATCCTCCGCTTTACGTGAGTGTCAACGTTTCCGGCAAGCGGCTGATCGACCCCGCGCTGGTCGATGACGTCGCGGACGTTCTCCGCGAAACCGAGCTCGATCCGCGCGCGCTGCGCCTCGAGATCACTGAAGGCGAGATGATGGAGAGCACCGAGCTGGTGATCTCGATCCTCGAGCGGCTGAAAAAGATGAACATCACGCTGCTGATCGACGACTTCGGCACCGGCTACTCCTCGCTCAGCTACCTGCAGCGGCTGCCGGTCGACATCGTAAAAATCGATCAGTCATTCGTGCGCGGCATGATCGAGAACCCGAAGGACGAGGAGATCGTCCGCGCGATCGTGAATCTCGCCGACATTCTCGGACTGCGCGTGGTCGCGGAAGGCATCGAGACCGCCGACCACCTGGCCCATCTCCGCCACCTCGGCTGCTCGCACGGCCAGGGCTATCTATTTTCGAAGCCTGTTGATGCCGGAGCGGCCGAGGCGCTGCTGCAAAAGAATCCGCGGTGGTGACTGTTTGCTGACCTCGTGTTTGAGATATCGCCATGCGATGGCGCGCGCGAGATCATAAGAGCGGCCGGTGGACGGTGGCCGGTTGGCCGGCGGCTGCACCGGCAACCGGCAACCGGCCACTATAATCGCGCGCCATGAAACGAGCACTCATTCTCTTCGCGCTGATCGCCGCCAGCGCGACCGCCGCGGTCCAGACTCCTTCCCAATTCCTCGGATTCCAAGTTGGCGCCGACAAGAACCTCGCCGACTACAAGCAGATCGTGTCGTATTTCCGCGCGCTGGCGGCCGCGTCACCGCGCGTGCAGGTGCAGGACCTCGGCAAAACTACGCTCGGCGAAGACTTCATCATGGCGGTGATCTCGTCCGAGGCCAACATGCGGAACCTGCCGAGGATCAAGGCGATCGCGAAACAGTTGGCGGATCCGCGTGGGCTTTCCGACGCGCAGATCGATGCGCTGGTACGGGAGGGGAAGTCGATCATCCTGGTGACCTGCAACATTCACGCGAGCGAGATCGCGTCGAGTCAGATGGCGATGGAGTGGGCGCATGCGCTGGCCACCGCAAACGATCCCGAAACGAAGAAGCGGCTCGACAACGTCGTGCTGCTGCTCGTGCCGTCGCTCAACCCCGACGGCGAAAACATGATCACCGATTACTACCGCAAGTTTGTTGGAACGCGTTACGAGGGCGGGCGTTTGCCGTGGCTGTATCACCACTACGTCGGGCACGACAACAACCGCGACTGGTACATGTTGACGCAGGTCGAAACGCAAGCGATGAGCCGCGCCGTGTATCACGAATGGTTCCCGCAAGTGTGGGTCGACGAGCATCAGATGGGCACCGATGGGCCGCGCATGTTCATCCCGCCGTTCGCCGATCCGCTGGATCCGACCGTCCATCCGCTGATCTGGCGCGAGGCGAATCTCATCGGATCGAATATGGCGTTCCGGCTCGAGCAGCAGCACAAGTCGGGACTGATCTATGGATATTCGTTCGATGCCTACTGGTTAGGCGGAACTCGCAACACCGGATGGTGGAAGAACATCACCGGACTGCTCCTGGAGACGGCGTCGGCGCGCATCGCGTCGCCGATCAACATCGATCCGATCGAGCTTCACGGCGGATCGAAGGGCCTGGTGGAGTACAAGGCCACGATCAATCATCCCAATCCCTGGCCGGGCGGCACGTGGCGGATGCGCGACATCATGGACTACGAACGGATCGCCTCGGACGCTTACCTCGAAATCGCTAGTAATTATCGTGATGATTTATTGAGAGATGTTGTTGTGCGGTCAACAGCGGCCGTCGTGTGGGGCGCGAATCAACGCGCGTATCGCATCCCGCACGATCAACGCGACTGGCCCACGGCGCAGATGATGACTGCGATTCTTCTCGAGCATGGTGTCGAGATCACGCAGGCCGACAACGGCGACTACTGGATCCCGATGGCGCAGCCGTATTCGAAGTTTGTCGCGGAGCTGCTCGAGCCGCAGCGCTATCCGGAAGTGCGCCTGCAGCCCGGAAAAGAAATCCTGCGGCCGTATGACGTCGCGTCGTGGACGCTGCCGATGGCCATGGGCGTCACCGTCGAGCGTGGCGTACCACCATCCGCGAAAGCCGTCACCGAGATCAAGCCGGCAACGAAAGCCGTCCTCGCGAAACACGCAAAGGACAAGAAGCCTCGCGTCGCGATTTACAACACATGGGGCGGCGCACTCGATGAAGGGTGGACGCGCTGGCTGTTAGACCAGTACGGCTTTTCTCCGAAGTCGCTGCATCCGCAGGATGTGAAAGGCGGCCTGCAGAACTACGACGTCTTCATTCTGCCGGACATCGAGAAAGACGAAATCGCGAACGGCCGCCGCCGCGGCGATGAAGGCTCGATGCGCTATCAGGACGAGCTGCCGCCGGAATATCGCGGAGCGCTCGAAAAAGAAGGGGCCGAAGTCCTCAAGAAATTCGTGGAGAACGGCGGGACGCTCCTGGCGTTCGGCGCCTCATCGGACTACGTGATCGACAATTTCAACATTCCGGTGCGCAACGCGCTCGCGCGCGTGACGGATTTCTCGGTTCCGGGATCGCTCGTGCGTGTGAACGTCAACACGAATCATCCGGTGACCGCCGACATGCCGAAGGAGACCGCGATCTACATCGATCGCGCCATTGCATTCGAGACCACCTCGCCCGGCGGCGAGCTGCAGCGTTGGGTGCTGATGACCTATCCCGAAGACTCGCGCGACATCCTGCTCTCCGGTTGGATCAGCGGCGAGGAGCGCCTGACGCGCAAAGCTGCCGCGGTCGCGATGACGTTCGGCAAAGGCCGCATCGTGCTGTTCGGCTTCCGCCCGCAACATCGCGGACAGACGCACGCGACGTTTCCGATGATTTTTGATGCGATGTATTGGGATCGTTAGCCGTTAGCCGTTAGCCGTTCGCCGTTAGCCGAAGATGCCGAAGAAGGCCGTTGATGAGCTGGCTGACGCGCACGCATTCCTCGAGTAGTGCATCGCTCATGGCGGGCGTCATGTAGTTTTGACGTTGCGCGATGAGAATCTCTGTCTCGAGCTCGAGAGCCGAGCCTCGCGCACTGCGGAGAAAGCGGCTGAAATCGCGCGGTAATGAGCGACCCTGACCCTCTGCGATATTGCAAGGAATCGACACCGCGGCGCGGCGCATCTGGGACGCGAGTCCGAACGTTTCGTGCGCCGGGAAATCACGTACCCCAACGTAAACGTGGTCGACCAAATCCATAGAGCGCTGCCACACGAGCAGATCACGATAAGAACTCTTCATTGTTGTTTGCTGGTGCGCTCGACGTAGCGGTCGAGATCTCGTGTGGGCCGCCGATTCTACCTCGGCTAACGGCCAACGGCCAACGGCTAACGGTCGTCCATCATCTTCACGAAATCCTCAAACAGATAAAACGAATCATGCGGTCCGGGCGCTGCCTCGGGGTGATATTGCACGGCGATGATCGGCTCTCGCCGGTGGCGGAAACCCTCCAGCGTCTGATCGTTCAGATTGATGTGCGTGAACTCCACATCGCTTTCCGGCAGCGAATCCGGATCGACTGCGAAGCCGTGATTCTGCGCGGTGATCTCCACGCGTCCTCTGGGCAGGTCCTTCACCGGATGATTGCCGCCGCGATGGCCGATCTTGAGCTTGTACGTTTTTCCGCCTAACGCGAGTGCGAGCAGCTGGTGGCCGTGGGTGATGCCGAAGATGGGGATTTTGCCGACGAGGCGGCGGATGTTTTCCTGCGCGTACGTCACGGGCTCCGGATCGCCCGGACCGTTTGACAGCACGACGCCGTCGTATCCGCCCGCGAGAATCTCCTCCGCCGAAGTCTTTGCGGGATAGACCGTGACTTCGCATCCGACTTGGGTGAGCTGGCGAAGGATGTCGCGCTTCACGCCGTAGTCGTACACCGCGACGCGCCGCTTCGCCTCGGACGGATGCTCATCGAACGCGTACTTTGTGCCGGCGGTCACGCGGTGCACGAGATCGAGTCCGCTCATTGACGGCGCGCGTCGCACTTCGTCGACAACATGCTCGACAGAGCGTTCGCGCTCGGTGGTGATCATGCCGCGCATCGCGCCCTCGCTGCGAATCTTGCGCGTCAGCGCGCGCGTGTCGATCCCCTGAATCGCGCTGATGCGATGCTGCTCGAAATAGTCGGAGAGCGACATCTGCGAACGCGCGCTGGAAGGCTCCCTGATGACGTCGCGCACGACGAATCCCGCTACCTGCGGCATGACGCTCTGCTCGACGGCCGATTCCACACCGTAGTTGCCGATGTGCGGATACGTCATCGTCACGATCTGGAAGCGGTACGACGGATCGGTCGCGATCTCCTGGTAGCCGGTGAGCGACGTGTTGAAGACGACTTCGCCGATTGCGTTTTCTGTCGATCCGAAAGATTCGCCCTCGTAGACTGTTCCGTCTTCGAGGATGAGGCGGGCGGCGGGCATCCGCAGCCATTATATTGGATGCATGCTGACAATTCTGGCGCTCATCGCGGCGATCTCGCTGCCACCGAAGCCGGATCACTACGTCACCGATCGCGCCGGCGTGATCGCGAATCCGTCGGCACTCGATGCGAAGCTTGCGCAATTCGAGCGTACGACGTCCGATCAGATCCTCGTCTACGTCGATCAACACCTTCCCGCCGACACGACCATCGAGGAGATGGGCAGCGAGGCGATGAAGCAGTGGGGCGTCGGACAGAAGGGAAAAGACAACGGCGCGATTCTCTTCGTCTTCATCGCCGACCGGAAGATGCGCATCGAGGTCGGCTACGGTCTCGAGGGCGCGCTGACCGATGCGAAGTCACGCGACATCATCGAGACGATCGTCAAGCCGAAGTTCAAAACCGGTGATTACAACGGCGGAATCGACGACGGCACGGCCGCGATGATGGCCGCGATCCGCGGCGAGCCGTACAAGGGAACCGGGCGGACGATTGCCGAAGGACGGAAGCGGTCGCAGTGGACGACGCGGGATGTGATGGATGCGCTTCCGTGCATCGTGGCGGTACTCGTTTTCCTCGCGCTTCCCTTTCTCCTTCTGATCCTGATCAGGAAGGTCGCCAGTCGTATCAAGAATCCCGAGCAGGTGATGGCGTCGCTCGCGGCGTTCGGAGTCACCCTGGGAGGTTCCTCATCGGGGTCATCTTCATCGGACAGCTCGTGGTCGTCCTCGTCGTCATCGTCTTCATCATCTTCATCCAGCTCGTTCTCGGGCGGGGGCGGATCGGGCGGCGGGGGAGGGGCGAGCGGGAGCTGGTGATCAGAATCCCTGGTCGGTGTGCTCGCCGAACGTTTTCTTCAACGTCGCGACGATCTCGCCCAGGGTGCATTCGCTGCGCACGCAGTCGACGATCGGCGGCATGACGTTCGCGCCTTCGCGCGCGGCCCGATCCAGCGATGCCAGCGCGGAACTGAAATCGCCGCGGCGGCTCTCGCGAAATGCGCGCAGCCTGGCGACCTGATCGCGTTCGACGCTGTCATCGATTTTCAGAATCGGAAGCAGCGACGGCGTGTCGTCGACGAAGTCATTCACGCCGACCACGATGCTGGTCTTCGATTCGATCGCCTGTTGCGCGGCGTAGGCGGCATCGCCGATTGCGCGCTGCACGAATCCCGACTCGATCGCCGCCAGCGCGCCGCCCATTCCATCGATTTTCTCGATCAGCTCATGCGCACCGTGCTCGATGTCGAGCGTCATCGATTCCATCGCGTACGAGCCTCCCAGAGGATCGGCTGTCGCGGTAATGCCGGTTTCGTGCGCCAGGACCTGCTGCGTCCGCAGCGCGATCTTCGCAGACTCCTCCGTCGGCAGCGCCAGCGCTTCGTCGCGGCTGTTGGTGTGCAGCGACTGACATCCTCCGAACACTGCTGCCATCGCCTGATAGGCCACGCGTACGACGTTGTTCTCCGGCTGCTGCGCCGTCAGCGTCGACCCGGCGGTCTGCGCGTGGAAGCGCAGCGCAATCGATCGCGGATCTTTCGGCGCGTACCGCTCCGTCATCAATCTGGCCCACAGCTTTCGCGCCGCGCGAAACTTCGCGACCTCTTCGAGGAAATCGTTGTGGGCGTTGAAGAAAAATGACATCCGCGGCGCGAAGACGTCGACATCCAGGCCGCGCTCGGCGGCTGCCTTCACGTACTGCAATCCATTCGCGAGTGTGAATGCGACCTCCTGCACGGCCGTCGATCCCGCTTCACGAATGTGATAGCCGGAGACCGAGATCGTGTTCCAGCGCGGAACTTCTCTCGCGCAGTATTCGAAGATGTCGGTGACGATGCGCAGCGATGGCGCGGGGGGGAAAATGTATGTGCCGCGGGCGACGTACTCTTTCAGAATGTCGTTCTGAATCGTGCCGTTGAGTTTTTCCCACGGGATGGAGCGCCTCTCCGCGACGACCAGCAGCAGCGCGAGGAGGATCGAGGCCGGTGAGTTGATCGTCATCGAGATGGAAACGCGATCGAGCGGAATCTGGTCGAGCAGCGTTTCCATGTCCGCGATCGAGTCGATCGCCACCCCGACTTTTCCTACCTCGCCGCGCGCGCGCGAATCGTCGGAGTCCATTCCGATCTGCGTCGGCAGGTCGAATGCGATCGAGAGTCCGGTCGTGCCGCGCTCGAGAAGGTACCGATAGCGGCGATTCGATTCCGCGGCCGTCGAGAAACCGGCGTACTGCCGCATCGTCCACAGCTTGCCTCGATACATGGATGCCTGAGGGCCGCGCGTGAATGGAAACGCTCCCGGCATGCCGAGGTCCGTGGCCGGATCGAAGGCGCGCATGGCGAGGTCTCCCTCGTCGAAAAACGGCTTGTCGTCATCCATCCAGTGCAGAGCGTACAACGGTGTGACCGGCAACCGGGAACCGCCCTGCACAACCGCTATACTTTTTGGTCCGCGATGGGCGTAAGTGGCAACCTCAAGACGATGCTCCCGGGCGACCTGCTGCAGTGGCTCAGCCTGGGGCAGAAGACTGGCACGCTGGTCGTCACAAGCAAATCGGTCGAAAAGAAGGTCTTCTTCAAACAGGGGCGCGTCATTTCCTCGGCTTCCAACGATCCCCGCGATTACCTCGGCCAATTCCTGATCAGCCACGGATTTCTGAGCGAGCAGGAACTGATGAAGGCCATGGAAGTCCAGCAGCAGTCGGGCATCCTGCTCGGCAAGATTCTGGTGATGATCGACGTCATCCCGGAGCCTGACCTCCTCCGTCTGATGCGACTGAAAGCGGAAGAAGAAATCTACGACATTTTCCTGTGGCGCGAAGGCGACTTCCGCTTCCTCGATGAGGAACTGCCGACCATGGAGATGATCCCGCTGCAGGTCGACGTCACGGGAATCATCATGGAGGGCACCCGTCGCGTCGATGAGTGGTCGCGGATCCGTGAAGTGATTCCGCACGACGTGATGATTCCGATCATTGCCCGGACGATCCCGCCGGCGGATCTCAGCGAAGTGGAGCGGACGATCGTCAACGCGATCGACGGCAAGCGGACCATCGCGGAGATCGAGCTCGAAGCGCGCGCGTCATTGTTCGTCGTCTGCTCGACGCTCAACACACTCACGCGCGACGGGTACATCCGAGTGACCGAGCCGGGAGGGCCAGTCGCCCCGGACACGGCGCCGTTCGAGGACGTGCCGGTCAGCGAAACCGACGAAGTGGCGTCGCTCCTCGCGCGCGCCCAGCAGGCGTTGAAAAGCAAGGACTACGACAAGACGCAGCGGCTGCTGAAAGCCGCCGAGAATCTCGACTCCGGACAATCGGGCGTTCGCAGCGCCATCAAGGGTGCCGAGGCGGTGATCCTGGCGGATTTGTATCAGCAGGGGATTACGGATTCGAAGGTGCCGCGCATTTCAAAACCCATTGCCGAAATCACCCACATGAACTTCTCGCCGAACGAGGGATTCATCCTTTCCCGCATCAACGGGACGTACAACCTCGGCTCGCTCATGAAGATCAGTCCGATCCGCGAGTCGGATGCCATGCTGATTTTTTACAAGCTGTGGAAGGACGGCATCATCGCCTTCGACTAACTTCCCCGGCGGCCGGTCAGCCGCGAGAAGTTCGACGCATGCACATCCGCGGTGCGGTCAATCTCAGCTTTCCGGAAATCGCCATCGAGAGCCTGAAAGCGACGATTCCCGATCGCAAAACGCGGATGTATGAGCGGGGACCGCTGATCGATCAAAGAACACGAAGCTGGAGTTCGCCGGCGGCATCGAATTAAGAATTTCGAATTTCGAATGAAGAATTAAGAGTGGAAAGCGTAAGAATTCTTCATTCTTCATTCGAAATTCAATCCAACCCGACTGCTTCCCGAATCTCCATCTCCAACTCGTTCATTTCGCCCTTGTCGGTTTCGTGGTCGTAGCCCATGCCGTGGAGGATGCCGTGGAGGAGCAGGAAGCGGAGCTCGGTCGCGATCGAGTGCTTCTCCTGCGCTGCCTGCCGGCGCGCCTGATCGATCGAGATCACGATCTCGCATGAGGCCTCGCCCGGAAATGTCAGCACGTCGGTCGTCTTGTTCTTGTGACGGAATTTGCGATTCAGAGTGCGCATGGTCGCGTCGTCGACGATTGCAATCGAGATCTCGCGAAAATCATCGAGGCGATTCAGCGCGTGCAGGACTTTGCGCGTAAACGTGGTGACGTCGCGCCGGTAGCGCGCCTCTCCCGTGACTTCGACCTGCGTCAAGATCTTTTCTCGACGCGGTCGTAGGCCACGACGATTTTCTGCACGAGCGGATGACGCACCACGTCGCGGTCGCTGAAATCGAAGAACTTGATGCCTTCGACTCCGGTCAGAATCAGTCGCGCCTCGCGCAGTCCTGATTTTTTTCCTTCCGGCAGATCGACCTGCGTGACGTCGCCGGTGACGACGGCCTTCGATCCGAATCCGAGCCGGGTGAGGAACATCTTCATCTGCTCGGGTGTGGTGTTCTGGGCCTCGTCGAGGATGATGAAGGCATCGTTGAGCGTGCGGCCGCGCATGAAGGCCAGCGGCGCGATCTCGATCACGCCGCGCTCCATCAGCTTGTCGACTTTCTCGAGTCCGATGATGTCGTACAGCGAGTCATACAGCGGACGCAGATAGGGATTCACTTTCTCTGCGATATCGCCCGGAAGAAATCCGAGGCGTTCGCCGGCTTCCACGGCGGGGCGGCACAGCACGATGCGCTTGATCGTCTTCTGGGAGAGGGCGGCCGCGGCTGCGGCAACTGCCAGAAAGGTCTTTCCGGTGCCCGCGGGGCCGATCGAAATCGTGATGTCGAAATCCTGCATGGCCTGCAGATACAACTTCTGCGCGACATTGCGCGGGGTGACGACGCGCCGGACGGCGGCCTGCACCGCGTCGTCTGTGAAAAAGTCGACGAGGTTCGTTTCTGGGCGATCGCGGATCACGCGGACGCCGGTCGACAGATCCGATTTCTTGAGCGGATAGCCCTGCTCGATCAGGTCCTGCATCTCGCCGAGCAGCTTCTCCACAGGCGCGACGCTTTCGGCGGCCCCTTGCACAAAAATCTCGCCGCCGCGGGACGAGATCTTGACCTTGAATTCGTCCTCCAGCATGCGGAGGTTCTCATCGCGATTCCCGAAAAGCGTGAGTGTGCCTTCGTCGTCCAGTCGTAGTTCCATCGATCTCCTCGTTACCCGTTTGCCGTTCGCCGTTAGCCGTTAGCCGTTCCCGCCCTCCGGCGAACGGCCAACGGCGAACGGCCAACGGCCAACGACTATGCAAAGAACGTGATCCAGACTTCCCCATACTCGGCCCGTCTTTGCAACCGCAGGCGTTTTGTCTCGGCGGTGAACGGATTTGTGCGCTTCCGATGTTCCAGCGCCACGATCGGATCGGGAGCGAGTTGCAGGCGATCGAGTCCTTCCACCAATGCGTCGTAATCCTGGTATTCATACGGTGGGTCGGCGTAGACGACGTCGAATTCCTCATGGAGCCGGGGAAGGACGGCGATGACGTCGCCGTAAATCGCAGTCACCGGGACGTCCCACTCTTTCGCGAAACGTGAGATCGACTCGATCGAGCGGCGGTGGTTGTCGACGGCCGTCGCCGACACGGCGCCGCGCGAGATGGCCTCAAATGAAAAAATCCCGCTGCCCGCGAAGAGATCGAGAAATCGCGCACCTTCCATGCGGTCGCCGACGATGTTGAAGAACGCCTGCCGCGCGCGCTCGGAAGTCGGACGGACGGCACGAGGAGGAACAGGAACGCGGCGGCCTCGAAGGGCGCCGCCCGTCACTCGCAGCGTCGCCACTACTGCTCAGCGGCCCCTGTCGTGCCGATGAAGTAGTTGTAGAGGTCTTTCACGGCGACGTACATGCTGATCGGCTGACTCGTGCAGCGCAGCTCGACGATGCGTTCGTCCATCACGCGGACCACACGATAGACCTTGCGGTCGTCGCCCACCAGTTGATCGCCCGGCTTCGGCATGTATCCCGCGACGGTATTCGTCACGGTGCGGTCTTCGGAAATCGCGCGCAGAAGATCGCGGAGCGGCGCGAGCTCGTCGTTCATCGGCTTGGGCAGCGCGGCCACCGGATCGAAATTGCGTTCCGTGAATTTTTGCGGATCGCTGTACACGCGCAGGGTTGCGCTGCGATCGTTCTTCGGCGCTGGCAGGTTGTCCTGCCGGATGTGGTCCAACGGCGCGACGGCCTTTACGTAACTCTTGAAGGCATCGTCGGGAAGGATCACACGCTTTCGAATCGGCCCGCCGGCGCCACGAATATCGATCACAACGAGCCCACCCTGAAAGATGGACAGTCGCTGCTGGATTGTTGCGTCCCGCGCAAAGTAGTCGACAAGCGGTTGACGCAACTCGCCGTTGATCAATTGCGATCCAAGGGCCTGGCTGCTTCCGGCGAGCTCCGGGAGGTCGTATTTCTCGAGCTGTTTCCGCTGCGCCTCAGGGAGCGGCGTAGCCATCGCGCTGCCCAGGGGGACCTTGTCGACCATTGAGATGTCATGGCTGGGCGGCTCGGGAGGTGGTTGCTGCGCAAACGCGGGTAAGGACTGTAAGGCGAGTAAGGCCGGTAAGCTTGCGAGGAGCACTCCACCCAGCTTACCGGCCCTACCTGCCTTACCGGCCTTACCTGCTATCGCTAACATGCTCCCGATTAAGATACTTGATCGCCATCCTCTGCGCAAAAGCTCGGGCCTCCTCGGCGCTGATCTCCCCGACGAACACCGCCTCGCGCGTCCGCTCCAGCGCCTTCGCGATGTGCGGTCCGATCGGGATGTCGAGATCGTTGCCGCGGAGTGCGAGGCGGAAGTTCTGATAATCGTGAAATCGCGCAACGTGTTCTGACGGGCCGCTTGCGGCGAGCACCGCCAGCATTTCCGGCGTGGCGTGCTTGAGCAATCGGAAGCGCTGGCGCTCCGTTTCGGCTTCCGACAAGGAATCGGTGTACCGGCCGAGCTCATTGGCGATCTGCATCACGTTTCGTGCGCGCCGCTGCGAGAATCCCGATCCTTCGAGATCGACCGGCGACGCGTTCCCATGCAGGATCGCGCTGGTGTAGAGCACTTCGCGATCGAGTGCAGGATTGGTTTTGGCGATCTGCTCGACGCGCTCGAGCCGCGATCGATCGATTTCTCGCGGGCCGAAAAGCACCTCCAGCGCGCCGGCCCGATTCAACGCATCGACGACTGGCGGCACGTTTTCTTCTTCGAACGCCAGCGTCAGCTCCCGCCACAGCCGTTCCTTCGATGCCGTGCGCACCGCTCCGCCGGCGATTGCTTTCCGCATCAGCTCCTGCGTGTGCGGCTCGATCGCGAAGTCGAGCCGTGTCGCGAGGCGAATTGCGCGATAGATGCGCGTGGGATCGTCGTTGAAGCTCTCGTCGTGCAGGACGCGAACGAATTTCTGATCGAGGTCCTGTTTTCCGTTGGCCGGATCGTGCAATTGCTCCGAAACGACGTCGAGCGCGATGGCATTGATCGAGAAATCGCGGCGCATGAGGTCATCCTGAAGACTGCCGGCGCTCACTGACGGAAGCGCCCCCGGAGCGCGATATTTCTCGCTGCGCGCCGAGGCGATATCGATCTCCGGCAGCTCGTCCGCTGTGACTTTGTAGGTCAGAAACTGAGGATGCGATCGTACGCGTCCGTTCAGCCGCTTGGCGAGCGACCGCGCGAGAACTGAGCTGCCTTCCTCGAGCGTCAGATCGAGATCGATCAAGCTGCGGCCGAGGAGAAGGTCGCGAACGGGACCGCCGACGAGATATGGACGCAGGTTTTTCTCGGCGGCCACTTCTTTGATCATGTCGAGCGCGCGGCGCTGCGGTGACGCGAGAGTATCGAGATAAATCATCGTCTTGCGGTTGCCAGCAGTTGCGTCAGCGCGCGCTGTCGCTGGCGAGGATGGAATTTCGAGATCGTCTGGCGTGCGGCCTCGATTTTTTGCTGAGCGATCTCCGGCTTGAACAGAGCGGCAAGTATCGCATGAGTGAGTTCGTTGGCGTCGCCGGGCGGAACGAGAATGCCGGTGCGCCCTTTTTCGAGACGCTTGACGTTGATTGGAATTCGCGACGCCACCACGATTTTTCCCGCCACCAGCGCTTCCGCCACGAAGCCGTCGTAGTCATCCTCATCGATGGCAGGATCGATCCAGGCGTCGAATTGCGTGAAGTCTTCGGGAGAGGGCGGCCCATCGATCAGGAGCCATTCGACGTCTTCGCGCGTGCGATGCACGCGAGGGATGGTCGCCTCGATCACCCTGCGGATCCCACGCCGATTGAAACTTCCGAGAGTGAAGGTGTGGTGGCCCGCCGCCACACTCACACCAAAAAACCCCACCTCCACCGCCTCCGGCAGATCTAAGTTCGCGTAGTTCAGTGTGATATCCGCGTCCGACGCCACGAGCTCATGCTCCCCGCGCAGCAACTCGAAATCGATCCGCTGCGACTTCTTTTCGTACTCGGAAGCCCCTCGCGGGAGGACCTGGGAAATGCGCATCGCGGCGGCGCATTGTAGAATTAACCGCTTGATTCAGCAGACGATCGGCATTTACAGCGCGTCGGACCTCGTGTCGAAACTGCGGCACAAGTGCCCCGAGCTGACGTTTGCAGATTCCGGAATCGAGCGGGAAGTCAGCCGCGTCGCGGTCATCGATTCCGATTCGCACGCCGCGCTCAATCCTCCGCCCCGCAAAAGCATCGTCCGCATCGTTCTCGGCATGGACGAGCCGCCGCAGCGCCGCCAGGGCGAGATTTTCATCGACCGCAAATCGTTCCTCGCGCAGCCGCATGAGTATCTGTCGTTCGCGGGCGATCTCGTCGACGCCGCCGTGCACGCGTCGCAGCTCGAGACCGAGGTCACGTTCCTCAAACAGATCCACGAGTTGATGTCGCTGCAGGACGCGCAGGAAGTCTCCGAGCGCATCACCCGTACGGTGCTCGATCTCCTCGGCCTTTCGCGCGGAACGTTGTTCCTGCACGACCCGCGGCTCGAACGCTACGTCGTCAGTTTCACGAATGATCCTGATGCGCACGAGACCGGCGAATTCCTGCCCGGGATTCCATCCGATCTGCTGCAGAAGGCGCTTTCATCGGGGCACTCGTTCGCGGCCGATCGCGCATCCGGCATGATCGTGATTCCGCTGCAGGTCGAGCACGATCTCGTCGGCGTGATTCGTATTCCGCTCGATGCTGCGGATTCGATCGACGACGCGGCGATCGAGAATGTCACGCATTACATCCGCGCGGTCGCTTCGGTCCTCGGCAACATCCATCATCTGTCGCACAGCCGCGATCTCGCGATGCGCGACGATCTGACGAAAGCATTCAATCGCCGCTTCTTCGACAGCTATCTCGACGAGGAAATCGAGCGCTCACGCCGTTACGGATCACTCTTCAGCATCATCTTCCTCGATCTCGACGATCTGAAGATGGTCAACAATTTTTATGGCCATCTGACCGGATCGCGGACGCTGCAGGAAGTTGCGAAGCGCGTGCTGACGGCGGTCCGTGCGATCGATAAGGTCATCCGATTCGGCGGCGACGAATTCTGCATCGTGCTGCCCGAGACCGATCAGGAACAGGCGATGGCGGTGGCCAACCGCGTTCGCAAATCGCTGACCGCGACGGCGTTCATCATCGACGGCACGGTCGAGATCTCGATCACCGCCAGCTTCGGCATCGCAACGTATCCGACGCATGGCCTCAGCAAGGATGATCTGATTCGTCAGGCCGATGCCGCGATGTATCGCGTGAAGTCGACGACCAAGAACGCAGTCGGAATCGCGTCGGTAGAGCACATCCGCCCCGCCGTGTAGTCCAATGTCCGAAGAGCTGAGCATACAGGGGACGCTCGCCGAGACAACCGTCCCCGATCTCTTCCGCTCTCTCATTCGCAGCAACGAGACGGCGATCGTTTCGCTCGAAGGGCTGGGCCGCACCGACGTCATCTACGTTCACGAAGGAAAAATCATCTTCGCCTCCAGCACCGATCCCGACATGGGCCTCGGCGAGATTCTTCTGCGGACGGGCGATCTCAACCTGACGCAATACAACCAGGCGATGGAACACCTCGTCACGCCGCGACGCATGGGCGCGCTGCTGTGCGAGCTCGGTTACCTGAAAACGGATGATCTGAGCCGGGCCGTCGAGCGACAGGTGAACGCGATCGTGCTCAATGCGATGCGCTATCGCGCCGGCAACTACACGATCGAGTTCACATCGACCTTTCCGGACGAGATCATTACCCTGCCGCTGACGACCGAGCGACTCATCCTCGACGGCGTGCAGCGCATCGATTTCTGGTCGCTGATCATCCGCGGACTTGGCCGCCTCGAACGCATGCTGGAGCTGGCACGCGGCGCCGACGCGCGCAGCTATACGCTCGAGCTGAACGACGAAGAGAATCACATCATCAGTCTCCTCAGCGAGCCTGCCACCGTGCAGGACGTTCTCGCGCGCAGTTACCTTTCAAATTTCATCAGCGCAAAGACGCTGTGGGGTCTGCTGACCGTCAACCTCGTGCAGGACGCAGAGGGCGCCGCCGTCGTCGAGACACGGGCGGCCGAGGAGACCGAGTACGAGCTGGCGGCGATGGTGGAGCGTTATAACACCGCGTTCCAGAAAATCTTCGCGCTCGTTTTTCAGAAGATCGGCGATCACATCTACGACTTCATCGATCGCGTCGTTCTCCATCTCTCGCCGGAGACGCTGCCGTACCTCAGCGGAATGAACATGGTCAACGAAGGGCGGATCGACTTCGATCAGCTCCTCATCAACATCGTGGCGTCCGGATCGGAAAATCAGGGACTGATCGTTCACAGCGTTCTCCACGAGCTGCTGTACGGCTGGATTCTCGAGGTCAAGAGCGAGTTCGGCGGCACCTCACTCGAGAGAGACATCATCACGCTCGTGAACAAAGTCCGGCGTTAAAATAACCTTCGATGCACCGAATGGTCGTGGTCGTGGTCGTGAGCGTGCTTCTCGCGGCGTGCGTTTCTTCCGCGCCGCCGACGGAGCCCAACGACCGCGAGTGGAACGCCCTCGGAAAAGAATACGAGTGGATCGAAACGCTGCGAAAGGCGCAGCCTGCCCTGCCGACGAATGCGTCGCGCAGGCAGATGATCGAGTCGGCGCTCGAGAATCACCGGAAAATCGAGCCGGCTTACGTCGCGTTCAACGACAAACTCAAAGAGTATTACGACCGAACGCGCGATCCTCGGGCCGCCGGATTGATGGCTCGCGAAAAAGTGATCATGGGCGACGAGTACATGACCCTCTTGTCGCGCTATGACAAGGCGCTCGAGTTTTATCGCGCAGCGCTGCAGCTCGATCCGAACAATGCCGGCATCGCGCAGCGCGTGGCGCTGGCCGAGGGACGGCGATATGTGTCGATGTCGGCGTTTGCAGTAGTGAAACCGGGCATGAAGGAAGACGAAGTCCGCGGGATCGTCGGCCTGCCGCGCGAGGACTGGATCAAGCAGGTCGTGCAGAACAGCAAGGTCTACTCCGTCTGGATCTACCCCAAGTCCGACGGCGGCGCATCGGCCATCTACTTTGACAACGGGGTCGTTTATCACACAAACTGGAATGCAGCGGCGCCGCCTGCGCCGCCTACTCGCTGAGCGGAAGGGAAGGGCGTGATGATGGAAACAGCTGAGGACCAATCCCACTACGAAATTTCATTGACGGCCGGGCAGGCGTTTGTCGCGTTTGTCCTGCTGCTGCTGTCGCTGGCGGCATCATTCGCATTCGGGCTGATGATCTCGCACGCGCAACCCAGCCCGTCGCCGATCACCGAGGCTGCCGCTGTGATGCAGAAGAAGCAGCCGCCTCCGGCAAGGGCCGACATCGCCGTCAAAGAGGACGACTTCAAAGCTCCCGCGCCCACGATCGAGTCGGCAAGTCGTGTGGTGGCCGCCGCCCCACCCGC
>JALYZI010000024.1 GCA_030948915.1 Acidobacteriota bacterium
CCTTAAGTTGATTTTCCAGACCTGACCCTACTTAACTTGATCGTCGATCGCTGAAGCACCCCCGCGTTCTGCAGAAGCATGCGGATCCTGGGGATCGAGACCGTCGTATCGTCGACTTCGACTGTGAAACCCATGTAGCCCGTGCCGTCCTGTGAGTCGAGCACTGCGCCGATGTTCTGCTGCTCGATGTCGGACATCCGAAGATCAGGAGTGCGACAAGCCCCCACTTCATCGGCGCGGCAATTGCACCAGACGCTGCCATGACAGGACAAGCTTTAATTTGGTTTCTTCTCATCGGCTTGATTGCAGGGTGGCTGGCGAGCCAGGTGATGCGCGGCGGCGGCTACGGCCTCGTCGGAGACATGATTGTCGGCGTCATCGGCGCGTTCCTCGGCGGCTGGGTGTTCGGTCTGTTGGGCATCGGCGCAGGAGGAATCATCGGACAGATCATCACGGCCTTCGTTGGTGCCGTGATCCTGATCGCGATTCTGCGCGCCATCAAACGCGCCTGACGTTCTGATCATCAAGCCATTCCTTGAGCGGCGCAAAACCATCCAGAAGCGCCGTGGCATCCATGTCTCTCGCGCCGGTCAGCGCCTCCAGGCTGGGCAGCTGCGTCCCATCGCCAGCATCGTCTTCAATCGCTCGCCGGCGGCTTGGTTTCCGTAAATCGAGCATCGATTCAGCGGGCCGCGCAATCCCGCCGCCTGGCACAGCGCGATGAAATTGAAACTGGAGAATGCGCGCGAGGAAATAGCGCATGGACGGGACATTCGTTGCGACGTGATACCTCGCGCCCGGATGGAGTTCTTGTATTCGGCAGGCGTGTCGCCGATCGCTTCGCGGAGCGTTGCCTCTGCATCTGCCACCGTGGGAGTATATTGGTGGCGATGCGTCCCGACGAAGTCAAAGCGATCCGTTACAAACTGCGCCAGACCGAAATCGATTTTGCGACGATGATCGGCGTGAGCGTCAGCACGTTGCGGTCGTGGGAAGAGGGCAGGCATCGTCCGGATGGGCCCGCCGACGCGCTGCTGCGCATCGCGGCGAAGAGTCCGAAAATGGTCGTCAAGATCCTGGGGCGCGCCTGAGGGCGACGAAACGTCCGGGCGCTCCGTAACGTCTCTGTAATGTTGCTCGCGATATCTTTGCCTGGAGGAAAAACTACATGACTCTTTCCCGCATCTGCGCGGCTTCGCTGCTGATTGCCGCGTCGCCGCTGCTGGCGGCCGACACCAAGCCGCACGCCGCCGCACCGACTGCCAAAGTAACGATTTCCGGTGTCGTGCGTGACGCCGCCACGGGCGCTCCAATTGCCGGTGCGATCGTTCACAGCGGCTCGTTTTATTCGAATCGAAACGGCACAGCTGCCGATGGAAAATACACGCTCGCGCTGCCGGGCGGACGTTCGACGACATTGATCGTTGAAGACTTCGCCTACGACCCGGTCAACGTGTCAGTTGTGCCGGTGAACGACGCGGTGCTCGATCTCCGTCTGACGACATCGCGACCCACGGTAACAGTCAAACTCAAGAACGGTGAGACCCACGTTCTCGATCTCGGAACGTCACAGTTCGGGTATTTCATCATCTTCAGCGGATACGGCCGCACAGACAACGGCAATTTCTGCAAACCGGACGGGTCGCAATTCCTTCCTGACAAAACCGAGATTTCCAAGATCATCGGGCCCGCGACGCTGGCCGACTCGCCCGCGTGCTGCACGCGCGGGCAGGTCATGTTCGTCACGGTCGAGCTGAAGTCAGGCGAGCGCACGCAGGCCTTTTTCAACGATAGCTGCTTCGGAAACGAGGTCGACTTCATCGGCCGCGAGCGCTCGACCGGTCAATATCTCTATTTGAGGTTCACGGACATCGCGGAGTTGGATTTCCAATAGAATCGGCCGAATGTCGGTCGAGCCACGGTTCGCGTACGCCACGGCGTTTGATGACATCGACCGCATCTGCGAAAAGCAGCAGGTCCGGCGACCTCTGATCGCGGCCACGACGGCTTCGGATCGCATCCGCAAGCTGCGTCGTCTGCACGATGCTCTGCTCGCTCGCCGCGACGAGATCCGCGCCGCGCTTTGGGCGGATTATCAGAAGCCGGCGGCGGAAGTCGACCTCTCCGAGCTCATGCCGGTCCTCGGCGAGGCACGTCACGCGATGGGGCATCTGCGTTCGTGGATGGAGCCGCAGCGTGTCCCCACGCCGCTGATGCTGTTCGGATCGCAGTCGCGGATCGTTTATCAGCCCAGGGGCGTCGTTCTGATCATGTCGCCCTGGAACTTTCCGATCAATCTCACGCTCGGACCGCTCGTCTCCGCGATTGCAGCCGGCAATTGCGCGATGGTGAAGCCGTCCGAGATGACGCCGAACGCCAGCGGGTGCATGAAACGCATTCTTCACGATCTGTTCGATGAGGACGAAGTGGCGGTGATCGAAGGCGACGCCCGAGTCGCCGAAGCGCTGCTGAAGAAAAAGTTCGATCACATCTTTTTCACAGGAAGCCCCGCTGTCGGCAGGATTGTCATGCGCGCGGCAGCCGAGCATCTGACGTCGGTGACGCTGGAGTTGGGCGGGAAATCGCCGGTGATCGTCGACCGGACGGCCAATCTCGACGAAGCTGCAAAAAAAATCGCGTGGGGAAAAACACTGAACTCCGGTCAGGTGTGTATCGCGCCCGACTACGTTCTGGTCGATGCGAGCGTTCGCACGGCATTCGTCGAGAAGCTGCGCGCGAACGCGGTGGTGGACAGCGGCCTGCTCGTCAACGATCGACACGCCGCACGCATCCAGCGACTGGCCGATAACCAGGTCGAGGGTCGTCAGGTTTCGCTGAAGATTCTCGAGAACGTTTCAGGCGACACGCCGGTGATGGAGGAAGAGATCTTCGGACCGCTTCTTCCGATCGTTCCTTACCGCGATCTCGGGGAAGCACTGCGAATCGTCAACGAGAAAGAAAAACCGCTGGTTCTCTATCTCTTCAGCCGCAGTCGCGCCGTCATCGACACTGTCCTGCGCGAGACGCGGGCCGGCGGAACGGTCATCAACGACACGCTCATCCATTTCTATCAACTCAATCTGCCGTTTGGCGGCGTCGGGCAGAGCGGGATCGGCAAGGGTCATGGACGTTTCGGATTCGAGGCCTTTTCGAACGCGCGCGGCGTGCTCGAACAACCGACGCGCTTCAGCGGGATCCAGCTTCTCTATCCGCCGTACACGAAACTGAAGCAGAAGTTGATCGACTTCGCGCTGCGGTACTTGTGAACTGCATCTCCGAACGCGTCGCTCGTTTGCGTTTCACGAAGCAGTAAAAGGCTTTCGCGCGACGATCTCCGCGATCGCGTCCTCGCGATCGATGAGGATCTGCCAATCGGCAAACAGCGATCGCAGCTCGCCGATCGCCACCGTGTATTTCGGATTCATCGTCGAACGGACGGTGTGAATCGCGCTGACGGCAAGACCGCCGGGACGCGTCACTCTCCGCGCCTCCGCGAAAAGCGGACGATGGAGAAAATGAATGATGCAGACCATGTCGAACGCATCGTCTTCGAACGGAAGAGGATTTCGCTCGAGATCGAGCGTTCGCGTATCGATGCCTTCGACCGTCGGCGGCGATATGTCGATCCCGACCACTGACCATCCCTGCTCGAGCAGAAAAATCGCATTGCGTCCGCCTCCGCACGCCAGATCGAGTGCGCGACCCGGTCTGGCGAGCTTCACGGCATCGGCGACGACCTGCGAGCGCTCCATCGCAATACAATACGCGGGTGTCATTCACCGGAACGGTCCGTCATCTACTGAAAAGTGCCCTTGGAGGTGGAGCAATGTTGAAAGTCGGAGATGCTGCGCCTGAGTTCGAGGCTTCTGATCATCTCGGCCGTCGCGTGAAGCTCAGCGATTTTCGTGGAAAGAAAGTCGTGTTGTGGTTCTTTCCCAAGGCCGACACACCCGGCTGAACCGCAGAAGGTCTCGGGTTCCGAGACCTATCCGCTGACTACACCTCGAAGAACACCCAGATCCTCGGCGCCAGCTTCGATAGCGTCGAAGCCAACAAGAAGTTCGCCGAGAAACAGAGATTCAACTTCCCGCTTCTTTGCGATACGGACCACAAGATCGGTCTCGCGTACGGGGCAGCCGACTCGCCGAAAGACGAGTACGCTCGGCGGATCGCATACGTGATCGACGAGAAGGGACGCATCGCGCAGGCCCATCCGAAGGTCGATGCGCGCGCGTATCCGAAGGAACAGCTCGCATCGCTGTAGACCCTTCCGCAGGCGTCGCAGTGCGATCATCGGGGTGCACGCTGCGATTTCGCGTAACTTGCACATAGGACTGTGCATAGCGGTTGTGGACGACTGTGGAAAACCGCTGAAAATGTAACACCGAAAACCCTTGCACAATCGCGACGATGGAACCATCTTGTGGCCACTTCGATTCGAATGCTTTGTCGCAGATGTTAACGGGTCGAAGTGGTCTTGATGAGGCGACGAATCATCAGGACGCCGGTTTGGACACGAATGCCCTATCGCGGATGTCAACGTGTCTAGGCCGGGCTGAAGTGATGCGATGGATCACGAGGCAACGGAGTCAGCGCGAATGCTTGATCGCAGATATCAACGCGCTGATGCCGGGCCGCAACGACGCGATCAGTCGTTGAGGCAACAGGTTCAGCGCGAATGCCAAATCGCGGATGTCAACGCGCTGAGCAGGTGGGCCAAAGTGAGGCGATGAATCACTGAGGCGACGGAATTTGCGCGAACGCTCAATCGCAGATGTCAACGCGCAGATGCCGGTAACGGTGACGCGATGGTTCACCGGGACAAAAAATTTGGTGCGGATGCCCCTTTGCGGCTGCTAACGCGCTGAGAACGGCTTCTGGAGGCAAGGGCTCCAGGGGCCATTTTGTTTTTGTCGACGATCGGTAACCGCCGCGTTCTGAAACCTTTCGCCCTCTGAAGCGTTATAGGTTGCAGAAAAACCCGTAACGTCAGGAGCGGCAATGAGTCCATCGAAGCGCAAAAAGAAAATCGCGATTTTCTCCGGCATCGGCCTGGCGATCGTCATCGTCGTGGTGTTTGTGGCCATGAAGGCCCGCGCCAACGGCAATCAGGCGCCCAAGCTGCCCGTCAAAGTCGGGAAGGCCGAGGTCGCTGACATTCAGGTGAAGGTGACGGAAGTCGGAAACGTCCAGCCGGAGGTCAAGGTGGACGTGAAGAGCGCCGTCTCCGGAAAAGTCATTTCGATTTTCCATCGTGACGGCGATGTCGTGAAGCGCGGCGACGTGCTCGCGCGCGTCGAGCCCGACCTCAATCAGGCGCAGTCGCTCGCCGACACGAAGAACGCGCTGACCTCCGCGAAGATCCGCTACGAGCAGGCGAAGAAAAACTACGAGAGCGATCACAGCCTCTTCCTGCAGGGACTCCTGGCCACCAAGCAACACCGCGACACCGAAACCGAATACCTGTCGGCGAAGCAGGAGTGGGAGCGCTCGAACGAGAAGTACAACATCGTCGAGAAGAGCGGCATCCCGATCAATCAGTCGCCCGAGCAGTTCCAGGGATCGAACGTCGTCGCTCCGATGGACGGCATGGTCCTCACGAAGAACGTCGAGATCGGCGAGTCGATCACGTCCGGCGTGTCGTCGTTCAACGCCGGCACGATTCTCTTCAGCATCGCCGATGTCACGAAGATGATCGTCAAGGCCGGCGTCAACGAAGTCGACATCGGCAAGATTCACGTCGGCATGCCCGTGAAGGTGACGCTCGACGCGTATCCGAAGATCTCGTTCGCGGGCCGCATCGATCGGATCGCTCCGGCGGTGCGTCTCGAGGACAAGGTCCGCCTGTTCGACGTCGAGATCCGTCTCGATGCGCAGGGCCGCGAGCTGCGCTCCGGCATGACCGCCAACATCGAGATGACCGGCGAGAAGAAGGCAAAAGTTCTCACCGTACCGGTGGAGTCGGTGTTCCAGCGCGATGAAGGCGAAATCGTCTACGTGAAGAAGACCCTCGATGCGAAGGCCATGGCCGAAGCGAGCAAGAAGCCGAAGGATGAAGGAAAGATCGACAAGGATGCCTGGAAGAAATTCTTCGAGAAACGCATCGTCGTCACCGGCCTGTCGGACAACGCCCACGTCGAGATCCTCAAGGGTTTGAAAGCCGGCGAGGAGATCGCGCTCGAAGATCCGACGCTGCCCAACGACAAAAAGAAAGATAACGACGATTAGTTAGCCGTGGAGCCCGTTAGCCGTCGGCCGACGGCAAACGGCAAACGGCAAACGAATATGAGCGATTAGATAAGCCGTGGAGCCCGTTAGCCGTCGGCCGACGGCCAACGGCAAACGGCAAACGAATATGAGCGCACTACCTGAATACATCGAGGAGTCATTGGCATCAAAAGCTCTGATCCAGCTCGAGGAAATCACGAAGACATACGACGCTGGTGACAACGCCGTGCAGGCGCTGCGCGGCGTTGATGTTGCGATTCAGGAAGGGGAGTTTGTCGCGATCATCGGGCCGTCGGGCTCGGGCAAGTCGACGCTGATGCACATTGTCGGATGCCTCGACTCACCGAGCACCGGAAAGTACTGGCTCGACGGGCAGGACGTCGCGGAGCTCACGGCACGACAACTCGCGCGCATCCGAAATCAGAAGATCGGATTCGTCTTCCAGACATTCAATCTCCTTCCGCGCGCGACGGTGCTCAAGAACGTCGAGCTGCCGCTTCTTTACGCCGGCCTCTCGCGCGGCGAGCGTCGCGAGCGCGCGATGGGGGCACTCGAGCGCGTCGGCCTCGGCAACCGTTCGAAACACCGGCCTAACGAGCTCTCCGGCGGTCAGCGCCAGCGCGTCGCGATTGCACGCGCCCTCGTCAACAATCCATCGCTGGTGCTCGCCGATGAGCCGACCGGTAACCTCGACCAGAAAACGGGCTCGGAGATCATCGACATCTTCGAATCGCTCGCCGGCCAGGAAACGATCGTCCTGGTGACGCATGATCCGACAATCGCATCGCGCACGGAGCGGCGCATCAAGATCGTCGACGGACGCATCGTGAGCGGCGAGCTCGACCTGCCATGATCCTTTTCGAATCGATCCTCGACGGCATCCGCGACATCAAGGACCACTTCGGCCGCACATTGCTGCAGCTCGTGGGAATCATTCTCGGCGCGGGCTCGATCGTCGCGACGTTCTCGCTGTCGGTCGCCGGCAAGGCGGCCTCGATGGAGTACTACCGCGTCAGCGGCGGCATTCAGAAAATCTGGATCTGGGACAAACCGACCGGCAAGGTCACGCTGGATGCGAAAGCGCTGGCGTCGAAAGGCCTTACCTTTCGCGATGCCGAGGCGATCAAGCGCGATTCGAAGGAGATTGATCTTGTGTCGCCGGTGGCGCAGGAGACGATGACGATTCGCTACCGCGAGATCGAGAAGCCGCACGACATCATGGGCGTCGTTCCCGCGTACTCGCCGATGAATGACGTGCACGCCGACCGTGGACGCTTCATCACCGACGGCGATGTGCAGACCGCGGCGAAGGTTGTCGTCTTCGGCTCCGAGCGCGCGGCGGAGTTCTTCTCGACCGACAATCCGATCGGAAAAACCGTCACGATCAACGGCACCGGCTATCAGGTCGTCGGCGTGATGAAGGAGAAGTACTTCAGCTTCGATCACAAACGCAACGTGCTGCGCTGGATGAATCGCCAGGTCTACATTCCGATCACGACGTACTTCACGCGCAAGGGCCAGTCCCTCGAGACCGGCAAGGTCAATTTCATGAACGCGCGCATGATCGACGTCAAGAATCACGAAGAGGCTGTCGATCAGATCCGCAAGGTCCTGCACCGCCAGCACGGGACCAAAGACTACGAAGTGATGTCGCGCGTCGCGAACCTGAAGCGCAACGAAGCCAACAACCAGATGTACGACATGACTTTCATGATCTGCGGGATCATCTCGCTGATCGTCGGCGGCATCGTCGTCATGAACATTCAGCTCGCGTCGTTCAACGAGCGCGTGCGTGAAGTCGGAACGCGCAAGGCAGTCGGCGCGTCGCCGGCGCAGATCTTCGGCCAGTTCCTCGCGGAGTCGATTCTCGTCTCCGTCCTTGGCGGTTTCCTCGGACTGTTCGTCGGGAAGCTCTTCACCGACGGCATCGCCGCGCTCACGCGCGATCCCGCCATGATCACTCCCGACACGATCGTCAAGGCGCTCATCTTCGCGGCCGGAACGGGATTGATCTTCGGAATGTATCCGGCGATCAGGGCATCACGTTTGAGTCCAATTGAGGCGTTAAGAACGGAGTAAACGGTCTCGTGGTCTCGCGGTCTCGCTGTGCTGCACTCCGAGACATCGAGAATCGCGAAACCTCGCAACCGCAAACATGGTCATCGGCGAATCGATCCGCACCAGTCTCGAAGAAGTCAGAGCGCATCCGCTGCGCTCCTTCTTCACGCTCATCGGCGTCATCCTCGGCTCACTCGCGCTGGTGGTGGTGCTGTCGGTCATGGACGGCGTCGAAAATGCCGTCTGGAAGGGCGTTGAAGACCTTGGGCTCGACGGCGTTCTGGTCATCAATGCAAAGAAGCCGACCGATCGCGTCGAAGCCGCCAAAGCGCACCTGTCGCGCGGCATGCGCGTGGAAGATCAGCGCTACTTCGAAGACAACGAGCTCGTGACGTCGATCGGACCGGTCGGTGAGACGCGCGCGGTGATCACCGGCGGCAAGATCACGCGCAGGATCAATGTCTATGGCGTCACGCCCTCCTTCGCGAGCATCAAGGGACGCAAGACGACCGAGGGTCGGTTCATCAGCGAGCGCGATTATCGCGGCTCCGCTCCCGTCTGCGTCCTCGGCTTCAAACTGAAGCAGCAGATTTTCGGCGGCGAAAAAGCAATCGGCGAGCAGATCAATCTTGGCGGACGGCGTCTGACCGTTGTCGGTGTCGGGACGAAGTTCAACATGGAATTCGTCAACGACAACGACATGCGCAAGGAAACCGAAGGGGTCTACATCCCGTTCTCGATCTATCAGGACATGTTCGGCCGCGCCAATGCGATCTCGTACATGCTTGCCAAGGCCGTTGAACCGGAAAAGAGCGTGGATGCCGAAGACGAAGCGTCGCGACTGTATGCGCAGGCGCACAGCGGAATCCATGATGTTCACGTCGAGAACGTCGGCAAAGAGATTCTCAAGGAGCGCGGCAACATCATTCGCATTCTGCGCAACTGGCGGATCGTGTTCTTCTCGATCGCCGGCGTTTCCCTGCTGATCGGCGGCGTCGGGATTTTCTCCGTGCTCAAGATCTCGGTCGGCGAGCGGCTCTTCGAAATCGGATTGCGTAAGTCGATGGGCGCGACCAACGCGGAGATCTTCGGACAGTTCCTGATCGAAGCGGTCACGCTCTCGGTCGTCGGCGCAGCCATCGGACTCGGCGGCGGAATCGCGCTTGTGAAAGTGATCTCCGGATTCTTCCCGGCCGGTCTGCCGGTGTCGATGTTCGGGCTGTCAGTGGCCGCCGGCTTCGCGATCTCGATCGGCCTGCTGGCGGGACTCTACCCGTCGATCAGCGCATCGCGCCTCGAGCCGGTCGAAGCGCTTCGCGCGTAAGCGTTCGTACAATATCGGTGTGACGCGGTTCATCTCCCGCTACCGACGACGGCAAACGCTGCTGCTGTGGGGTCCGCTGGTCGTCATCTCGTTCCTCGCATTCGTTACGGCGCTCGTGGTGTGGTTGTACATGATGCGCAACGTGACGCCCAACCAGCGCTTCCTGCGAGCGATCGATCGCGAGGAGATCGAAACAGCGGAACAAATCGCGTGGCAGATGCTTCAGGAGAAGCCGGAGGATCTCGCGCGATGGATCCGCTTCGTCGACGTGCACACCAGCATGACGGGTGACGCGGACGAAGGCTCTCCGAATCCGACCGTCAGCCAGTCATCGGTACACAAGCTGATCGCAGGCATCGGCGACGCACGCGTCAGAACGATCGCCGCGTACTGGTATGACGTGCGCACTGCGGAGACCGCCCCCGATCCTGCAGCGATCACCGGCCTCGCCGATGCAAATCCTCCGCAGAAGTTCGCAAATTACGTCCTGGCCCGCGTTGCATTGCTCAAGAAGGATTGGCGCACGGCGGCAAACCGTTTCGAGCGCGAAGGTCTCGCGTTTCCGTCCGATCGGCAGCGTGACCTGCGCCGCGCCATCGCGATCTGGATCGATCACGACGCATGGAATGCCGTGCGGAGGCGGATTCGTGACCCGCGGTATGACAGCGCACTCGATGCCAGCCTTCGACTCGACATTGCCACGCACGAACACGACTGGCTGCGGATTCTCGTGTGGATCTGGCCCGCCGGATTTGTGCATTGGAACGCCTGGCCGATCGCCCTGGCGGTCCTGGCCGCCACACTCTGGCTCGTGATTGCGGTGCGACTCGGCCGCGTGCAGGATGGAGTTCCCGGACGCCGCCGGCTCTACGCGCTCGCGTTCATCCTCGGAATCCTCAGCGTCTACCCGACGCTCCTCACCATCACAGTGGAAGAGGAATTCCTCGGCCTGAAGGAGCTCGGTGGCTTTGTCCCCGATCTCATCTACTTCATCTTCGCTGTCGCCCTGCGAGAGGAAGGATGGAAGATCATTCTGTTTCTTCCGCTTGTGCCGGCGCTTCTGCGGCGTGGCTCGCGCATCGAGGCCATGACGTGCGGCGCGCTGGTCGGACTCGGGTTTGCCGCCGAGGAGAACATCGGATACTTTCATCGATTTGGCGCGGAAGCGACGCTGCCAAGATTTCTGACGGCGAACTTTTTTCATATGTCGCTGACTGCCGTGGTGGCGCTTTCAGTTTTTGATACGCGACGCGGACGTGCGGCGGAAGACCGATTCAATGTCATTTTTCCGCTGGCGATCATCATTCACGGCGCGTACGATTTTTTCCTAACCACGAACGACATGCCGCTTTCGTCGATCTTTTCGACCCTGCTGCTGATCATCATCTCGCGGCAATTCCTCCGGCAACTCCTCATCGCGACTTCGAAAGCGGAGGAGCGCGGCGCTCTCTATCTATTGATTGCGTCGATGGCGCTGATCACCGGAGTGTCGTACGTCTACGCGACGACGCTCGTTGGTCCATGGGGTGCGTTCCGCCTGATCGCGATCGGCATCGTCGGCGTCGCGATCGTGATCTACATGTTCGTGCGGGAGCTCAGTCCGGGCTAGGCGCTTCGCTCTGCGACTTTGAGCTTCACGATGCGAGCGATCAGCGCGTAGGGGATCGGTTCATCGAGCGGGAATTGCACGGTGCCCTTCCCGCCCTTGTAGCCGGCCAACTCTCTCTTGAACTTCGCCCTGACCGGCGCCGTTATCGGGTAGAGACCGATATGCGCTTTGTAGGCCGCGAAGTAGATCAACGGACCATTCAGCTTGTAAGTCGGAATGCGATAGCTGATCGACTCTTCCGCGTCGGGCGCTGCTGCGCGAATCGTCTTCCGGATCGTTCGGAGAATCTTCTGAACATCCTTCGGAAAGCCGGCGATGTAATCCGCGACAGTGTTCACTGCGATGTCAACACCGTCACGCGCTCGTTCGTGTTGTCAGTCAGCGTCAACATCGCCCACAACGTAGCGTTTGGATCGATCTCCTCGACTTCGATGCGCACCGGGCTGTGTCCGCGCAGCTCCGGCGCAGCCAGGAAGTCGTGCAGAAGCAGCGTCGCGCGCGAAGGTCCGTCGGTGGGCAGGAACTTTCCTACTCTCCGCTCCGCCAGGAACGCGCCCGTGTTCATGTCATAGGCGCGAACCGTGATGCCGGCGGTCAGAGAACGCATCTCGTCGTAGATGCGCAGCAGGCTGCGAAAGCGATCGCTGACCGGAACATTGAGGATATCCAGCCGGCCCTTCCGAAAATCCGTGCGGCGCGCGACGGGAACGTCGAAGCCGATGTCATCCGGCTGCGCGGTGTTGTGGACGCGAATGCTGAAATGCAGCCGGCTCGCGATGTCCGTCGGCGGTGAGAGGTACATGCCGGGATCGTCGGGATTGCGCCGCGCTGCGATTGGCAGTTGCAGCGAGCCATGGGCAGGGACAAGCATCTTGTTGCCGCAGGGAAAAACAGCGCCGAGAAAGTTGCAGACTTCCGGAAAGAGATTGATCGTCTCGTCACTGTCATTGAAAACCCAGACGTCGGTCATCCATCGCGATCCGTGCGCGCCAAAAGTGTCGAGCGCTATTGGAATCAGCAGCTCTTCACGCGGTCGTGTGTATCCGAATGGGAAAGAGCTCTTGTAGGACTGACTACCGAGCCGCACCTCGACCGCGACGATTTCCTCAGCGTGCGGCGGCGTGACCGCTCGCATCAGCGTTGTGCTGACCACGGTCACCTGCGGAGAGGCGACGCCGCCGAACAGCACCTGCGGAGTGCCGCAGCATCGCCAGTCGAGCATCGATGTCGTGAACTCGATGACATCGCCGCCGGCGGGCGAACCGCCTCGCGGCGAGAACGTGAAGACATCGCTCGTTTGCGCGTAGATCGGAGTGGACAGCAGAAGGAGCAGGACTATCCGCGGAATGATTTCACCTCCCCAGGCTTTCGCAACATCTTGTCGACTTCGGCCGCGTGCAACTCTTCGGCCTGAATCATCTGACGCGCGTACTCTTCGATCCATATCGATTTTTCTTCGACCAGGACCAGAAGGTCCTTGTACAACTGCAGTCCGGCGCGCTCGTTCTCGAGCGCCTCGCGGAGGATGTCGCCCACATCGTGCTTGTGCGTCTCGAGAAGCGGTCCGATCGACAGCGACGGATGCTCGCCGAGGGCTGTGATCATTTCGCCGGCCTGCGTGGCATGGCCCATCGATTCGGTGGCCTGCTCGCGAAGCCACGACACGATCGGAATCCGGTTGTAGCCGAAAATCATCAGCGAGTAATGGGTGTAGCGCACGACTCCCGCGAGCTCCGCTTCGAGAATCTTGTTCAAAAGGCCGACGACTTTCGGTTTGTCGATATCAGTCATACAAGTTTCTCCAGCGCTTCGCCGGTGAGGCGAAACACGATCCAGTCGCTGAGCGGGACGGCGCCGACGCTTTTGTAGAAATTGATCGAGGGGGTGTTCCAGTCGAGAACGGCCCATTCCAGACGGCCGCATCCGCGTTCCTTTGCGAGCCGCGCGAGGTGCGCCAGCAGCGCCTTGCCGATTCCGCGGCCGCGCATCTCCGGCTTCACGAAAAGATCTTCGAGATAGATTCCGGGCTGTCCGAGGAATGTGGAGTAGTTGTGGAAGAAGAGGGCGAAGCCGACTTCCTTTCCATCTGCCTCCGCGAAAACGACCTCCGCGAACCGCGGATTGCCGAACAGCGTCCGCCGCACCGTCTCCTCGGTCGCGATCAGTTTATGTTCGAGCTTTTCGTAGATCGCGAGATCGCGGATGAACTGCAGGATGAGTGGAACATCCGCTTCCGTCGCAATGCGAATGTGGATGCCCGGCACAGCGTGCGATGATAACGCGCAATGCGGAATTTCGTCGTCCACGTCACGCCGGAGATGATCCGCCACAGCAGGCTCCTCGATGTCCTCTACTTTGTCGATTTCGTGTACGGCGCGGTGGTTCTCTATCTTCTGATGCGCACTGGAATTTCGTTTCGGCTCCGTGACGTCGCGTCGCGCATCGGCCGAAAGCGATTCCCCATCGCGATGATCTATTTCGCTTTGCTGACACTCGTGATCATCGCGATGGAACTGCCGCTCACGTTCTACCAGGGCTTCGTCGTACCGCATCAGTTCGATCTGACCAGTCAGAGTCTCGCGTCGTGGCTCGGCGACTTCGGCAAGGCGGTCGTCGTCGATGTGATCATCGGCGCGCCGATCGCGGCCCTGGCGCTGCTCGCGATTCACTACTTCCGCCGCTGGTGGGTCGTCCTCTGGCTCGGATCCATCCCTCTCATCATCCTCGGCGTCGTCATGACGCCGCTGATCATCGATCCGCTCTTCAACAAATTCGAGCCGCTGAAGGCCCCGGTTCTTCGCCGCGACCTTCTGAACGAAGCCGCGCGTGCGGGGATCGAAGGCAGCCGCGTCTATCAAGTCAACAAGTCGAAACAGACGAAGACGATGAACGCGTACATGACTGGCCTCGGTCCGTCGAAGAGGATCGTCCTGTACGACACGCTGCTCGCGAAACTCGATCACGACGAGGTCCTGGCGACGATGGGCCACGAGATGGGCCACTACGTCCTACATCATTTGTGGAAAGGAATAGCGTTTAGTATTATCGTGTCGCTTTTCGGGTTCTTCGTCGCGCAGGTCATTTATGAACGCGGGCTGCGGCGATGGGGAATCGCCGATCGCGCCGATCCGGCGGCTTTGCCGTGGCTGCTGCTGATCGCATCGGTAATCACGTTTGTGCTTTCGCCGGTTGATTCGGGATTCTCGCGTCACATCGAGCATGAGGCCGACAAATTCGGTCTGGATTTGACGCATCTCAGCGAGGCCACTGCGAGCTCGTTCGTAAAGTTCGCTGAGGACGCGAAGATGGACCCGAATCCGCCGCGGTTCATCGAGTGGTGGCGGTACAGCCATCCCGCGACGCAGAGGCGGATTGATTTTGCGCTCAGCTACCGGCCGGAGTCACACCCGCCTGGCAGTGTCCCGTAGCCGCTCGACCAGCAGCTCGCACAGCGCGATCGAAAACTTCGCCAGCAGCTTTGGATCTTTCGCGAGAGCTTCTGACAGCGCGGCTTTTTCCCATGCTCGCACCACGGCGTTCTCTTCGCCGGCTTTGACCGAAACGGTTCGCGGCGAATCGTCGATGAAGGAGACTTCGCCGAGGACGTCGCCGGGGCCCACGGTGGCGAGGACGATTTCTTTTCCGTCGCGCTTGCCGACGATGTCGAGATGTCCCTCTTCGACTGCGAAGAGCCGCGAGTCGGCTTCCTTCGCGCGAATCAGATAGTTGTCGGCGCGAATCGTCCTGACGACGCCGATCTTCTCGACCTTGTGTCGTTCGTCGTCCGTGAAATAGCGGAACAGCGGATGATCGGAGTGCTGCGGAAAGAGTTTGTTCATTTTCGATCAGGGATAACGCACGAAATTGCCGTCGCGGTAAACGATATCCTCGTCAGCGTTGCGGAGTAAACCCTCGGACACTTTGCGGAGCGGTTCGGGGTCGAATTTGCCATCTGCTCCGGCGCTTGCAATCGCATAGTGATCACAGCCCCGCGCTTTCGGATCGATCTGCCAGCATTCGTAGCGCAGAGGCTTGCCCCACTCGTCATTCCAGCCGCGCGCTGTGGTGTAGGTCGGCGCCAGATCATCCGTTTTGGAAGGATAGTATTTGAAATCGGCGGCGTATCTTTCGATCGCGGAGCCGAGCTCCCTCATCCGAGCTTTGGTGTGCGCCTGCATGAGACGCTTCCAGCCGCTGATTCCGTTCGTGACGGCGCAGAATGCGACAGGGACAAACACGGCGCCGACGATGGCCGCGATTCGCAGCCGGCCGCGACGCACATCGCTGTGGTCAGCCATTCATTTTTGGATCGGACGCGCCGAGTATAATCCACGCTCCGCACGGAGGTCCCTCATGAGCAGCGCAGCACAGGAAGCCAGCACCGCAATCCAGGCTGCTGAAGAGAGCAACGAGCCGAAAATCGGCGAGAAGGACAAACTCGAAGAGCTTTGCGTCAACACGATCCGCTTTCTGTCCGTCGACGCCGTCGAGAAAGCGAAGTCCGGCCATCCCGGATCGCCGATGGGAATGGCCGACATGGCGTTCGTGCTGTGGACCGACTTTCTGCGGCACGATCCGAAGGCGCCGAAGTGGCCGGATCGCGATCGCTTCGTCCTCTCCGCCGGCCACGCATCGATGCTGCTCTATTCGCTGCTGCATCTCACCGGCTATCCCGACATGACGATGGATCAACTCAAGTCGTTCCGGCAGTGGGGATCGAAAACGGCCGGCCATCCGGAATACGGTCACGCGTCGGGAATCGAAGTCACGACCGGCCCTCTCGGTCAGGGATTCGCGAACGCAGTCGGAATGGGAATCGCGTCGAAGATGATGGCGGCGCGTTTCAACACCGACGATCCCTTCAAGCCGGTCACCAGCACGATCTACTGCATCTGTTCCGACGGCGATCTGATGGAAGGCATCAGCTCCGAAGCCGCCTCGGTCGCCGGCCACCTCGGACTCGGCAATCTGATTTATCTCTACGACGATAACTACATCTCGCTCGACGGTGAGACGCGGCTTTCGTTTTCGGACGACGTCAAAAAACGATTCGAGGCCGTGCACTGGCACGTGCAGTACATCGATGGCCACGACCGCAGCGCCGTGCGCAAGGCAATCAAGAAAGCGCAGAAGGTCACCGACAAGCCGTCGCTGATCATGGCACGGACGATCATCGGATGGGGGAGTCCGAAGTTTCACGGAACATCGCGCGCACATGGGGAGCCGTTAGGCGCAGACGAAGTGAAAGCGACGAAGGCCGCCATCGGATGGCCCGAGGAGCCGACGTTTCTCGTTCCCGACGAGGCACGCGCCGAGTTCGATCGCAAGACGAAGAAACTCGCGCGCGAGCACAAGAAGTGGGACAAGGAGATGGCGGAGTGGCGCGGGCGCAATCCGCAACTGGCGGAAGAGTGGGATCGCTACTGGAACCACACCCTGCCCGACGGATACGAAATGCAGCTGGTCGAGGCTGGAAAATCGGACAAGCCGGCCGCGACGCGCGATCTCTCCGGACAGGTCATTCAGAAACTGGCGGCGATCGCGCCGTTCGTCGTCGGAGGCGCGGCGGATCTCTCGACGTCGACCAAGACAAACATCAAGGACGCCGGCAACATCGTGCGATCCAAAGAGGCGCCCGATAAGCCGCCGGCGCTGGAAGTCTTCAAGGGGCGCAATCTGTACTTCGGCGTCCGCGAGCATTCGATGGGCGCGGAAATCAACGGATTGACGCTCTACGGCTCGTGGCGCGCGTTCGGATCTACATTCCTGATCTTCTCCGACTACATGCGCCCCTCGATACGCCTGGCAGCATTGATGGACATTCCGTCGATCTTCGTCTACACGCACGATTCCGTTTTTCTCGGCGAGGACGGCCCGACGCATCAGTCGGTCGAGCAGCTCTTCTCGCTGCGTCTCATTCCGAACATGACGCTGTGGCGGCCCGCCGACGGTGCGGAAACTGGAATGGCATGGGCGTGGGCGGTTGGCAAGTCGAAGGGGCCGAATGTCCTGGTGTTCACGCGCCAGAAGCTCGACCCCATTGCGCGCGCGGAGGGTTTCGACCCCCATGAGATCTGGCGCGGCGCGTATGTGCTCGATCGCTACCGCGACGGCGACATCACCATCATCGCGACAGGATCCGAAGTTTCGCTGGCCTTCAAGACCGCCGATCTTCTGCGCGGCGAAGGCGTGCAGGCGCGGGTCGTGTCGGCGCCGTCGCTCGATCTGTTCGATCGTCAAGATGTTGACTATCAGAATCGGGTCCTCGGCGATCGCAGCCGCGTTGTTGCGATCGAAGCCGGCCGCTCATCCGGCTGGTACAAGTACGTCAATCGCGATGCATTGGTCATCGGCATCGATCGCTTCGGAGCTTCCGCGCCGTACGAGCAGATCGCCGAGCACCTTGGCTTCACGCCGCAAAAGGTGACGGAGAGGATCCACGCATGGCGAAAGTAAAACTTGTCGTCGCGGCGGTTTTTCTCGTTGCCGCCATCGCCCGCGGCAACTTCCGCGAATTCCAGCAACTCCCGGTCGATCCATCGCTCGAGGCCGCCCTGCGGCACGCGTCTGAAGCGACGCTGAAGACGTTCACGAAACTCACCGCCGACAACCTTGCGCTCAGCATCATCGACGTGACGAAGCCCGATGTGATGTCGCGCGCCGATTATCACGGGGATGCGCCGTTCTATCCCGCCTCGGTCATCAAGTTGTTTTACATGCTCGAGGTCTTTCATCAGCACAAAGAAAACGATCCCGACGTTCCGCGGGCGTTGCACGAGATGATCGTCGTCTCCGACAACGACGCCACCGGCTTTCTGCTCGACACAATCAGCGATACCTGCAGTGGTCCTGAGCTCCAGGGTCGCGCGCTGCGCAAGTTCATCGAGCGCCGAGGGGTCGTGAATCGCTATGTGAATCCGATGGGCTATGACGTCAGCGCGATGGCGAAGCCGTGGAGCTTCGGTCCGTTCGGCCGCGACGTGCAGTTGATGGGCGGACCGGCGCGGCCGAATCGAAATCGCGCGACAGCGAACGCCTTCGCGTCGCTGCTTTTGTGGATCGAGCGCAGACGCGCGGTCTCGCCCCAGGCAAGCGATGCCATGATGGCCCTTCTCGCGCGGCCTCTCGACGCTCCGCAAACCGACGAGGGCCAGGTCATCAGTTTCATCGGCGAGGGGCTGCCCGCCGGCACCAAACTGTGGTCAAAGGCCGGATGGACGACCGAAGTCCGCCACGATGCGGCCTATATCGAGTTGCCGGCCGGACGCAAATTGATCCTCGTGATCCTGACGCGCGGCACCGCGGATGACAAGACGCTGATTCCTGCCATCACGAAGACCGTCCTCGGCGAGCTCGCGCCGATTGCCGCCCCTCCGTAATGCCCTCTATCTTCTGGTTAGGTGAACTCCGAGCGAGGGCCGCTATACTTTTTCGGTGCCCACAAGGCGGGAGTTCTCCGAAGTCCAGCGGCAGTTCGAGCGCATTCACTTCGAACACCCCATTCCCGCCCGCCTGGGCGATGCGGCGGTGCGCGTCCTCGATCTCGCCATTGGCGGCGCGCGACTCCTCGGCAGCACGCGTGTCATACCAGGCGCTCCGCGCGAAATGCGCATCGGATGGCAGGAGAAAACGATCCATCTCAAATGCCTCGTGACGCGCTGCATCCTGCAGACCTTCGCAACCGGCCAGGATCAGGTCAGCACATACGACATCGGTGTTCGAATCGTGGAGTCCGTCGGCGATTCCGACATGGTCATGCGCGAGCTCATCGCGAACTTCGTCATGAAGGCGCTCGATGAGCAAAAGGCCAACTGGGAAGGGATTCCGCCGGTCGGACCGTACGTGCACATCGAAGGCAAAACCAATCGCTACCGCCGATGCGAGCTGCTCAACGGCGACTGGAAGATTTCCGCGACCACGCGTCCCGAGCAGCCGCTGACCGGCTTCACCGTTTCATCGGAAGTTGCGCCGCACTACATTGACATGTTGTGCAAGACCTATCAGGGGACCGATGACGAAGGCCGGCGACTGACACGCATTCTGGCGGAGCTCAGCATCAACAAGGCCGAGGGCGTCCCGACCCGGCGCTACATCCCCTGATTTTGTTTTTTGTTTTTCCACCAGAGGTACGCGGGTAGTCCCGCGACCAGGATCGTCAGGCCGATCACGCTGTCGGTGGGATGTTGCGCGATCGTCGCGATCACCACCGCCCAACACGCGAGCGTGAAGATCGCCGTCGTCACGGGGTGGCCGGGCGTGCGGAAGGGGGCGGGCGGGAGGCGGCGGCGGAAGATGAACAGCGCCAGGCCGGTCAGGCCGAAGAAAATGAAATCGACGGAGACGACGTAATTGAGAATCTGGCCGTACTTGCGCGTGAGCGTGATGATGATCGCCACGACGCCCTGCAGCGCAATCGCCACGCTCGGCACTTGCGTCGTCGGATGGATGCGTGCGACGGTTCGAAAAAAGATTCCGTCGGCCGCCATCGCATAGTAGACGCGCGGCGCGGTCAACATGCTCTGACTCAGAAAACCGAGCGCCGAGATCGCGATGCCGAGCGCGATCGTCCTGGCGCCGCGCTCGCCGAGGACCGTCCGCATCACTGCCGATGCGGGAGCGTCGCTTTGCGCGAGACCCACCGGACCGAGCACGCGAACGTAAACGACATTGACCAGCACGTAGACCACGATCACGCCGGCGACGCCCAGAAGAAGCCCGATGGCGAGATCGCGCTCGGGCCGTTTCAGCTCCCCGGAGATGAAGCTCGCGGTCTGCCATCCGCCGTACGCGAACATCACAGGGGTCATTGCCGCGGCGAAGCTCAGCAGATCGTCGTGATTCGATGAGGCCGGCGAAGCCGCCGCCGTCCCACGGAACATGAAGCCGGCGATGATCAATGTCGCGATTGCCGCGAGCTTGAGCAGCATCAGCGCGCTCTGCGTGTTGCTGCCGCTGCGGACGCCCAGGCAGTTGATGATGGTGAGGAGCGCCAGGGCGGCGGCGGCGATCGCGGTATCAGGGATTCGCGTGCCGGTCAGTTGCACGAAGTATTTGCCAAATGTCACGCCGACCGCTGCCATCCCGCCTGTCTGCACGACCAGCAGGAGCGCCCATCCATATAAAAAAGCGACCGACGGATCGAAGGCGTCGCGAAGATACGCATATTGACCGCCGACTTCGGGACGCAGCGCAGCGAGCTCTGCGTAGGCGAACGCGCCCAGCAGCGCGATGACGCCGCCGGCAGCCCACGCGCCGACGATCAGCGCCGGCGAATGCACCTGCATCGCGACGACGTGCGGATTGATGAAGATGCCGGATCCGATGATCCCGCCCATCACGATCATCGTCGCGTCGAACGGCCCGAGACGGCGTGCCAGGGTCGCCATGCCGAAGGAGTCTAGCCGTATACTCTCTGAATCCGTGTCGCGCGCAGAGACCACGGGACCCCCTCAGAGCGAACGCCCTGAAGATCGGCGGCGGTTCCATCGCATTCACCTCGACTCTCCGTTGCCAGGACATCTGCGCGATGTGCCGGTCAACCTGATCGATCTCTCGCTCGCCGGCGCTCGTATCGTTTCGGACGCGCGATTCAGTCCCGGTTCGGAGCACGAACTGACCTTCGACTGGAACGAGCACTCCGCGCGCATCACGTGCTCGGTCGTCCGCTGCTCGCTTTACTCTTTTGCCAAGGCGCCCGGCGAGAAGAGTCTTTATCAGAGCGGATTGCGCTTCAGCGAAACGATCGGCGATTCCGATCGCACTCTGCGCGAGCTCATCGGATCGTACGTGATTCGCGCGCTCGACGAACAGAAGGCGAACGCTCGCGGGCTGCCGCCGCTCGGTCAGTACGCTCACATCGTTGGAAAGGGCGATCGCTACCGCCGTTGTGAGCTCGTCGATGGAAAGTGGCGCCGGATCGACACCACGCGCTCCGAGCAGCCGCTGAACGGATTCACGATCTCCGCGGACATCAGCCCTTACTACATCGATCTTCTCTGCCAGACGTACCAGCTCACGGACGAGGAGGGGAAGAAGCTGACGCAGACTCTGGCGCAACTCAGCATCAGCAAAGCGGAGGGAGTTCCGACGCGAAGGTATCTGCCATGAAGATCGCGGCGCTGTGGATTTCGGTCGCTGTTGTCGTTGCGCAAACTGCGGCCGCCAGTTCATTGACGACCGACGGCACGGTCTGCCGCATGAATCGCTCGATCGATCGCATGATCCTCCTCACCGACGCAGGCCCGCGTATCCGAGTCGCCCTGGGCCGCGCGGTCCCGATCCGATTCAACGCCAAAACCTATGACCGCAACGACCTGCGGCCGGGCGATCGCGTCCACGTCGTCGCCGATCGCGGGACTGCCGGTCTGCTGGCGCGGCAGGTCGACCTCACGATGCGCGTCGGCGACGCACTCGTCGATTCGATTTTCCGCACCCATCACACGACCATCGGACGGTTTGCGGTGCGCGAGGCGAAGACGGAATTCTTCTCGCTGCGTTTGCCGGAGCTGCACTACGTCCGCGTCGACGCCAAGGCCGCGTACGGCCCGGGCGGACGCGTGTGGGTCAGCTCGCTCAAGCCGGGCGATCTTCTCGAGATTCGCGGGACGTGGGCGTCGAAAGACTTGCTGAAGGCCAGCTCCATCGAAGTCGTGACGGATCGCGAGCCGTCGTTCTGCCGGACCGCAGCCCGTCGCGGGGAGTTGAGCGACGATACCCAGGCGCGCGAAGCGGATGAGAGAAAATTTCTGAACAAGAGCGACGACTGATCGAGCTGATTGACGTTCTGACCGCCGAAGGGCAACCCACCGGAGTTCGCAAGCCGAAGAGCGAAATTCATCGAGACGGCGACTGGCATCGCGCCGCTCACATCTGGATCATCGCTCCCGATGGGCGCTTTCTGTTGCAGCGGCGGTCGCTCCGCAAGGAGAACAATCCCGGACTCTGGGATGTCTCGGCAGCCGGTCATCTTTCGGCGGGGGAATCGGCGAGCGACGCCGCCGTGCGCGAAACGTTCGAAGAGCTGGGATTGTCACTCTCGCCCCACGAGCTGGAATTCGTCACGACGCTGAGGCAATCTTCAATACTAAATAACACTACCTATTTTGATAATGAATTTCACGAGATCTTCATCGTGCGGCGCGAAGTCGATGTCGCGTCGCTCCATCTCGATGCCGAGGAAGTCGCGGAGGTGCAATGGGTGCCAGATCTGAATCCGGACGACACGTTCGTGCCGCATGGCGACGAATACGACTTGGTGTCACGGTTCTCGCGCTAGGATGCGCGACCGGCCGCATGCATTCCGTTGACAACCTGCTGCGCGACTACTCCGGCGACGTGCCCGGCGCGAGCGTCTTGGTCGTCCGAGATGGCAAAGTCGTCATTCGAAAAAGCTACGGGATGGCGAACCTCGAAGAGCGCATCGCCGCCACGCCGGACACGAATTACCGTCTCGCCTCAGTCACCAAGCAATTCACAGCCGCGTCGATTCTGATTCTTGCGAAGAACGGGAAGCTGTCGCTCGATGATCCGATCACGAAATATCTGGCGCTTCCCGCCTACGCGAACGCGATCACCATCCGGCATCTTCTGACGCACACCTCGGGACTCTTTGCTTACGAGGATCTGATCCCGCCCGGGACGACGCGCCAGCTCAAGGACGCCGATGTCCTCGCGATTCTGAAAGACGACGATGGTTCGTACTTTCCGGCCGGCACGCAGTATCGCTACAGCAACACCGGCTACGCGTTTCTCGCCTTGATCGTCGAGCGAGCCTCCGGCCAGCGATTCGCAGATTTTCTTCGCGACAATATTTTCAAGCCAGCCGGAATGAACGCCACCGTCGCGTTCGAAGAAGGAGTCTCGACCGTCGCGCGCCGTGCCTATGGATACAGCCGCGCGGACGGCGCATGGCATCGCACCGACCAGAGCCTCACCAGCGCCGTCCTCGGCGACGGCGGAATCTACACATCGATTGACGACCTGGTGCACTGGATCGCCTGGCTCGAGAGCGGCAGATTCGATGACGCGCTCGTTCCAGCCATCGCGACCGACGATCCTGCCGTGCGCTACGGGTTCGGATGGCGCATCAGCGAGCACGGCGGACATCGCATCGTCTGGCACACCGGCGAAACGATCGGATTTCGAAACGCGATCGTGCGCGTTCCCGATCGGCATCTGGCGGTCGTCGTGTTGACGAATCGAAACGAGCGAGAGCCGTACCGCATCGCAATCGAGATAGTTGATATGTTGCTTAAGGAGCGCCGGCTTCCAGCCGGCCGGTGAGCGGGCTTCCAGCCCGCCGGCAATGCCGGCGAACCGGCCGTCAAATCGCGGAGCTCCCGGCTAGCGCGGCTGTCGCAGTGGATCGCGCCGGCGCTCTGCCGGATCGAGCTCGTCGTCGATCTCGAAATTGTGATCCTCACCGACTTCGCGCAGGGTATCGTCTTCGTCCGAATCGAACCGGTACTCCCGGCTCTCTCGATTTTGTGATCGTTGTTTGTTGGGCATCTGAGGCGTCTCCTCATCCCAACACTATTCATGAAGCGCGCCGGTTTACGGCTCCCGCGCGATCGGATACAGACGCCAGCGTGGGTCTGCAAATGGCGTCCTCGAGTAGAAGAAATCGAGGCGCCGCTCCGGGCTGGCGCGGAATGCCTCATCCGTAGCGAGCCTACGGTCGAAGTCGCTTTTGAGCGCCGGATCCTCCGCCAGCATCTGCTCCGCCATCGGCTCTGTCACATAAGCCTCGGAGTACTCGGTGCGCTGAAAAATCGAATGAAAAAATCCCCATTGCAGGAATGAATCGGAGGATGCCGGCTCCAGCAGTAGAGTCACGAGATCGCCGAGCGGCTGTTCGGTGCTGACGCGATAGGAGCCCGCCGGAAAACGCTCCTTTCGATGTTCGATGCGCGGCGTCGTCACAACGCGCTCGTGTCCTTCGAAAGGCTCGGCTTCGTACTTCGGATTGTCGAGGCGATACATGTCGACTTCGACATCGCGCGCGTCGCTGATCCGATCGAGGGCGATTCCGTGCATTTTCAAAAGATCGGCGATGCTGCTCCACGCGGCAGGAATCCAGTACGCCTTCGCGCGAGGGATGGATAGCGAGACTTCGTTTTGCCGGTAGACCGCAAGGTGCCGTGTCGTTGGGCGGCCGAGATACTCGGTGCGCGTCGCGCCTGAGATCGCGGACGGCGAGCTTCGCGATTCGACGCCGAGGTAGTCCATCATCTCGACGGTTGGGGAGGCTGACGGGACGCGCCATTCGATCGGGACTGGATTCGGGCGCGACTCGGTGTCGTACATCGCGGCGCGCTTCAGCGCGACACCTTCAAGCCCGAGCGTTTGCAATGTCGACTGCAGCAGGACCAGCGTACCGAGAACGCGCTGCTCGTACGGTTTGAGCGAATGCGTCTCGACGAGCATCGACGGAATGTGGCGCAAGTCGCCGTACCCGGTCGAGAATCGCGGCGGCACGGTCGCCATCGTCAAACCATTGACAGGGTCCTCGGGGATCAGCGGTCCGGGGATGTGCCCCATCTCCTGCAGCGCGCGGCGCAGAGCCGGCGCAAGCGTTCCGTCCAGCCATTGCGCGCTCTTCGGGGAATGCACTCCCGCGTTCCAGCCGAACGTCACGTCGTATTGATAGTCGGAACCGTCGGTGACGTGAATGTCCACGTACAGATCGGGCCGCCACCTGTCGAGGGCGGCGATCATCGCGCGCATCTCGTCGGTGTCGAGTTTGGTGTAGTCGCGATTCAGATTCAGGTTCTGCGCGTTCGTGCGCCAGCCGACGACGTCCGGACCCCGCTGATTGATCCGGCCGTACTGCGACGTGCGCTCATGCCCGTCGACGTTGAAGATCGGAACGAAGAGAAAGTTTGCCTTGTCGAGGAGCGACTTCCATCGGCCCGTAACGGTGAGCTCGCGAAGAAACATGAGGCCCGCGTCTTTGCCATCGATCTCGCCGGCGTGAATGCCGGCCTGCACGAACAGAGTCGGCCGCGCGGACCGCTGCAATGTCTCCGGCGTGAAGAGGCGATCGCGCGAGACGATCACCATCCAGATGTCGCGTCCTTCGGGCGAACGGCCTAACGACATGAGTCGCACTTCGGGCGCGGCGGCGGCAAGTTGCTTCAACCACACCACCGTCTGCGCGTAAGTGGACGTCGCGTGGAATGCGGTTTTTTCCGCGATCGTGACCCAGCGGTCGTCCGGCTTCGCGATCAGCTGACGACTCTTGCCGTTCCAGGGGATGGGCGGAGGGAGGGGCGCAACGGCGCACCACGTGGCGAACGCCAGACTCAGCATTCGCCGGATGTTATCGCGTGATGGCCAGAATCGTCAGGTCGTCTTTTCGTACGCCGCTCGAGTGTTCGACGACCGCAGTGTGTAAATGCTCCGCAATCTCTTCTGGAGAGCGGCGCCCGGGCGCGGCTTTGAGAGCGGCGGCAAGCCGCCGCACTCCGAATTCTTCGCCTGCGCACGATTCTGCTTCGGAGACGCCGTCGCTGTAGAGGACCAACGATTCTCCGTGCTCGAGAGTTGTCTCGAATGTCGTCCATTGCGACGCAGCGAGCACACCGACAACCGGCCCGGTCGAATCGATGGACTCGATTGCGCCGTCAGCGCGCACGATCATCGGCGGACAATGGCCGGCATTCGCGATCTGCAGCGTCCCATCGTCATGCAGGTTTCCGATGACGGCCGACGCGAACTTGTTGGTCGCGATGAGCGGCTTGAGGAACGCATGCAGGCGCGTCATCGTCACGGACGGGTCGCATGCGGTCCGCGCGCACGACACGATGCGGTGCTCGAGCTCTTCCTGGATCATCGCCATCACCAGCGCCGCCGGCAGTCCTTTGCCCGACACGTCGCCTAACGCGAACCACAATCGATCGGTCGCGCGGTGCATGAAGTAGAAGTCGCCGGTAAACGCGCGCGCGGGAATCGAGATCGCGTGCACTTCCGCCGCATGCACTGCTGGTATCGGCAGCGTCCTGAACAGCGGCATTTGAACAACTACGCCGCGACTGGCTGACATCTCCGGCATGGGCGGAATCCTTTCCCGGTCGCCTCTTCCACGTCGTGAAACGGGACGCGGTTTTCCTCGCGAATCCGACGCGCGTCCCGACACGTCGGGCAACAAAAAATCTTTGTCGTCCGCGATCCGATGAACCGGACGTGCTGGCGTGCGAGCGCATCGAGTTGATCGACGTCCACACCTTCGCGTTTCAGCAGATCGCGTTTCATCTTCGGTCCGTAGCCGTACTTGCCGACACCACCGCCGGCGGGGACGACGCGATGACATGGAACGACGAACGGCAGAGTGTTGCGCGCGACGTAATTGGCGACCGCGCGGACGGCCTTCGGTTTTCCGACCTGCTGCGCAAGCCAGGAGTAGCTCCGCACTTCTCCGCGCGGAATGCTGAGCAGCGCTTTCGCGACGCTGCGCTCGAGCTCCGAACCCTCGCTGAGGTCGATCGCCGGTTTATTGCCTCCCGCTCCGTGCAATGCATCAATGACTTGTTTTCGCAGCGGCTCCGGAATCGGAGCTTTTTCGAGCGCGCGGCCGTATCGCTCGCTGTATTGCTCGCGAAAATCGTCGAGCGAGTGGCCGCTGATCATTCGAATGGTGCGATCTGAAAATGCGACCCACACCTCTTCGACGCGATCGTAAAAATCGGTTGTCCGCAGCGTTTCCCGGATCGACCGCGGCGGAACGAGGCTGAGTGCTTTGACCATCCGCGCCAGTTCGTCCACGTCAGCGACCGAATCCTCGCAGCTCTGGCATGTCTTCAAATGTTCTTCAACGGCGCGATGCTCTTCCCTGGGCAGCTCTCCGGTACGAAGTGCATCGACGCGCGTCAGTGTGGGTCTACACCGCATACGCGACTCCCTTCTTCTCCAGCGCTTCCCGAAGCAGTTTGAGCGACCGGAACACTTTTCCACGCAAAGACGCCTCGGAGCCTCCGATGGTCTTCACGATTTCCTGATACGACATCTCTTCCATGAAACGCAACAGGATCAATTCGCGCGCATCGACCGGCAAGAGCGCGATCGCGCGGCGCAGCAACTCGACTTCCTGTTTTCGCTCGAGATCCGATCCTTCCAGATGCACGAACGGCCCCATGCGGCCATCGTCGAATTCGGACAGCGGCTGCTCGAGCTGATGCCGTTTTCCTCGGCGCTTGTTCAGACAAAGATTGCGAACCGTTCGGAACAACCATGGCCGCAGCGCCAGCGCCGCGCACCGGGCCTCGTCGTACTGACGCGTCAGCGCCCGGTGGGCCCGCATCATCGCGTCCTGCACGACTTCCTGTGCATCGAACGCGTTCTGGAGGATTCCGTGAGCGTAGCTGTAGAGCGGGGCTTCGAACCGCTCGATCAGACGCTCGAAAGCTCCCGGATCGTGTCGATGGACGGCCACTGCGAGGTTCTCCTCATGGCTCTCGAGGGCTCGGGCGGCCTCGCCGCCGGTCCAGGAGTTCTTCATGGTCTTTACAACACGCCGTCGCGCCATTCCGTTCGTCCCTGAGACCAGTCAGAATATGCTCGCGAACCGCATGATCCCCACAAAAATCTCGCATTACGAGCTCCTCGAAGAGCTGGGTTCAGGCGGCATGGGCGTCGTCTACAAAGCCAACGACCTGAAGCTCGGACGGACTGTCGCCCTCAAGTTTCTTCCGCCGCAGCTGACCGGCGATTCCAGCGCGCGCCACCGGTTTCTGCGCGAAGCGCGCGCCGCCTCGGCAATCGACCACCCGAACATCTGCACGATCCACGAGGTCGACGAAACGCCCGACGGCCGCGTCTTTCTCGCGATGGCTCTCTATGACGGCCAGACGCTCAGGTCCCGAATCGCCGGCGGACTGCTCTCGCCCCCGGATGCAGCGGAGATCGCGGCGGCCGTGGCGAGCGGCCTCGCTAAAGCGCATCGCGCGGGGATCGTTCATCGCGACATCAAGCCCGCCAACATCATGATCACGAGCGACGGTGTGGTGAAGATCCTCGATTTCGGGCTCGCGAAGCTGAGTCAGGCGACCGACGTGACAAAGGCCGGCACCATCGTTGGCTCCCCCTCCTACATGTCTCCCGAGCAGGTCCGTGGCGATGCTGTCGACCACCGCACCGACATCTGGTCTCTCGGCGTCGTGATCTATGAGATGGTGACGGGCACGCTTCCTTTCCGCGGCGATTCCGACCGCGTCTTGTTTCATGCGATCCTCGACCGCGAGCCGGCTTTCCCGCCTGGTGAACCGGCGCGGTCCCGTCTTCTGGCGATCGCGTCGCGGTGCCTGCAAAAGAACTCCGAGCATCGATATCCGTCGTGCGATGCGCTGATCGAAGATCTTCGCCGCGACGCGGCCCGGACGGACGTGCGATCGCGGCCCGACTCGAAGGCATCGATCGCGGTCCTTCCGTTCGCCGACATGAGTCCCGAGCGCGACCAGAACTATTTCTGCGAGGGCGTAGCAGAGGAGATCCTGAATTCGTTGACGCGCGTCGAGGGTCTGCACGTCGCGTCGCGGACTTCGTCGTTCCAATTCAAAGGAGCGGCCGAAGACATCCGCCGCATCGGCGAACGACTCAACGTGCGGTCAATTCTCGAAGGGAGCGTTCGAAAAGCGGGCGACCGGCTGCGCGTTACCGTGCAGTTGATCAATGTCGGCGACGGATACCACCTCTGGTCCGAGCGCTACGACAGAAAACTCGAGGATGTCTTCGCGATCCAGGATGAGATTGCCGAGGCGACCGCGCGGGCGCTGAAGGTGGTCTTGAGCAGGCAGGAAGAACCACTTCGCCGCGCGAAGCAGACCGACGTCCAAGCGTATGAGTTCTATCTGCGAGGCCGGCAGATCATGCAGGAGTACACGGCGCGCAGCCTTCAGCAGGCGCGCAAGATGTTCGAGCAGGCAATCGCGATCGATCCGAAGTATGCCCTCGCGCACGCCGGCGTCGCCGACGCGTCGGTGTGGCTTGTGATGTGGTCTGGCGGAGGCCTTCCGGATCTTCAACAGGCTGAGCAGGCCAGTCTCCGGGCTTTGGAGCTGGCGCCGGATCTCGCGGAGGCGAGTACATCGCGCGGACTCGTGCTCACGCTCGGCAGACATTACGACGAGGCGGAGAAACACTTCCGGCGCGCGATTGCGCTGAACCCGCGGTCGTTCGATGCGCACTACTACTTTGGCCGCTCACTCTTCGCTGCCAATCGAATTCGGGAGTCGGAAGAAGTGCTTCGCCGCGCAGCCGAGCTTCGTCCGGAAGACTATCAGGCGCTCGGGATCGTGGCGATGATTCTTCGCGACGCTGGCCGACTCGAGGAGCTGAACCAGGTCAGCGTCGAAACAATGAACCGGATCGAACGCTGGCTCGAAATCAATCCGCGCGACGCGCGCGCGCTCTACATCGGCGCTCTTCGGCTCAGCGATCTGGGCAAAGTCGAAGAGGGGAGAGCATGGATCGAGCGTGCCCTTGCGATCGCTCCCGACGATTCGTTTACGCTCTATAACTCCGCCTGTTTCTACAGCCTCCTCGGCGAACCCGATCGCGCACTGGATCTTCTGGAGAGAATGACGCAGACCGATCAGCTGAGCACGAGCAGAGACTGGATGCTGCGGGATCCCGATCTCAACTCGCTGCGATCGCTGCCGCGGTTCCAGGCTGTGCTCGACCGGTTGCCTTGAAATCCCAGGATTACCAATCCATTCCTAACCACTTCCGATCGCAGCGGCTGCACCTTACTCCTCAGCTCTGCTTCCGCTCGAACTGCGTTTTTGGTTTGGTGGTGTCGCGCGCGGGATTGAGACGAAATGTTTTCGGAGCGTCCTTGCCGAGGACGATCTGTTGCGCGGCCATCTCGCCGAGTGCGGGCGACAGCTTGAATCCGTGTCCCGATCCGCCGCCTAACACCCACACATTCTTCGTATTCGGAAGGCGATCGATGATGAGGTTGCCGTCCGGGCTGTTTTCGTAATTACAAAACTCCGTCGCGGCCAATGGTGCTTTGGCAAGCTCCGGGAACCTTTCGCCCAGAAAATGGCGCGCGCGCTCAAGACCCTCGGCTGTTGGTTTGCGATTCTCGACGGGAGCTTCGACCTGCGGTCCGCGTGTGTCGTCGGCCACCTTGAACCAGTGGCCGTCGATCGCAGGGATTCCGTACACGATCCGCTCGCCAAAGTCGATCCAGATCGGAAGCTGGCCCGGCGAATAGCGCTTCGATCCGCTCGGGATCTCGAAGTAATGGACTTCCTGCTGCGTAGGTCGGACCCAGTCGTGAAGGGCGGGGAACATGTGCCCCAGCCAGGGACCACATGCGAAAACGTACACGTCTGCAACGACCCGCGATCCATCTCGCAATTTCAGACCGTTGCTGACCTGGCCCGGCTCGACGGTGGCGGTGCGATAAGAGCCGCCGGCCTTCACGAACGCATCGCGAACGATTCCGCACGCTCTCGATGCGCTCAGCGCGCCTGCTTTGCGTTCGAACCAGACGGATTTCACTCCGCGAAAATCGATTTGCGGATACTTGCTCTTCGCGTCGGCGAGTGTCAGCTTGTCAACGGTGAAGCCGAGGTCGTGGAGAATCGGCACGGAAGATCGGACGTAGGCGTCATCTCCACGATGCATCCAGAGCGCGCCGGTCGGTACATAGATCGGATCTTTGAGTCCTGCGCCGATCTTGTCCCACAACGCGTACGCGCGCCTGACCATCTCGACGTAGACACGATCCGGTCCGTAGATGGCCCGGATGACGCGCGTCCTTCCGCCGGAGCTGGAGAGACCGTTGCCTGGACCGGCGGAGTCGATCAGAACGACGTCGGCGCCGAGATTGCGGAGATGCAGCGCCGTCCAACCACCGAAAGCGCCCGCGCCGACGACTGCGATGCGCATTTTCGCCGCGCCGCGAAGGGGGCGTGCGGCAAGTGGAATTGCCGCAACGCCTCCCAGAAAAGTTCGCCGCGAGATTTTCAGAAGTTGGCCCGGGTGCTGATTCCGAACGTTCGAGGCGGATTCGTGAAGTATCCGATGCGCGCGCGGAATCCGCGCTCTCGGTCCAGCGACAGCAGGGCGCGCTCGTCCGTGACGTTGTTGACGAAGAGCGCCGTGTCCCATCGGCCCCTCAGCACGCCGATCCTGAGGTTGACGATGTCGTATGCGGGCAGTTTCGGATCGAACGTGATTGTGTTCTGCGTATACGGACCACCGATGTTGTGCGGCGCGAACGTCACGAGACTCTGGACGCCGGTGAGTTGGTCATCGCCGACTTGCGTGAAGCGGTCGCCGACATGCAGCCACACTCCGGTCGCATAACCCGCCATTCCTCCGGCCATCGACATCTGCCAGTGATAGGTCGCGGCCGCTGATGCCTGATCTTTCGGCACGCTCGGCATGCGCGCACCGCTCTGGATACCGGAAACGATCACGCCCTGCGCGTTCCGGACGCTCGACTGCAGCTTGGAGTCGTTGTGGCTCGCGGAAATCGCAAAGTCGAAGCTGTCGTTCGGCGCCACTTCAAACTCCGCTTCGGCGCCTGTGCTTCGCGCTTTCGGGACACTCAAAATGAGTCGCGACGAGCAGGAACCTGCGGTAACGGTGGCCTGAAGGTTCTTGACGTTCATGTAGAACGCAGAAAGATTCAAGGCGCCGCGGTTACCCATCACTCTCGACTTCGAGCCGATCTCGTAGTTCCACAGCGTTTCATCGGCCCAGGTGCCGTGTCCCGAGAATGTCGCGAGATCCTGCGCCGTGCAGAGCGGCGTCAGAAGCGGATCGTTGATGCCGCCCAGGCGGAATCCTTTCGACACCTGCGCGTTCAGCCGCGTCGCATCGCTCAATTTGTAGGTCGCAATGACGCGCGGCGCGATGCCGGTAGCCTTTGTCGAGCCCTTACTGTCGATCGGATCGGCGAAGATGCCGTCGAAAATCTGCGTGCGATCTTCTTTGAAGTTGTAGTAGCGGAGGCCGCCCGTCACGTCGATCTTGGGCGTGACCGAGTACGTTCCTTCGCCGAACACGGCAAACTGTTTGAACTTGTAGTGCAGATCCGATTTGTAGAGCTCGTCCGTCTTCGCGATCTTCGGTCCTGCGGTCGGGATGCCGGTCAGCGCCGTGAATCCAGTGACCGGCAGGTTTTGACCGTAGTCTCGCTTGTTGTCAGCGAAGAAACCGCCGCCGACCCATTGCAGTTGCTGGGCGGTGCCGTTGAAGCGTACTTCTTCGGTGAATGATTTCGCCTTCGTCGCATCGAACAGCGGTGCGTTGAGCGTGTAGGCCTGCTGGGACACGCCGATGTTGCCGCCGGTGATGCTCGCGGTCAGCGCGGTCGCATCGCGAATGACCAGGATGTTGCGATCGGAATAGGAAGTCACCGAGGTCAGGCTCGTGCCACCGCCGAGGTCGTATCCGAGGTTCACGTCGCCGAGTGTGAACTTATCAGTGACCGGCTCCTTGAGCTGGGTGAATGTTTCGCGCTTGTTGAAAGTCACTTTCGGCCGCGTGGTGGTGAACGGATTCGCGAGGATGTTGAAAACATCGACGCGATTCCAGCCGTTCATGTCGATTTTCTGATAGAGGATTCGTGGAGTGATGCTCAGCTTGTCGGTGGGCTTGAAGAGCATCGACCCCCGAACGCCGGCCCGGTATCCATCGTTGTAATGCTTCTTGATGCTGAGGTCGGGTTGCACCGCACTGATGAACCCACCGTAGCGTGTGTAGTAACCGACGATGCGCGTCGCGCCGGTCGTGCCCATCGGAATGTTGGTCGCGAACTTCGCGCTTCCGCCCACGCCGCCGCCGGCGGGCGACTCTACGGTGAATTCGCCGACCGATTCCGAAACGCCGGGCTTCGGCTGGTTCGTGATGTAACGCACCGTGCCGGATTCGGACCCGGAGCCGAACAGCGTTCCCTGCGGTCCGCGAAGAACTTCGACGCGCGACAGGTCGAATAGATCGACATCGGGCGTGAAGAGCGACAGCGAGATGACGGATTCATCGAGGTAGACGCCGACCTGCTCCTTCACTCCCGGCTGGTCGCGGACGATCTGACCGGACGACACGCCGCGGATTGCGATTTGACTCTGTCCAGGGCCGAGGCTCTGCACGGAGAAGCCGGGCACATTCGCGGCCACGTCTTCGAGTGTTTGTGCCCCGCGATCGCGAAGCTGCTCTTCAGTCGGCGCGGCGACGGAAACCGGAACTTCCTGAATGGTCTCTTGCTTCTTTCGAGCCGTGACCGTCATCTCCTCGGTCACCTTCGGCTTCTTCTCTTCTTCGGCTTTCTTCTCCGCTGGTGTCTTCGGCGGTTCCTGCGCGAAGGTTGGCAAAACGGGATTCGCAATCGACAGGACCGCGACGCACAGGACGGATCTCGCCAGGAGTCTCTTCATTTGATTCCTCCGATTTCGACTGGACTTCATTGAATTCTGGCTGAAGCTCGCGCTACATTGCAACCTTCGGGTTCCCCCACCGTTCATAATGACGTGGTGAAAGTGTCCAAAAAGAAGAAACTCATCCTCTTGATTGGCGCCGCGGCGCTGATCGTGATCACCCTCGTGTCGATGGTGGCCTCCCGCAAACGCGAGAAGCCGCTCCTGGTCACGACCGACAAGGCCTTCCAAAAAACGATCACGCAGCTCGTGACGGCGACCGGCAAGATCCAGCCGGAGGTCGAAATCAAGATTGCGCCCGAGGTGTCCGGCGAGCTCATTGAGATCCCGGTCAAGGAAGGGCAGCTCGTTCGTCGCGGGCAGCTGCTTCTCAAGATCAAGCCCGATGTTTATCAGGCTCAGGTTGCAGCGCAGCAGGCGGCGTTGAATTCGTCGCGCTCGGCGGCCGTTCGGAATCGCGCCGAGGTCGAAAAGGCCGATCTCGACTACAAACGCGCGATGAACCTCTTCAATAAGGGTCTGCTCTCCGAATCGGACCGAAAGTCGGCCGAGACCAGCTACAACATGGCGAAGGCCGCGCTCGACGCGTCCCAATTCGATGCCCAGCGCGCGGAGAGCGGCCTCCGTCAGATCAATGACTCACTCGCAAAGACCACCATCTACTCGCCGGTCGACGGAACGATCAGCTCTCTGACGAGCCGGGTCGGCGAGCGCGTCGTCGGCACGATCCAGTTCGCAGGAACGGAAGTCATGCGCATCGCGAATCTCAACGCGATGGAAGCACGCGTCAACGTCAATGAAAACGACATCGTCAACGTGAAGGTCGGCGACAGCGCGCGCATCAACGTCGACGCGTATCCCGATCGTCAGATTCGGGGCGTCGTCCGCGAAATCGCCAGCACCGCGCAGACCCGCAATCAGGGATCGCAGGAGGAAGTCACCAACTTCGAGGTGAAGATCAGCATCCCCAATCCGCCCGTCCCGCTGCGGCCGGGAATGAGCACGACCGCAGACATCGAAACCGCAACGGTGCAGAACGCCGTCGTCGTACCGATCCAGGCCGTGACCGTGCGGACCTCAGACAGCAAACTCTCGCCGGAAGAACGCGAGAAACAGAGCGCGCAGCAGCAGGCGCGCGATGGCGGCGACAATCGCGCCGACGTCACGAACCAGACGCAGCAGAAACAGAAGGAGCGCGAACTGCGCGAGAAACTGCAGCGTGTCGTCTTCGTGAAATCGGGCGACAAGGTCCGCATGCAGAAAGTCGAGACAGGAATCGCCGACAACACCTACATCGAGATCAAATCGGGCATCAAGGCCGGCGAAGAGGTTGTTTCGGGGAGTTACACCGCCATTGCGCGCAAGTTGAAGGATGGGATGAAGGTGCAGATTGAGAAGGCGGGGAAAGGATAGAGAAGAAGAATTGGGAATTGGGAATTCGGAATTTGGAATTGAGAAATTCTTAATTCCCAATTCCCAATTCCCAATTCCCAATTCCAAATTCTAATGCTGTACGAACTGACTGAAGCCTTTCGCATCGCATTCCAGGTAATCCGCGCCCACAAAATGCGCTCGATCCTGACGGCGCTCGGCGTGATCATCGGCATCATCGCCGTCACGCTGATGGGATCGGCGATCTCCGGAATCGAGATCGGCTTCGAGCGGAGTCTCTCCGTCATCGGCGACGACCTCCTCTACGTCGAGAAATGGCCCTGGCATCACGTCGATGACTGGTGGAATTACCGCAACCGCCGTGTGATGCAGGTGCGGTATGCCGAAGAGTTGAAGAAGATCATTGCGGCGACGCCGAATACACAGCTGATCACGGCCGTCCCGACGCTGAACACCGTGCGCAACATCAAGTACGGCGACAATCAGGTGAACCAGGTTTTCACGCAGGGCACAACCGACGAGTTTCTCATCACGTCGATCGGAACTTTCAGCCAGGGCCGATTCTTCACGGAGACTGAATCGCGGGTCGGTGCGAACATCTGCATTCTCGGCTTCGATGTCGCCGACGCGCTGTTCCCGAACGAGCCGGCGGTCGGAAAGACAGTTCTGATCGACGGCAACCCATTCCGCGTCATCGGCGTCTGGACGAAGATGGGCACATTCCTCGGCCTCTTTAGCTTCGACAACTACGCGGTCGTTCCGCTGTCGGCGTTCACGAAGACGTTCAGCTCGCGGCTCGATACGTCGATCCGCGTGAAAGTCAAAGACAAGGAACGGATGGAAGCAGCGAAGGACGAGCTGATCGGCGACATGCGCCGCGTGCGCGGCTTGCGCCCCGAGCAGCCGAACGACTTCGAGCTCAACGAGCAGCAGGCGCTGCGCAGCACGCTCGGTCCGATCAAGGGCGGCATCGCGATCGCCGGCCTCTTCGTGACCGGGCTGGCGTTGTTCGTCGGCGCGATCGGCATCATGAACATCACGTACGTCAGCGTGAAGGAGCGCACGCGGGAGATCGGCACGCGAAAAGCGATCGGCGCGAAAAGGCGGTCGATCCTGCTGCAATTTCTGGTCGAGGCGGTTGCGATCTGCCTCATCGGCGGAGTGCTCGGATTGGCGCTCTCGTGGTTGATGTCGGCCGCAGTCGCAGCGGCGTTCCCGTCATTCCCGATGAAGTTCTCACTCGGCCTCGTCATGACCGGGCTGATCGTCTCGACGATTACCGGCATCGTCTCCGGGTTCGCGCCGGCGCTCTCGGCGTCGCGGCTCGATCCGATTGAAGCGTTACGCTACGAATGAACTTCCACGAAATCGTTCGCATGGCGCTCGGCGCGGTGAAGACGAACAAGCTGCGGTCCGGCTTGACGATGTTAGGCGTGACCATCGGCGTCTTCTCGGTCATCGGAGTGATGACCGCGCTCAGCGTGATTCAGCTCTCGATCGAGAACGGCCTCAGCTTTCTCGGCAGCAACCTCTTTCAATTCGCGAAATATCCGGTGATCAGCAAAAACGATCCGGAGTTCAAATTCGCCAACCGCCGCAACATCTCGCTCGCGCAGGCGAATGAATACAAACGGCTGATGGAGGGGCAGGCGAACGCGATCTGCTTCAAGGTCTTCGACGGCGGCAAACCGGTGGGCTACGGCAATTCGAAGATCCAGGGTCTGACGATCGTCGGCACGAACGATCAGTTCCTGACCGCCAACTCGTACACGCTGGGCTACGGCCGCAACATTTCCCCGGAAGACGTCGACCTGGGGCGCAGCGTGACAGTCGTCGGACGCGACATCGAGAAAAAACTCTTTCCGAATCAGACACCCCTCGGAAAAACCGTCAAGATCAACGAGCGGCCGTATCAGATCATCGGCGTGCTCGCCGAAAAGGGATCGTCGTTCGGTCAGAGTCAGGACAACCTGGTCCTCGTTCCGATCACGCGGTACTTCAACGATTTCGGCTCCGCGAATCGCACCATCAATATCGCGACGCAATCCACTTCTCAGGCGACGTACAACACGACGCTCGACAAAGCGATCGGCGCGATGCGCGTTGCGCGCGGCCTGAAGCTGAGTCAGGACAATGATTTCGAGACCTACTCGAACGACACGCTGGTCTCCGCGTTCGCGCAGGTCGCGGCCACCATTCGCGTCGGCGCGTTCGTCGTCAGCGCGATTGCGCTCCTGGCCGCCGGCATCGGAATCATGAACATCATGCTGGTCAGCGTGACGGAGCGAACGCGCGAGATTGGCGTCCGCAAAGCGATCGGCGCGCGCAAGAACGACATCGTCAAGCAGTTCCTGTTCGAGGCGGTCCTGCTGTCGGAAGTCGGCGGGCTCGCCGGGATTCTGTTCGGCGTCGCCGGCGGAAACGGCATCGCGCTGTGGTTCGGCATCGCGATGGTCTTCCCGTGGTTCTGGGCAATCACCGGCCTTGTCGTCTGCTCGATCATCGGCATCGCCTTCGGCTGGTATCCGGCCTGGAAGGCCGCTGCACTCGATCCGATCGACGCCCTCCGCTGGGAGTAGTAGAAGAGAGTCCTGAGTCCTGAGTCCTGAGTCCTGAGTCCTGAGCGGGAAGGGCGGGACTCAGGACTCAGCACTCAGCACTGCGGTGGTCGGCATCAAATTCGCTGTGACCGGCGGTATGAAGCCCCTCTCTCTTGCGCTCGCGATAGCGCTCTCGGCGACGGCTCTGGCGGCTCAGAACTGGCGTGACGAGCTAAGAATGGTGGAGAACGATCTCCGCTCGCAGCATTACGCGCACGCGCGCAAGTGGTCGATTAAAGCGATCAACAGCATGACGGACCATCTCGGCACCGGTCGCGACGCGACGTTCACACTCGCGCTGACGGTTGCGTACCGCGCGATGGCCGAGCAAGGTCTGCAAAAACCTGAGGACGCGCACTGGTACTGGCACGTGGCCACCGATCTCTATCCGCCGTTCGCCGACAAAGACTGGAGCTCCTTCGGCGAAGTCGGTGAGTGGTTCACGGCGCAGAAGACGGTGGACAAGATCGCGGAAGATCTTCCGGATGCGGTTGTGACGAAAAAGATCGAACCGAAATGTCCGCTCAGCGCGATTCAGGGCGCCTACTACCAGCCCGTCACGGTCTCCGCGACGATCGACGGCGATGGTTTCGCGCGTTGCCCGAAAATCGCCTCGCCGACGAACGCGCCCACGCTCGCGTATGCCGCTCTGGAATCGCTCAAGCAGTGGCAGTTTCAGCCAGTGAGCGCAAAGTATCAGGTGACGATGAACTTCGCCCCTCCGGCAGAGTGATACCGTAGCGAGGTGGCCGATGAGGACATCCGGACGCGCCTCGATTTCCTCGAAGATCGCCTGACGCGAATCGAGAATCGCCTCGGCGTCGTCTATGCGCCGCCCGCCGCGGAGCCGGACGCCTCGCCCGCCCGGCAGCCGGCGAGGGCGCCGGCCACCACACCGAAGAAATCCGTCGAGAGTCTGATCGGGGCGCACTGGCTCAATCGCGTCGGCATCGCGGCGCTGCTGATCGGCGTCGCGTTTTTTCTGAAATACGCATTCGAGAACGAATGGATCGGTCCCGCTGCACGCGTTGGAATCGGCATCGGGGCCGGCGCGGCGCTTCTCGTGTGGAGCGAGCGCTTCCACCGGCACGGCCAGCGCGCGTTCGCGCATTCGCTGGAAGTCGTCGCGGTCGGAATTCTCTATCTCTCGATCTGGGCGTCATCGCAGACGTACACGCTGATCTCGAACGCTGCGTCATTCGGCGCAATGGCGATCGTTTCCATTGCGCTGGTCGCGCTCGCGATCCGGCATCAATCGGAGTTTCTCGCGGGGCTTGCGCTCACGAGCGGATTCCTAACGCCCGTACTTCTGTCGACCGGAGTGAACCGCGAGGTGGCGCTCTTCTCGTACATTTCGCTGCTCGATGTGGCGGCGCTGGTGCTCGTCGCGCTCTATCCCTGGGTCCGCGCGTTGACGGTCGCATTCCTCGGCACACTCTTTCTCTACATCGGCTGGTGCTCGAGCTTCTACTCGAAGGCCCAGATGCCGCGCACCGTCGCGTTCATTACGTTTTTTCTCTTGATGTTCGCGGTTGTGCCGCTGCTGCGGCGTTGGAACGATCGCGGAAACGCGTTCGGTGTCCTGCTGGTCCTGCCCTTCGTCAACTCCTTCGTCTACTTCGGCGAGCTGGCCTGGATCATCGAGGATCCCGTGCGGCTCGCAAAGTATGCGGTCGCGCTGTCGGCGTTTTTTCTCGTCCTCGCGTTCGCGCTGCAGTTGCGCGGGGATGTCGATCTGTCGGTCGCACATCTGGCAATCTGCCTCGGATTCGTGACCGTCGCGATTCCGCTGCAGTTCCACGCGCTCTGGATCACGATCGGATGGCTGGCCGAGGCGGCGGCTCTGCTCCTGATCAGCCGGACGTCGCCGTCTTCGGCCGCGAAAGCCTTCAAGACCCTGGGCAGCTTCGCGCTGGCGGCCGGCGTTTTTCGTCTGCTCTTCATCGATCGATTCCATCCCGAGCATATTCTGTTCAACATGCGCGCGCTGACGTACGCCATCGCGGTGGTGATCTTCAGCGGGATCGCGATCTCCAGCCTTCGCTATCGGAAATTTGCGACCGCGGCGTTGAACGTTCTGGCGCTGATCGCGCTGACCGCCGAAATATCGGATGCATTCAGATCATATAAAATCGTGCGCAATTTCGCGTGGTCGGCGCTGTGGATGCTGTACGGCGCGGCGCTGATGTTCGTCGGATTCGCGCGCTCCAACGCCTTCCTGCGCTGGCTCGCGCTCATCCTGCTCGGCCTCACGATAGGGAAAGTGTTTTTGTACGACCTCTCGACGCTCGAGCGCGTCTACCGCATCCTCTCGTTCATTGCGCTGGGCGTGCTGCTGCTGGCGATCTCGTTCGCGTATCAGAAGAAGTGGATAACGATTCCCGACCAATCCCCATGACGGCGTCGCTTTCTCGGCCGAAACGCATCGGACTCGGCGCGCTGTCGTTTCTGATTGCGGCGGCAATCTGGCTTCCTTCCCTGCATTTCTTTTTTCGCGAAGCTACGCTGCCGGTGCCTAACGCCATCCATCCGAAAGCGCGAAAGATCGCGGCGCGCCAGATCGAGCTGTGGACGAACCCGGCTCTGCGCGCTGTGGAAGTCGACAAGATGCGCCACAGCAACGCCGAATGGGACTTCATGGGGCGGAGCTATCTGGCGTGGGCGCTCGCGAACATGGCGCTCCGCGATCGCTCGTATCAGAAACCCGCGCTGGAAGTGATCGATCGCATCATCGCGGAGACACTGAAGCTCGAACACGAGAAAGGTTTCTACGTTTTCTCGATGAATTACGCGCACCGTGCGCCGTTCGTACAGCAGCCGCCGCGAAGTCTTTTCGTCGACGGCGAGATCGCGATGATGCTGGCGCAGCGCCGGCTGGTCCAGGAGCGCGAGGACTACAAGCCGCTGCTGCGCGATCGCATTGCGGCGATTGTGGCGCGCATGGAAGATTCGGACCTGCTGTCGCCGGAAAGTTATCCCGACGAATGCTGGACGTTCGACATCACGACTGCACTTGCGGCAATGCATATCGCGGACGTGCTCGACGGAACGGATCACGGCGACCTCCGCAAGCGATGGGTCGCGATCGCGAAGCGGCAGCTCATCGAGAAGCGCACCGGTCTGCTGGTATCGAGTTTCAACTTCGCAGGCAACACGATCGACGGGCCGGAAGGATCGACGATCTGGATGGTGGCGCACAATCTGTTGCTGGTCGATCCCGATTTCGCGCGCGATCAGTACCGGCGAGCCGCCGATCACCTGCAGATCAATGTCGGCGGCTTCGGCTTCTCGCACGAATGGCCGCGCGAATATCCGGGCGAGCGCGACATCGATTCCGGTCCTGTCGTCCCGATCCTGCACGCCAGCGCCTCCGCGAGCGGTCTCGCACTGGTGGCTGCCAGCGCGTTTCAGGATCGTGACTATTTATCACGACTCATTACCTCACTCAATTACGCTGCCTTTCCGGTCGAAGAAAACGGCAAGCTTCGCTATGCCGCCAGCAATCAGGTCGGCGACGCCGTTCTTCTTTACGCTCTGACGCTCGGCGCCGTGCAGGATGCAGTGGAAAGGCGAGCGCACCGATGATCCGATCGATCTTTCGCGCTCCGGTTTTCTCGCCCCTCGGCTTCGTGCGATGGGCCATCGTCATCACGATTCCGTTCGCGATCGCGCACCTTGCCGGACTGCGGCAGTACACCAGCATTCTCTCGTTGACCATTCCGGAAGGAACGCCGGGGCAGTTGGCGGCCTGGTATGCGGGTTTCTACCTGATCGCGTACGTCGCGTTCACGCTCATCGCGCCGACGCTCGTCATCGCCGCGGGCATTTACGCGCTGATCCTCACCGCTTTCCGAGCGCCTTAGCAAGATACGCCCGGATGTGCTCGTGCACTTCGGGCGCGGACCACTTCGCGTCGATCTCGTCGCCGGAGACGCGCGCGATCTCGGCGGCATCGCGGAGAAACGGCTCCCGGATCTGACGCTTCGTCAGGCGAAACGCGTCGGGCATGATCTCGCCGAGCTGGCGGGCGACTTCGACCGCGCGGCTCATGAGGTTTTCGGCAGGGACGACTTCATCGATGATGCCGATGGATTTCGCTTCCGCCGCTTCGATCGTTTTCGCGAAATACAACATCGGCTGCAGATGCTGGCGCGGAACGGCGAAACGGACGATCTCCAGCGCCAGCGGAGGAAACGGAACGCCGACCAGCGCTTCCGGCACGCCGATGCGTCCGCCGCTCATCAGGCGGTAGTCGCATGCGAACGCCATGATCGCGCCGCCGGCGATCGCGTGGCCGTTCGCCGCAACGACCGCCGGCTTTAGAAAAAGAAAAAGCGCGCGAAGCACGGCGTCGAGCGCCTCGACGAAATCCTGCACGTAGTCCTTGCCGCTGTTGATCATGCGCGGCAGGTCGACGCCCGCCGAAAAAATCGATCCTGTTCCAGTGAGGATCAGCGCGCGAATGCCGGGCGCTTCCGCGGCCGCCTCGATTTCGCGCTGCAGCTCCTGGCAAAGCTCGAGATCGAGCGCGCTCGCTTTTCCGTGCGCGAGACGAAGGGTGAGGATTTCGTGCGAGAGACTGCGATCGATCACATCAACTTCTCAATCGTGATCGGCAAGTCTCGCACACGTTTGCCCGCCGCGTGCGTCGTCAAGTTGGTAACAAGGGGGAAGGGTCATGCGCCACTCCTTTATCCTTATCGCCTATCGTCAGGAACTTCCATTTTCGAAACGGAGAGACGATGGATCCTGTCCGCATCCACTACGTGACCGTTGGTGTGCCGCGAAAAGACAACGTCGTGCTGATTCTTCACGGCACCGGCGGATCGTCAAGCAATTCATGAACGATCATTTCGCAGGCGTGCTCTTCAAGGCCGGCGGCCTGCTCGATTCGAGCAAATACTTCATCGTGATTCCTGACGGCATCGGCCACGGCGAGTCAAGCAAACCCAGCATGGTCGAGCTGCGGCATCGACTGATCGAATCGCTGGGCGTCGACCATCTTTTTCTCGTCATGGGGACTTCGATGGGCGGCATGCACACGTGGATGTGGGAGAGCGCTGGCCCGACATGATGGACGGCCTGGTGGCGCTCGCCAGCGCGCCGGCGCAGATCGCGGGCCGCAATCGCGTATGGCGCAAGATGGCGGTCGACAATCTCAATCGGGGCGATGTCGCGGGAGCGATTCAATTGTTGATGATCGCGACGAGCGCGCCGCTGCAGTGGCAGAAGAGCGCACCGACCCGCGACGATGCCGACCGCTGGCTGGCGGACCAGATGAAGACACGCACTGCGAGCACGAAGACCGACGATCTGCTGTACGCGCTCGAAGCGTCGCGCGATTACGATCCTTCGCCCGATCTCGAGAAGATCAAGGCGCCGCTGCTGGCGATCAACTCCGCCGACGATTTCGTCAATCCGCCCGAACTCGGAATCATGGAGAAGCTGATGCCGCGCGTCGCGCACGCCCGGTATGTCCGGATTCCGACCAGCGAGCTGACGCGCGGCGGTACGCACACGTGGCCGGAGGTGTGGGGCTCGGAGCTGGAGAAGTTCCTGAGTGGAGCGCCGTGACCGGCCGGCAGAATGCCGGCGCTCCGGTTACGGCGAGCAGCGCTGATCGGCGTTGACGATCGGCGTGAAGATTACATTTCCTTCAGCGACGCGCACGGCGAGCTCGCCGCGGTCGCAGCTTACCTTGAGCGATGTCTCGCTGAGCGCGCACTTGCCCCACTGCGCCGGAATCGTAGAGAGCTTCGACTCGATCGCTTTGCGCGCGTCGTCGCTCGGCGGCATGATCGACTGATAGCCAAACGCCTGCACCTTCGGCGGCGTCGTCGGCGCGAGCGTAATCCGAACGAGCAACGATCCTTTGTCGCACATCATCGGCCACGTTCCGCGCAGCGCGTTCTCGGCGTCGATGGTCGCGGCGGGGCGGCAAGTGCCATGTTCTTCACGTGTCTTGCGCAAGTCATCGCGCATCTCAGCCGCCGAGCGGTCGAGAAAGAGATTATCGGCGGCGATCCGATGCGCGAGTCCGTCGTCCCATTGATTGATGAGACTCGAAATGTCGGCCTTCGCCTGCAGCAGCGCCGCCGAAGGCTGCACCACGCGATGCTTCAATGCTCCGGTTTTCAACATCGCATTGAGCGCGTCGTTGAAAAGCGGGACGAAGCTGGCGTAGGTGAGATTTCCGAACGCGATCAGACCAACGCCATAATCGGGTAACCAGCGCTCGTACGATCCGTAACCGGGCAGTCCGCCGCCGTGCTGGACCATGGACGTGAACCGGCAATCCTGTGCGATGCGGAGTCCGTACGCGTATGCGGCGACGTTCAACTCGAGTGGCGCGTCGATCGTCTGCCGCGTTACGACTGCCGGAATTGCGCGCGCCGCCTGCTGCATCTCGCGAGCGCTGCTGCGGCGGATCGGTCCCGTTTCGGGATCATCGCGCGGCGGAAAGGCCGACATCATGAACGCGACGTAGCGCGCGAGATCGTCGGGCGTCGTCCACAGTCCGCCCATCGCGCCGAATGCGCCGTGCGGCAGCGGCGGAACTTCGATCCATGTCTTGCCATCCCACTTGTAGCCCTTCGCGATGCGGCCGGGCGGCACGTCGTCGGCGGAGTACGTCGTCGATTGCATGCCGACGGGAAGGAGGATGTTGTCGCGGACGTAGTCAGCGTATGGCTTCTTCGCGACGCGCTCGACGATCTGGCCGAGGATCGCGAAGCCGAAGTTGGAGTATTCGTAGGCGGTGCCTGGGGAAGTCGAGAACGGGATGCCCGCGCGCATCCACGCCGACATCGTCGCATTGCTTTGCGCGAGCTGCCGGTCGCCCCACGGATTGTCTTCCGGAAACCCCTCGGAATGCGTCAGCAGATGGCGGATGGTGATCTTCGGCGAGTCGGCGGTCGGGTAGGGGAGCGTCGCGAGCTCCGGAATGTACTTGCTTGCCGGATCGTCGAGCGACAATTTTCCTTCATCGCGGAGTTTGAGAATCGACATCGCCGTGAAGCTCTTCGTCATCGAGGCGATGCGCCAGACGGTGTCGCGCGCCGCGGGCGCCTTGGCGTTGACATCGCGAAATCCGGCGGTCTTCACCCAAACGAGATTGCCGTCGATGATGATGCCCATCGCGGCGCCGGGGATGTGCTGCCGCTCGACGAAAGTGGCGAATGCTTTCTCGATGTCGGGGAAGGCGGCCGCGAGCTTCTCCGGTCGGGCCGGATCAGCGAATTGGGCGAGCATGGCAATCAGCACGGCAAACATGCGCGAAGTCTAGCTCAGGAGCGCCGGCTTCCAGCCGGCCGGTCGCGGCCGCATTCTGCGGCCGCATTTGGCGGCGGCTGGA
>JALYZI010000029.1 GCA_030948915.1 Acidobacteriota bacterium
GGACGGCCCATGTTTCTTTTCCGCCGATGACCACCTCCTGCTTGCGACGAGCAACAGCGTCGACGATCTTGAGCGCGCATTCTTCCGGTCGCATCGCGCGTTCGTGCGTCGGATCCATCTTCCCGAATGCCGATCCGTTTCCCGTCAACGCGTTGCGAGTCACGTTGGTGCGGATGTAGCCGGGACAAACAATCGTCACTGCAATCCCCTCTTTGGCAACTTCGGCACGCAGCGAATCGAAAAAGCCATGCAGCGCATGCTTCGAAGCCGCGTATGTCGATCGAAGAGGAGTCCCGACGTAGCCGACAACGCTGCTGATCGGGACGATGTGTCCCGACTTCCTCGCAAGCATCGACGGCAGGACTGCTTTCGTCAGAGCGACCGTGCCGAAGAAGTTGAGATCCATGATGGCGCGATCGGTCGAGAGATCGGTATCGGCGGCCAGCGATCGCTGACTCACTCCTCCGCTGTGCACGAGGATGTCGACCTCACCCACCATTGGGAAGGAATCGGGACGCGTGAGATCGAGCGGAACAATGCGATGCCCGTTGCCGGCGCACGCTTGACGTACGCGTTCCAGCTCAACAGCATTACGCGAGGACAGAACCAGCTTCGCGCCTTCTCGGCTGAACGCGACCGCGACCGCTTCGCCGATTCCCGAAGAAGCGCCGGTGACCCAGACGACTTTGTCGCGAAATCTCATCGGTAGTAGAGAACGATCCATTCCCCGACGCAGCACGGCGTCGAGCTCTGTTCGCGTTCGACAGTCACATTCCAGATGACTTTGACCGCGTCGTCTTTCTCTTCGACCGAAGTAGCGTCGAAGCGTCCGCGAATGCGCGAACCGCTCAGCACGGGCGCCGTGAAGCGAACTCGATTCAATCCATAGTTGACGCTCATCCGGAGGTCCTCGAACGCTCCCGTCTTTCGCAGAAGTGCGCCGATGAGTGAGAGCGTGAGGAAGCCGTGCGCGACTGTGCCGCCGAATGGCGAATCTTGCGCCCGATCGGGATCGACATGGATCCACTGCTGATCGCACGTCGCGTTGGCGAACATCTGGATCTGCTCTTGCGACACCGTCATCCAATCGCTCACGACCGATTTCGGGATCATTGATTCCTCGAGCGCAAGACGTTTCGCGCAATGACCATCCGATGCACTTCGGACGGACCGTCATAGATCCGAAAGGCGCGAGCCTCGCGATAGAAATGCTCGAGCGGCGTGTCGGTCGAGATGCCGAGCGCGCCGCAGACCTGGATCGCGCGATCGATCACGCGGTTGACCGCTTCCGCGACGAAGACCTTGCAGATCGACGACTCGTGGCGGATGTCGTCGCCGCGCTCGTGCTTCCATGCGGCCTGCATCACCATCAGCCGCGACGCATGCAGCTCGATCTCGGAGTCGGCGATCATCCACTGCACGGCCTGATGGTCGGCAAGTTTTTTTCCGAATGCTTCGCGGGCGTTCGCGCGAGCCACGGCGATCTCGAGTGAACGCTGCGCGACTCCCAGCCAGCGCATGCAGTGCGTCAATCGCGCGGGCGTGAGGCGCACCTGCGCCATCTTGAAACCATCGCCGGGCTTGCCGAGGACTGCTGAATCGGGAACGCGAACTTTGGTGTACTGCACTTCGCCGTGGCCGGGCTCGTGTCCGCCCATCGTCGGAATCGAACGCAACACGCGAAATCCGGGCGCGTCGGTCGAGACCAGAAACATCGTGACGCCCTTCTGCGCGTCGGTGACCGCCATCGTGATCGCGAATGCCGCCCCCTCGGCGCCGGTCGTGAACCACTTGTGGCCGTTGATCTCCCAACCGCCGTCGACGCGTTCGGCACGCGTCTGCATCATCGTCGGATCGGAGCCCGCGCCGGGCGCCGGTTCCGACATCGCGAAACACGATCGAATTTTTCCTTCGATGAGCGGCCGGAGATATTGATCGCGCTGCGCGCCGGTCGCGTAGAGCGAGAGCAGATGCATGTTGCCCTCGTCGGGTGCGGCGCAGTTGAGCGCGAGCGGGCCGAGGAAACTGCGGCCGGCCTGCTCGAAGACGACGCACATCGCGACCGTCCCCAGCCCGAGTCCACCGTATTCGCGCGGCAGTTGCGGCCCGTAGATCCCGGCCTTGCGCGCCTTCTCGCGCAGAGCAGCGACGTCGGGCGTTTTCTTCTCGGACGGGATGACCTCGTCGCGCACGAACGCCGCGACGCGATCGCGCAACTCGATGAGCTCCGGTGAAAGGTCGAAGTCCATGTCAGCTTTGGAGATTTTCGAAAATGGTCGCCGCGCCCTGCCCCCCGCCCACGCACATCGTGACCATGCCGTATCGCGCTTTGCGGCGGCGCATCTCGCCAATGAGTTGGACGGTGAGCTTCGCGCCCGAAGCGCCGAGCGGATGGCCGAGCGCGATCGCGCCGCCGTTCACGTTGACATGGTCCTCGTTCATACCGAGCTCGCGCATCACAGCCAAAGCCTGAGCGCCGAATGCTTCGTTGAGCTCGATGAGATCGATCTGACCGAGCGTCAGGCCCGCGAGTTTCAGAGCTTTCGGGACGGCCGCCACCGGTCCCATTCCCATGATCTCCGGCGGCACTCCGCCGACGGCGAATGATACGAATCGCACTAATGGCTTCAGACCGAGCTCCTGCGCGCGGCGGCGCGACATCACGATCACCGCCGCCGCGCCATCGGAGGTCTGGCTCGAATTGCCGGCGGTGACGACTCCCTTGGCGTGAAACACGGGACGCAGCTTCGCGAGCGCCTCCGGTGTCGTATCGGCGCGCGGGCCTTCATCCTTATCGAAAGTGACGCGTTGTCGATTCACGTCGTCGACGATCTCCACGTGGAGCGGGACGATGCCGTCATCCGCGAAGCGGCCTTCTTTCTGTGCCGCGAGCGCTTTCTGATGGCTGCGATACGAGAACGCGTCGGCGTCTTCGCGGGAGATCGCGTACTTGCGCGCGACGTTCTCCGCCGTCAGCCCCATACTGAGATAGACGCCGGGCCGTTTGTCGATCAAATCGGGATTCGGACGGAAGCGTCCATTCCCCCGCACGAGGCTCATCGACTCCGTGCCGCCCGCGATGATCTGCTCCGCCATCCCCGACATGATTCGCTCGGCGGCCATCGCAATCGTCTGCGATCCCGACGAGCAGAAGCGATTGACGGTCACCGCCGGTACGGAGTCTGGAAGTCCGGCGCGCAGTGCCGCGATGCGCGCGACATTCGTTCCCGATTCGGCTTCCGGCATCGCGCAGCCCATGATGACGTCGTCGATGGCGTCGGGCGCGAGGCCTGGAGTTTTTCGCATCAGCGCCGCGATGACTTCCGCCGCCATGTCGTCGGGTCGCGTCGTACGCAGAGCTCCACGCGGCGCTTTTCCGACTGCCGTGCGCAAGCCCGCTACGATCACTGCTTCGTTCATTTCTCCTCCGTGATGTCGCGAAACAGAATGCAGGTCGCCGATCCGTGCGCGTAGACGTTGCCGGCCGCGTCGACGATGCGTCCTTCGGCGGTTGCCGTTCGCCCTCCCGCGTGCACGATGTTGGCGGTGCAGGTGAGCGTTCCGGTCTGGCGCGTGACGGCGCGAGTGAAGTTGATTTTCATCTCCAGCGTCGTGAAGACTTTTCCGGCCGGCATGACCGAGTTGACGGCGCAGCCGAGTGCGGTGTCGAGGAGCGTGGCGGCGAATCCACCGTGCGCGATTCGAAGTCCATTCTCGAACTCAGGCGTCGGTTCTGCCGTCACCACCACCCGCCCTTCCTCGACATCCACGATGCGGATGTTGAGCAATCGCGCCATCGGGGACGCTTCCAGCTCGCCGGCGACGAGCTTCCGCATGTATTCGAGGCCGCTCATCACTCGGCGCGGCTGTGCAATCTCGGCCATGTCAATTTCTCAAGGGCTTTCCATTGGCGAGCATGAATTGAATCCGCTCCACGGTCTTCGGCTCACGGCACAACGCGACGAAGACCTCGCGCTCGCGATCGAGAAGAAATTGTTCGTCGACCCACTGCCCGCTCGACAGATCGCCACCGCACAGAATCGACGCCAGCCGCGAGCTGATCACAGCGTCGTACTCGCTCATGTAAGCGCCCTGCTGCATCACGTAGATGCCGGCCTTGAGCGCTGCCAGCACGTCGCGGCCGGCGGCGTAACAATTCTTCTCGCGAGCAGGAGCCGAATATCCGTGCGTCGCCATCTCGACGACTTCCTCTTTCGCCTCTGCAATCAACCGATCGCGATTCATGACGATGCGATCGGCGTCGGCGAGAAATCCAAGCTCACGCGCTTCCGCGGCGCTCGATGAGACTTTCGCCATTCCGATCGTCTGCAATACGTTCTGGACGAACGGAAGAGGATCGGCGTTCGGCGTGTGGCTCATCGCCGGAGACACGACGCGGCGAATCAGCTCCTTGCATCCGCCCGCCCCCGGCACCAGGCCGACGCCAACCTCCACCTGCCCCATGTACGTTTCGGACGCCGCCACGATGCGAGCGGCCGCCATCGCGACTTCCGCGCCGCCGCCCAAGGTGCGCCCGAATGGAGCGGCGACGATCGGTTTGCTGCAGAAACGCATCGCCACCAGCGCGTCCTGCATCGCCCTCACGGCGCGATTGAGCGCTTCGCTGCCGTTCGACCCCAACCCGCTCGCGAGATTCGCGCCGACGCAGAAGTCCGCTCCCTCGTTGCCGATGACCATGCCGATCCACGCGCCCTTCTCCAACTCCTCGACCGATTGCACGATGATGCTGCGGATGTCGTCGTCGAGCGTGTTCATCTTGGTGTGAAACTCGAGTTGGAGAACGCCGTCGCGGATGTCGATCAGACTCGCGCCCTTGTTTTCGCGCACAACGCGACGCTCAGCCTTCGGAACATTCGGATAAAAATTCTCCTTTTTGAGGACCCACTCCGGCACATCCACGCCATGCTTCTTCATCGCATCGGCCGTCGCACGAACGCCGAGCGCGTCCCACAATTCGAACGGACCCATCTCGTGCGAAAAACCCCACCGCATCGCGCGATCGACGTTCTGGATGTCGTCGGTGATCTCCGGAATGCGATGCGCGGCGTACGCCAGCGAGTTGTAGACGACGTGACGCGCCAGCGCGCCGGCTTTGTCGTCCTGCTGCAGTACAAAGTTGAGACGCTTCGGGAGACTCTTGATCTTGTTGGCCTCTGCGATCGACGGAATGTCCGGCTCGCGCCGCTCGCGATATTCGCCGGTGTTCAGATCGAGCGTCTCGATCGCCTTGCCGCCCTTCTTGTAAAAGCCCTGTCCACTCTTGTCGCCAAGGCGGCCGCGATCCATCTGCTTCTTGCGGAGCGCTTCGATGCGAGGTGAGCGCAGCACTTCGCGGGACGGATCGTGTGGAATCAGATCGTAGAGATTTCGCGCGACGGAGCTGGAGACATCGAGTCCCACCAGATCCTGCAGCCGGAACGCAGCCGTCTTCGGGCGGCCGATCAGCGGACCGACGATGGCGTCGGTCTCCTCGATCGTGTAGCCGCGCTCGAGCACGAAGTCGAGCAGCATGGCGCCGGAGATCGAGGCCATGCGGTTCGCGATGAAGTTCGGCGTGTCCTTGCACATCACCACGCCCTTGCCAAGCCTCTCCTCAGCGAAGTGGCGAACGAACTCGGTGATCTTCGGATCTGTCTCGCGCGTCGGGATGACCTCCAGGAGTTTCATGTAGCGCGGCGGATTGAAAAAATGCGTGCCGAGGAAATGGGACTTGAAGGAGGCGGAGGCGTTGGCGGCGATTTGCGAAATCGGCAGTCCCGATGTGTTGCTCGATACGATGCTGTCGGGCTTGCGCAGCCGATCGATGCGCGCGACCAGATCGCGTTTCGGCTGCAGCTCTTCGACGATCGCTTCGATGATCCAGTCGCCTTCGCTGATCCAGGCATCGTTGGCGTCCAGATTCCCGATCGTGACGAGGTCCGCAGTTTCGGCAGTGAAGAAAGCGGGCGGCTTCGATTTCTTTAAACGCTCCAGCGACGCCGTGACGATCTTCTGCGAGACGTCGAGCAGATACGCCGGCACGCGCGCATTCGCGAAATGCGCCGCGATTCCGCCACCCATCGTTCCCGATCCGATGACGACGACGCGGCGGATGGTGAATGTCATGCGGCCCCCGCGAATAAATCCGGATCCGTCTTCTGCAGGCGCTCGAGGAAGTCCTGCCACAGCGGCGCGATGGCGGGAATCCGTGCGATCTCAATCTTTGCGCGACGTGCCGCTTCCGGCGCAATCGGTATCGGCGTCAATCCGGTTGCGCGCGCCGCCTGCGCGACCGACAGATTCCGCTGCACCATTCCCTCCAGCAGCAGCATGCGAACGAGGGCCAGCGGGATGCTGTCCGCGGTCGTGATCGCGCCGTGATTGGGCAGGATCGCGATCGGTTTGACGCCGAGCGATCGAGCGATCGGCATCACGCGTTCTTCCTCTGAGGCGAGGCCTTCGTAGTTCTCGTCGATGACCGCCACGTCATCCATTAATAGACAACTTTCCTGATCGAACACCTCGGGCACGCGCCGAAAGGCGCTAAACGTAACAACTGCGGGAGGATGCGTGTGCATCACGACCGTCATCTTCGGGTTTTCGCGGTGGATGATGCCGTGGAGGCGGATCGTGTCGTTGACGTAGGCATCGCCTTCGACAACCTTGCCCGAAAAGTCGACCACTACGACGTTGCGAGGCCTGAGCGTGGCGAACGACGGACCGAAATGATTCACGAGCATGCGTCCGCCACCGATCGCTACGCTGATGTGGCCGGCGTTGGCGGCGCTCAAACCGTTTCGATAGAGGAGTCGCGCCGCGCAGCAGAGATCGAGGCGGATGCGATCGTGGTCGGTCATGACTGCGCCACCGCGCGCACTTCCTCGCGCAATTCCCGCCGCAGAATTTTTCCGACCGCCGACTTCGGAAGACTCTCGCGCATCTCGATCTCGACGGGACGTTTGAACTCGGCAAGGTTCGCTGCGCAGTGGCTTCGCAACTCCTCGCTGCTGACGCGAGCGCCTGGCTTCGGAACGACAAACGCCTTCACGACCTCGCCATAGTAGTGATGCGGTACGCCGATGACGACCGCTTCCATCACGGCCGGATGCGTGAAGAGGACCGATTCGATTTCCGACGGGTAAACGTTGAAGCCGCCGACGATGATCATGTCCTTCTTGCGTTGCACGATGTAGAAGTATCCGTCTTCGTCCATGCGCGCGATGTCTCCGGTGTAGAGCCACACCCGCCCTTCGCCATCCTTGCGAAGTGCGACGTCCGTCTCGTCGTGCCGCTGCCAGTAACCCTTCATGATCTGCGGCCCGGCGATGCACAGCTCTCCCTCTGCGCCTGGCGCCACCTCGGTCAACCCACCGATGAGGTCGACGATCTTGATATCGGTGTCGGGAAGAGGAATGCCGACGCTCCCCGGCTTGCGTCGCGAAAGCGATGGCGTGGTGTGCGTCACCGGCGAGGCCTCCGAGAGTCCGTACCCTTCGTTGAGCGTTCCGCCCGTCATGCGTTCGAACTGATCGATCACTTCCATCGGCAGCGGAGCGGAGCCGCTGTTGAATCCGCGCACTTTGTCGAGGCCGGACTCCCTCGCCTTCGGATGGTTCAGCAGCGAGACGTAGATTGTCGGCACCGCGGGAAAGTATGTCGGCCGGAAATCGCGGATCGCGGTCAGCAGCGCCTCAACGTCGTACTTCGGAATGAGAATCTGCTGCGCGCCCTGCCATGCGCCGGCCATCAATCCGACCGTGAATCCGTAGATGTGAAAGAACGGGATGACGAGCAGGATCCGCTCATCGCCGCGTTTTTGATCGGGATGATGCAGCACCGTCGTCTGAATCACGTTCGCGAAGATGTTGTAGTGCGTCAGCATCGCGCCCTTTGGAACGCCGGTCGTCCCGCCGGTGTACTGCAGGACGGCAACATCATTTTCGGGATCGATGCTGACGGTCGGCACATTCGACTCCGTCACGTTTGCCAGGACATCGCTGATGCGCTGGGTTCCTTCCACGGCCGGACACGGAACAGCGGCGGCGCTCTGCTCAGCGGCCGACGTGATCATGATCGCTTCGATCGCAGTCTGATTACGCACGGCGAGCGCATTCGGCGCGAGAACATCCAGCGTGATCAAAAGGCGCATGCCGGAATCGGCCGCCACGACCGCGATCTCGCGCGGCGTGTAGAGCGGATTGATGTTCACGACGATGCCGCCGATCCGCAGAATCGCGAAGCCGGCGATCAAGTATTGCGGACAGTTCGGCAGCATGATGCCGACGCGATCGCCTTTCGCGATGCCGAATCGCGCGAGCGCAGTGGCGAATCGGTCGCTGCGCTCTTTGACTTGCGCCCATGTCAGCTGAGCACCGAGAAACGCGGTCGCCGGACGGTCGGGAACGTCGGCAGCCGTCAGCTTCAGAATCTCGCCGAGCGGCCGCCGCGGATAATTCATGTGCGGCTTCACCCAATAGTCGTAGTGATGAATCCACGGTCGCTTCATGTGATCGTCGCTCCTCCGTCAACGGCGATGATCTGCCCGGTGATGTAGCTCGACGCATCCGAGGCGAGAAAAACCGCCACGCCTTTGAGCTCGCCGGCGTCCCCGACGCGCGGAATCGGATTGCGCTCTTTGATCGACGGTTCCACGAGTCCGATGACCGGATCGGCGAGCCGCGAGTGAAAAAATCCTGGAGCGATGGCATTCACGCGGATGCCTTGCGGTCCCCACGATGCGGCCAGCTCACGCGTGAGTCCCATCAGACCAGCCTTGCTCGCGACGTAGCCGGCGTAATGCGGGCCGGCAACCGCCGAACGCATTCCCGCGACAGACGCAATATTGATGATGGAGCCGCTTTTCTTCTTCAGCATCTCGCGACCGGCCGCTTGAGCGAAGAGAAACGCGCCGGTGAGATTCGTGTCCAGCACCCGCTTCCATTGTTCGAGGGCCATGTCCTCCGGCCGCTCGCCCCACGAGATTCCGGCGTTGTTGATCAGGATGTCGATTCGCCCGAACTTTGCCATCGCGGCCGAGATGATGTTCTCGACCTGCTTGGGATCGGAGACATCGCACTGTCCCCCTTCGACGCGAAGCCCGCGCGCGCGCAGCGCATCGATCGCCGGCGTGAGCCACTGCTCGCGGCGCGCGCAAAGCATGAGCGACGCTCCCGCTTCCGCGAGACCCTCCGCGATCTCCAGTCCGAGTCCGC
>JALYZI010000038.1 GCA_030948915.1 Acidobacteriota bacterium
GACGACCATTTCGTTCAGCGAACGGTAGATCTCGCGTCGCCGTTCGATATCGGCGGCGCGCCGCCCTTCCACGATCTGGGCATCGATCTCCGAAGAATGAAAGTACGCGCCGCGCACTGCGCTCGAGTCGTTGTGGAAGAAGACGTAGAAGAAATTGTCGGGATCAGGAAAATCGGCGTACCAGTTTCCGCAGAACACCATTCCATGCCCGGGCTGCTGCAGCGGTCTGCGCGCCTCGGTCGCCGAATGCAGGGTGACATTGACCTCGATTCCGATCACTGCGAGGTTTTCGATCATGAGAGGCAGCAATCCCGAGTTGTTGAATTCATCCGTGTCCCACGTTCGATACTCGACGCGAAATCCGGTCGGGTATCCGCCGTCGCGCATCAGGGCCCGCGCGCGCTCGACGTCGTGCTCGAACCCGCGCAGGCCTGGTTCGTAGCCGAGGAGGCCGGGCGGAAGGAGGGAGTGGGCGACGACGCCGAGTCCGCCGAAGATGCGCTCGTTGATGCGTTCCCGGTCGATCGCGTAATTGATTGCTCGGCGCACTTCGACGCGGCTGAACGGCGCGACCGAACAGTCGTAGGCGAAATACGAGGTGTGCAGCTGGGTGGTATTCAGCATGAACGGCGCGTAGCGCGGATTGCGTTGCCATTCGCTCGCGATTTTCGGCGGAATTCCGTGCGCGATGTCGAGCTCTCCGCGTGCGAACGCTTCGGCGACGTCGCGGCCGCTGCGCAGATCCAGTCGAAACGTCAGATCTTCGATGTGCGGCTGCCCGGGAATGTAGTAGTCGCGGTTGCGCGACAGCCGGATGCGTTGACCTTCCACCGCTTCTTCGACTCGAAATGGTCCGGTCCCGATCGCTCGCGTACGGAATCGATCGCGGTCGCGCGCCTCATCGGCCGGCACGATCGAAGTCTCGTTCATCGACAGCAGCGACAGAAAAAATGCGAGCGGCTCGTTGAGCGTGATGTCGATGGTGTACGGATCGCGAATGGTGATCCCGGAGAGTTGCTTCGCCTTGCCGGAGATGACGTCTTCCGCGCCGCGCACGTCGCGCAGGATCCAGCTGCTCGGCGATTGCAGTTCGGGCGACAACAGCCGCACGAAGCTGTCGTGCACATCGCGCGCTTCGAAGAGCCGTCCGTTGTGAAAACGGACGCCGCGGCGCAGACGCAATCGATAGCAGTGGCCCTGCTCGAGCATTTCCCATCGTTCCGCGAGGCCGGGCGTCAGCTCGGCGCCTTCGCCGTACGAAACGAGCGTGGAGTGAATCGCGCGCGACATGTATCCCAGCGCCGCGGCAGTGACGTGGACGGGATCGAGATTCAACTGCTGCCAGAGAATGGTCGCGGTGGTGATCGATCCGCCGTCGTTCGGATGGGGGAGTGTGAATCGGCCGAGCTCCTGATTGAGGAGCGCCGACTCGTGCGTGAGCGAGCTCGACATCTGATTGAGATCGGCGATGCTGACGTTGCTCTCGCGTGTCGCTTCCTGAATCGTTCGCATCGCCTGGACGATGGCCGCACTCTCGGTGCCCAGCACCGCGATCGATTCGTGGACGCGCTGCACGAGCGCCATGATGTTCTGCATCGCGCGTCCGATCGCGCGGCTGCCGCTTTCCTGTTCGGTGGTCGCGCGCTTCAGATGGAGGGTCGTGTCGCGGACGGTGGAGGCCTGCTCGCCGACTTTGCGCGAAGTCAGCGATTGCTGCTGCGTCGCCGCCGCGGTCTGTTGCACCATCTTCGTGACCTGCTCGATGGCTGCCGTGGCGGTGGCGCTGCCGCGCGCCTGTTCGTCGGTCGCTCGCGCAATCTCCGACATCGAGCTCGTCGATCGCTCGGTCAGTTCGAGGATCTTCTGCAGCACCTGCTCGGCCCTGGCCGTCAACCGCACTCCCTCGGTCACGCGCTGCGCGCTGAGACTCATCTGCTCTGCGGCGCGCTCAACCGAGCGCTGCACGTTGTCGATCAGCGTGCGGATCTCGTCGGTCGAGACGGAAGTGCGCTCCGAAAGATCGCGGATCTCGTCGGCCACGACGCCGAACGCTTTGCCGCGATCACCCGCCTGCGCCGCGATGATCGCGGCGTTCAGCGCGAGAAGGTTCGTCTGGCCGGCGATCTCGTCGATCACGCGGACGATCTCGCCGATTTCTTCCGAGCGCAGCGCCAGCTCGTTGAGCGCGCTCTTCGCCTCCGACATCGCGGTCTCGATGCGGCCCATGCCTTCCACTGTTCCGCTGACGGCCTGGCGTCCTTCGCCGGCCGCCTGCTTGACCGAATTGGCGAGCTCCGACGATTGCTTCGCCGACTTTCCGATCTCCTCGGTCGTCGCGTTCATCTCGACCATCGAGCTGGCGGTCTCGATCGCGAATGAAGAGAAGCTCTCGGTGTTCGTCGCGACCTCATTGATCGAGACGATCATCTCCTCGATCGCGGACGCGGTTTCGTCGACGAAAGCGGCCAGCGTGTCGGAGATGCGGCTGACTTCTTCGATGCTCGCCGACATCTCCAGAATCGACGCCGAGGTCTCCTCGGCATTCGCGGAGAGGTCTTCCATGCTCGTCCGCACATTGCTGATCGAGCGATCGATCTGCGTGACGGACGCCGATGTCGCGTCAGTCGAGACGAGTTGTTCGGCGGCGCTGCGCGCGAGCACGCGCGAACGGCCGCTGATCTGCTGGCTTGCGGCGACCACGTCGGCCGCCAGTTGCGCGAATCGGCGAATCGTCCGCTCGAGATTTGAAACGAGTGCTCGCAGCGAGGCCGCCATGCGCTCCGAACGCGTCGCGTCGACAATCTCGCGCGCCGACAGCGAGAGATCGCCCGATGTGATCCGATCGAGAAACGTGATCGCCATGTCGCGGCGTCCCAGGACGCGGCGGAGCCAGACTTCGAAGAGGATGATGCAGAGTCCGCACGCGACCGCGGCCGCCAGCATCACCTTCCAGTAGATGCGCCAGCTGACTTCGGGGATCGCCGCGATGGAAGCGCCGAAGATGGTGATGCAGAGGACGATGATCACCCACATCTGCTGGGTGCGTGACCACTTACGCTTCGGCATTCTGGCTGAATCGTGATGCTACCATCTCCCGCGCGTCCTGCGTCCTGTGTCCTGCGTCCTGAGTCCTCTCAGCTCCACGCAGGACGCAGGACGCAGGACGCAGGACTTCGCGTTCGTGACTGACTCCTTCGCATCCCACCGGCAACTCATCGACGGGTACTTGCGCAATCTCGCCGGTCGTACTGGCGCGCCTCAGGCCCTGATCGAACCGCTCCGCCGATCGCTGACGTCGCCGGGCAAGCGCGTGCGCGGAATTCTCACGCTGTCGGCCGGCGAAGCTGCCGGATGCAAAGCGGAAAAACTGATTGAAGCGGCGGCTGCGATGGAGATGATCCATACCTGCTCGCTGATTCTCGACGACTTGCCATCGATGGACGATGCGGCGCTGCGGCGCGGCGCCCCGACGCTGCATCGTGAGTTCAGCGAAGACCTCGCCATTCTCACGGCGGTCTCGCTGCTGAATCACGCCTATGGACTCGTGGCCAGGAATCATGCCGCGCTCAATCCGCGGCAGTGGCCGTTGCAACAGGTGATGCGGCGCGTCGTCGATGCCGTCGGTTGGGATGGAACGATCGCGGGGCAGGCGGTCGATCTTCACAGCGAGGGCTCGAAACTCGACTTCGGCACGCTCGAGTTCATTCACTCGAGAAAAACAGGAGCGCTGTTCGTCGCGGCCGCAGCGGTCGGCGGAATGCTCGCCAACATGAGCGCGGCCGCCCTCGGGCGCATCGAAGTCTTCGCGAAGAATCTCGGGCTCGCGTTTCAGATCACCGACGACATTCTCGATGTCACCGGCGAACCGGAGCAGCTCGGAAAAGATGTCGGCAAGGACGCACAGCGGCTGACGTTCGTCAAGCTCGCGGGTGTCGACGGTGCGCGCAAATTGAGCGAGGAGCTGGTTGATACATCGCTGTCATCGATCGCGAATCTCGGCGCGCCGGCGGCGCCGCTGCGCGAGCTGGCGGCGATGGTTCGCAACCGGGTCCGGTGATGGAATGAACAGGCGCGACCCGTGTTATTCTCTCGCGCCGCAGTTTCGTGCCTGCCGGATGCCCAGGTAGCTCAGTTGGTAGAGCAGAGGACTGAAAATCCTCGTGTCGGCGGTTCAATTCCGTCCCTGGGCACCACTTCTCAAATGCGCGATCCAGCCGCTGAGATTCGACTCGCTCGGCGGCATGTGCAGAGCGCTACTGAACTCCAGATTCGCCGAAGCGGGATTGATCTGGTTCGCCGCGATCGCTTCGCGCAGTGCGTCATCGTTGCGATGCATTCGTGCGTGGACCAGCGCCAGGTACACGTGCGGCTCGGGCGACTCCGGACGCTGCTGCGCGGCCTGTTCAAATTGCGCGATTGCGTCTTCGTTGCGGCCGAGGCGACCGAGCACGGCACCGAAATTCATGAGCGTTTCGTATTGATGCGGGTCGATGCGCAGCGCCTCTTCATATTCGACGATCGCTTCCGGATCGCGTCCGCTGCGCGATAGCACCGCCGCGAGGTCGCTGCGAATCTCCGGTTTGTCCGGTTCGCGCGCGATGGCCTCACGATACAGCGAGATCGCGTAGTCCGTTTTTCCCTGCAATGCCGCGAGAACTGCGAGCGTGCCCGGATCGCGTTTTGCGGCCACCGATCGCTCGTACAGTTTCACCGCGTCATCCGTCCGCCCCTCGGCCATCACGAGATCGCCGAGACGCCGAAGGGCGGTGGCGTTCGAAGGATTCGCGGCGATGGCCAGTTCGAATTCGCGCCGCGCACCGGCCACATCGCCGAGCTGCATCAGCGCGCTGCCCAACCCCGTGTGCAATTCGTCATCGTGCGGCGCTTGCGAAAGTGCAGCGCGGAATTCTGTTTCAGCGCGTCGATACGCATGCGCTTTCAGGAGCTCAGTGCCGAGACCTTCGTGCACGTAGCGGTTGTCGCCGACGACGGCGAGCGCGTGCTCGAACAATGTGATCCCGCTGCGCCAGTAACCGACCTGGATGAATGCGCAGACTCCGAGCGCGGCGATCGCGACCGCCAACATGGCGCGATTCGGAATCAGCCACGCAATTGCGATGAAGATTCCGATCAGCGGAATGTAGGTGTAGCGATCGGCCATCGCTTCGTGGCCCACCTGCACGATTCCGCTGACTGGTACCAATGTACCGAGGTACCAAAGCCAACCGACGATGAGGAATGGGAAACGACGGCGATAGTAAGTCGCTGCTGCGCTGACGAGCACGAGGAATCCAATCGCAATTGCGGCGGACACAATCGAGACCTCAGCGCGAAACGGATAAACGATCGACAGATGCATCGGCCAGATCGTCTTGCCGATGTAGGAGGCGTACGCAACGATGGAATTGGCGAGGCGCACGCCGAGCGGTGAGGCGCCCATCGCCGGCCGCTGCGCGCGAAGCGTGATGAGGCTCGACAAGACCGACAGCCCGAAGAAAGGCCATTTCTCGATGACGAGTGCTTTCGAGATCTTGCGATCGAACGGCCACCAATCGAGCAGCAGCATGACGAACGGCGTCGTCACGAGCATCGGCTTCGACATCAAGCCGGCGGCGAACGCGATGACCGACCACCAATAGCGCGATCGCGTTTGCGTCTGCACCCACTGCGTCCACAACAGAAGTGTGATCAGGAAGAACAGCGTGCTCAGAACATCCTTGCGCTCCGACACCCACGCGACCGACTCCACATGCAGTGGATGTACGGCGAACAACGCCGCCACGGCGGCGCTCGGCCAAAGCGTGCGCGTGGCGCGCCGAAGAAAAATGAAGAGCAAGATCGAGTTGGCAGCGTGCAGCAGGACGCTGACGAGAATCTGTTTGCCGGCATCGAGGCCGAACAGCTGCACATCGATCATGTGCGAGATCCACGTGAGCGGATGCCAGTTCGACGCATACAGCGCCGTGAATGCCCACGCGATGTTGGCCACCGAGAGTCCGCTGTTGACGTGATCGTTCTCGATCACGTAATCGGGATCATCGAGGCGGATGAACGGGTGATGGAGACACTGGGCATAAATGACGATGACGCCGATCGCGAGAGCTGACGCGATAAAGAGGGTCCGCGCCTCGCGCCCCGCGCCCCGCGCCTGTTTCTGCCTCTTCGCCACCGCGGCGTTTTAACACGCGATTGACATTGGCACGCTTCGGGATAGACTCGCCTCGCCGCCAACCATGGTGGTGGTTTGTCAGCCTAATCCTCGGCGCCGAGGAGCGGGGGAACCAGTTAGGGACGGCTTGCCACCGTCCGGGGTGAATCCGGCCACGAGCCGGTAGGGCTTCCAGTCCGAATCCGACAGCTAACCTCGCAGGCAGCCGGAAGGCAGGCCTGCAAACGCCGCGAAGAAATTCGCGGCGTTTGTCATTTGGCTCCCATTCAAAAAATCCAAGGATCGGAACGTGTCTGAACAGGAAGTTGAACCCTGTACAGAACAAGCGATACGATTCGGTAACGTAAATGTCTCATTTCGTTTACGTTCCCACATTTCGTGATTGCGGCGAACGATCTGCACAGTCAGACACTCACTCAGGTTTTTTTTCAGGCAATTTTCCGAAGAGAGAAAGGAGCCGCTATGAAAGGGTGCCCCACCCCACGGTTTTTGGCGGTCATGGCCGCCGTGTGCGTTGCGCTGCTTGCCGGCAGCGCGCTCGCGCAGTATCAGACAGGCAACATCTACGGCAAGGTTCAGGCGAAGGATGGTTCGGTCCTTCCAGGTGTGACTGTCACCCTCACGGGTATTGGCGCGCCGCAGGTCAATATCACCGACGGTCAGGGACTGTTCCGATTTATCAATCTCTCGCCTGGTGATTACACGTTAAGAGCGGATCTCTCCGGTTATGGAGCTGCAACACGTTCCGGCGTTCATGTAGCGGTCAGCCAGAGTGCGGACGTCACCATCACGATGAATCCCTCGGTTTCCGAGTCGATCACCGTGACGGCGGAGGCGCCGCTGCTTGACGCACGCAAAACGGGAACAGGAACAAGCGTTGCGCGCGTCGAGCTCGAGAAGATTCCCAGCTCGCGCGATCCGTGGACGGTGCTGCAGTCTGTTCCATCGGTGATGGTTGACCGCATCAACGTCGGCGGCAGTCAGAGCGGCCAGCAGTCGGTTTACATCGCCAAAGGAGCACTGGGAAGAGACAACTCGTGGAACATGGATGGGGTGAACATCACCGACATGGGCGCCACGGGTTCGTCGCCGTTGTACTTCGATTTTGATTCGTTCGAAGAGATGCAGATCACGACCGGCGGTTCGGATCCGCGCATTCAGACGCCGGGCGTGCAACTGAACCTGGTCACCAAGCGCGGCACGAACGACTTCAAGGGAACCGGCCGTTATTTCTACACGCCGGGCAGCATGCAGGCGGCGGCGTCCGTGCCGTCGGAAGCGAGCTTCTACCTCGATAAAACGAACCGCATCAATTTCGTGCGTGATTACGGCGGAGAAATCGGTGGACCGATCCTCAAGGATCGCCTCTGGTTCTGGGCCGCTCGCGGCGATCAAAAGATCTCTGTGCAGGCATCACAGTCGCCGGGTCAGATTGGCGCATTCGACAACATCATCCTCCGCAACAAGAATCTGAAATTGAACGGGCAGATTTTCTCGAACAACAGCGCCGTGGCCTACTACACGTGGGGCGACAAAGTGCGCAACGCGCGCGACATCTCGCCAACGCGTCCGTTCGAGACCTCGTACCGTCAGGCCGGCCCGGTCCCGGTCTACAAACTCGAAGACACGCAGATCATCGGTTCGAGCCTTTACCTGACCGGAATGTGGTCGAAGGTCGGTGGCGGCTTTGGTCTGTTTGCGAATGGCGGACGCGGCGAAAGCGCTCCGTCGTCATGGCGTGACTCTGCGTCGGTGTGGCATGACAGCTACCAGACGTACGAGACTAAGCGGCCGCAGAAGCAGTATCGCCTCGACGGCTCGAAGTTCTTCGACATTGGCAGAGTGAACAACGAGCTGAAATTCGGGTTCGGTTATCGCAACACGCCAGTCAACTCGACGACTGCCTGGCCGGGTCCCGCGCA
>JALYZI010000070.1 GCA_030948915.1 Acidobacteriota bacterium
CCGAAGAACAGCGTCGGCCGGAAGTCGAGGAACGCATCGGCTGCCGTCCGGTGATCGAATCGCTCGAGCAGCCGCATGCGGCATCCGCTGATCAGCCAGCAGTGCAAACCGTTGCCGAGGGCGTGGATGTGAAAGAGCGGGAGTGCGAGCAGGAGGCGATCGGCCTGCGAGATCTGCCAGGCCTCCAGCAGGTTGTTGGCATTGGATATGAAATTGTTATGCGTTAATACTGCACCTTTTGAAGTGCCTGTCGTTCCGGATGTGTAGATGATCGCGGCGGGCGTGTCTCGATCGAGCGATTCGCGAGGCCGCTCCGCATCACCGGACGCGAGCTCCTCAGGCGAGGTGATGACGGCGCGCGGCTCGGCGTCGCGAGTGATGTGTTCAATCTCGCGATCGCGATAGAGAATGTTGATCGGCACGAAGATGACACCGAGCTTCACGCAGGCGAGGAAGATGTCGATCAGCTCGACGCAGTTCGCGAGATAGGCGCACAGCCGGTCGCCCTTCGCGAAACCGCGGGCGCGAAGGGCGTTGGCCACGCGATTGCTTCGCGCCTCAATCTCTGCAAAGGTGAATCGCCGCTTCTCCCACTCGAGTCCGATTTCGCCGGCGCGTCCGATGAGTGACTGGTCGAAGAGATGCAGCAGATTCACGGAGATAGTGTAGCCACCATGACCGCAACACGGCGGCGCCCGGTGGGGGCGGAGTTGATCGGCGACGGCGTCGACTTTCGCGTCTGGGCTCCCGACCGGAAAAGCGTCAGCGTCGTGATCGATGGATCCGACTTTCCGCTCGAGTTGGAAAACGACGGACACTTCCGCGGATTCGTCGAAGAAGCGCGTGCCGGAACACGCTATCGATTCCGTCTCGATCGCGACGAAGAAACGTTTCCCGATCCAGCCTCGCGCTTTCAGCCCGAAGGTCCGCATGGACCGTCGATGGTCGTCGATCCTGCGTATCCATGGCGCGATCGAACCTGGCGCGGAGTGAATCCCAGGGCGCTGGTGATTTACGAAATGCATATCGGCACGTTCTCGCGCGAAGGCACATGGCGCTCCGCCATCGACCATCTCCATTCGCTCGCAGACCTCGGCATCAATCTCGTCGAAGTGATGCCGGTCAACGAATTCGCCGGCCGCTTCGGATGGGGTTATGACGGCGTCGATCTCTGGGCGCCCACGCACCTGTACGGCACACCCGATGATTTCCGCCTCTTCGTCGATTCCGCGCACGCGCTGGGCGTCGGCGTCATTCTCGATGTCGTCTACAACCACTTCGGACCCGACGGCTGTTACTGGAAAAGTTTCGCGAAGGACTACTTCCTGGAACGTAAGAACGAATGGGGCGATGCGATCAACTTCGGCGCCTCCGGCGTGCGCGAGCTGGTCGCAGAGAACGCCGGATACTGGATCGAGGAATTCCATCTCGACGGCCTGCGCCTCGACGCGACGCAAAACATCGACGATCGGTGTCCCGAGCACATCATTGCGGTCATTCAGCGGAAGGCGCGCGAGGCGGCGCGAGATCGAGCGATCGTGATCGTCGCGGAGAATGAGCCGCAGGATGTCGTCCTCCTCGAATCGTACGGCGTCGACGCGATGTGGAACGACGACTGGCACCACTCTGCCATGGTCGCGGCGACCGGACAGCACGAGGCGTATTACACGGACTATCGCGGCAGACCGCAGGAATTCGTCTCGATGGCCAAGCACGGGTTCCTGTATCAGGGCCAGTGGTATTCCTGGCAGAAAAACAACCGCGGCACACCCTCGCGCGACATCGCGCGCGAGAGATTCGTTTGCTTTCTGCAGAACCACGACCAGATCGCAAATTCGGGGACCGGCGAACGGATTCAATTCCGCACTTCACCCGGCCGCACCCGAGCCCTGACCGCGCTTCTGCTCCTCGGGCCTAACACACCGATGCTGTTTCAGGGACAGGAATTCGCCGCTTCCGCGCCGTTTCTTTACTTCGCGGATCACAAACCGGAGCTGGCGCACGCGGTCGAAAAAGGGCGCAGGGAATTCATGTCGCAGTTTCCGTCGATCGCAATCGAAAAACTTCCCGCGCCGCACGATCCATCGACGTTCGAGCGATGCAAGCTCGATCATTCGGAACGCGAGAAGCACTCGGACGCCATCGCGCTGCATCGCGATCTGCTCCGGCTGCGTCGTCCGACCGATCGTGTCGATGGCGCCGTCATCGGCGAGCATGCACTGCTGCTGCGCTTCGATGACGATCGCCTGCTCATCGTCAACCTCGGTCCTGCGTTGACGCTCGACATCATGCCCGAGCCGCTGCTCGCTCCGCCCGCAGGACATCGATGGGAATTGCGGTGGTCGAGCGAGCCGGCGGCGCTCTGGCGCATTCCAGGCGAGTCGGCCCTGCTGCTCGAAGCCGTTCGCCATACTCGGTCCTGATGCGATCGAAAATCGCTGAGAAGCTTCGACGCGAGCAGATGGAGCACGTGCTCGCTTTGAGCATCAGCGAACGTGTCGCGCTTGCGTTCTCGCTCGGCGAGCGCGACCTGCAGGTTTACATCGCGTTTCAGAAGGTGGATCGTGAAACGGCGATCGACGCGATCCGCCGCGAACATCAACTCGGGCGGCGCGACTCGCGTTGCATGAACGAGTCGCTGCAGTGATTCGTGATCGCTCGGCGTGCAGTACGCGGTGATCGGCGCGGTCGCCCTCGCTGCGCGGGGTGTTGTGCGCTCCACGCTCGACTTCGATCTGTTTACGACTGACATTCGCGTCTTGCAGGATCGGGTGCTCGCGGCCGGCGGGCCGATCGATCAGCAGGACATCCTCCGCCTGCTGGCCGTCGGTCGACGCGATCAGCTCATCGCCGAGGTCGACGGGAAGATCTCGGACCTGCCGGACGATGCGCAGCAGTTGTGGTCGCGCCTTATCGCGTCATCTTCTTGAGCTCTGCGATCGTGCATTTCAGACGGGGGCGCTCGGGATTGCTCAGATCGAGTTGATCCCATGGAACACGCAGCGGCTGGCCCCCGGCCGGCCATCCGACGAGGCTCGCCGCCGACATGCCGAGGCGTTCGAGGAACGCTGCGGTGCCGAGGCGGTATTCGTTGACGAGACAGTTCTCGCCCCTCCACGTCGCGTGAATCGACTCGATCCGGCCGGCGAGTTTGTCCTCCGAATCGTAGACCCGGCGGTTCTTCAGGAACTCCACGTGTACGGTCTGCATCATTCCGAACCTGGAATCTTCGAGACAATGTGTTTGCGCAGCCAGCGTTCCCAGTCGAACGCCGGCGTATCGATGGCTTTCAGATCGACTTGAATCGCGTGCGGCGTCAAATCCTGCACCAGGGACCACGGCACCATCTGACGCGCCGTCCGACGCGGACTCCATCGCTCGCGCAGCGCGTGCAGCCATTTTTCGAGCCGCGGATGTACGCGCCGTGCGAGGACCGTGAATCCGAGCTCGAGATGATCGATGCGCGGCTGACCGCCGGCGATCGACAACACGACGCCGTCGGCGCGCCCCATCTTCGTTTCCTGGCTGTCGATCAGTTGCTTGTCGAGGATGTCGCGGATGATGTCGATGTTCTCGCGCATCTAGCTGCCTCCCAGGAAAGTCAGCGGGATCGATACGACGGCCAGCACGAGTGAGAGAAGGACAATCGCAGCAGTGGCGAGATTCGAGATGATGCCGTTGGCTTGATCGCGCAGAAGTTTGCGATCGTTCATCAGAAGCAGAAATGGAATCGTGACGACCGGCAGAACAGCAGCGTTGGTCGCCATGGTGAGGATCGTCAGTTTCAGCGGATCGATGCCGACGAGGATGAACAGCGAGCCGGCCAGCAGCGCCACCGTGTACACCAGCGAGAACCGCGCATCCTCGGCCGGCTCGAGACTTTCGCCCCAGTTCCAACCGAATGTTTGCGCGAAGGAGTACGACATCGAGAGCGCGACCTCCAGCGCAGCGCCGAGGCAGGCGATGGCCATCGAGACAGCGAAGAGGACGTAGCCCCAGAACGGAAAAACGCCGGTGAGCATCAGCGCTGCCTGATGGTAGTCGTTGACCTGAATGCCGCGCGGAGCGAGAACGACGCCCGCCACGACAATCGCGCCGATCGAGATCACGCTTCCGAATCCCATCCCAATCACGGCGACTGCGCGATTGACAGGAACGTAGGTCGCGTCCCATTCGTCCTCGATCGCGCCCGACGAGTAGAAGTAAAAGAGATACGGCGCGATCACTGCTCCGATGATGCTGACCGCGATGAACCAGTACTTCGCCGGATCGTGCGACGGCATCGAAGGAAGCGATCCGGCGAGCACTTCGTGCGCCGGCGGGTGAAGCCAGATCGCCGCGACCACGAAGCACAACGTGATCAATCCGAGAAGCGAGGTGCTGTTCTCGATCGTGCCGAACGTCGAGCGCCACAGAAACAGCCAGATCAGAATCGCGACTGGAAGCGCCCACACTTGAATCGGAAGTCCGGTGACCAGATGCAGCGCGAAGCAGATTCCGCCGATCTCCGCGCCGAGCACGAGCAAATGCACGATGGTGAGGACTAAAAACGGAACAAGCCAGAATCTGAATCCGACATGCTCGCGAATCGCGTCGGGCAGCGCTTTGTTCGAAACGGCTGCGAACCGGCCCGACATCTCGACGAGGAAGATGACGACGATCGTCGCGAGGAGAAGCGCCCAGATCAATTGAAAGCGAAATGACGCTCCCGCCTGCGCGCAGGTCGCGATATTGCCGACGTCGAAGAATCCGCCGACGGCGGTGACGATGCCGAGCGCGAGCTGCATCACCTTTTTCATGGCAACTTCCGCTTCAATTGCTCGGCGGCTGCACGCGACGCGCCGAGCTGGCGGCGGAGCTGATCGCGCAGCTCTTTCCGCGCCTGCGACGCGTCGATCGCTTTGCCGGCCTTGTCGTACTCTTTTTCGGCGGAGTCGATCGTCGCGCGAAGAAACGTGTTCGGAACGCTGTTAGCGCTCCATCGCTCGCCCGCGAACTGCACCGTAGCGCTCCACGATTTCACGGGCTCGAAGTCCTTCAGCAGCTGCTCTTCGGGCGTCTTGTGGCTGCATGCCGCAAGCAGGGCAATCGCGAGGAAACGTCGAGCCATGCGCGCTCGTGCACTGCATGCCCCTTGCCTGTCGAGGCACGGGACTATGGATTGAGCGCCGGTTCCTGCATGACGACATGCGTGCCACCGACGACCGCGAACACGCGTTCGCCGTCGCGCAGGTGACGCTGCAGCATCGCGACCATGTAGCGGTCGCGATATTCGCTGGACAGACGCGCCATCGCGTTGAACAGCGTCTCGTTTTTCATCGGGTCGAACCACGACATTTTGGCGGCCTTGTAGTCGGCTGCATCCGGAAAGTATTGACGATATATCTGTATGAATTCGTCAGCAGTTCTCGGCGATCCGCTCAGCCCCGGCGTGTCGTTGTCGATGCTGAGGATGCGAGTCAGCTCGGCGTCGACTTTGGCGGGATCGTGATTCTGCATCTGCTGCGCGACCGCTTTGACGAGATGAAACATCTTGATCTGCTCGCGTGTAAACCGCTTCGACAGATACGCCGTCTCCTCGGAGCGCACCGGATCGATGCTGACGACCGGCACATCATCGCGTCGCGCGAGGAACCGGATCAGTCCGGCCTCACCATATTGCGTCACGGCTTCTTCGATTGTTGCAGCAACCGGCGGATTGCCTCCCTCATTCAACACAATGTCGGGATGAAATTCGCTCCACAGCTTTTGAATCTCGGCAATCTGCGGATCGTCGGGTTTGTAGGTGTGGCTCGCGCCGTAGTACAGCAGAGTTCCGCGGCGAAAGATGTAAGGCCAGGAGACTGAACGCTTTCCGTACTCGGTCCACGTCATGATGCGCGCGGTGTGCGCACAGGCCGCCAGTACGATCGCGACCGCGACGACGCGCTTCATGCCGTTGCGGGCCTGCGCGGCCGCTGCTTCTTCGAGATCGATTTGATGACGAGGCGGCGCTTTGCGAACGTCATCCCGCCGAGGGCCTGCGTCATCAGAGCGCGGACCGCCGACGCATCGAGATCGTCGGCCGACTGCAGAACGATATGGCGGATGGTCTTTCCACTTCCCTTGAGAAGTTTTTGCGGGTCGCGAAGTTTCGCTCCATCGCGGAAGAACAGCGTCACCCAGCGCGGATAGAGCGCGATCGAGAAGACGATGTTCGAGACCCGATCCGTCGGACCGAACGTGATAACGAGCGCGTTGTAATTGTCGTAGACCAGCTCGATCGCGCCGGGGAGCCGCTCGCGCATCTTCTTCAGCGCTGCTTTCGCCACGCTTCGAATCGCGGGCGTGTACTTCGCCAGGAAACTCGCGAGCTGCTTCTCGGGCGTCAAAAGAGTCCCTTGTGCCGCGCGATCGGAATCGCGGCCAGAATCGCTCCGATCAGGAAAACCAGCACGATGTTCGAGACAAAATAGGGATAGATCGCGAGCGCGAAACCGACGATGAGGAACATCGGCTCGTGAATGCGCTTCCCGTACATGAAGTAGACCGTGCCGATGGCGCCGAAGAGCAGTCCGATAAAGAGCGTCAACGATTCGTCCGTTCGATGTGGCCGCGGCCCCACGTGCGCACGATCTCGACCAGCGGCAAAACGGATTGACCATATTCGGTCAGCGAGTATTCGACGGGCGCCGGAGATGCGCCTTTCGGTTCGCGGCGCACGATCTGATCGGCGATCAGCTCGCGCAACTGCTCAGTCAGGACTTTCTGCGAGATGCCGGGAATGAGTTTTCGCAGCGCCGCGAAATGCCTCGGCGACTCCGCCAGCCAGTAGAGGATGATCAACTTCCACTTGCCGCCGATGGCCGCAAAAGCAGCCGTCAGCGGGCAGCCGCTCACGGGATTCGCGCGCTGCCGGCCGGCACCGTTACCTGAAGGTTCCTTCTTGTGGGCGCGCATCGATGTGCCTACCTTGGTGGCGGAGGCACTGATGATCGTAGAAGTCCGGACGTACAAGATCAAGCCGGGACGGCGCGACGACTTCATCCGATTTTTCGAAACGCGATCGATCCCCGCGCTGCAATCCCACGGCATGAAGGTGCTCGGTCCCCTCATCGATCTGGAGCACGCCGACAGCTTCGTATGGCTTCGGGCCTTTCCTTCGCTCGAAGCGCGCGATGCCATGAAGACCGCGTTCTACGAAGGCGATCTCTGGAAAAATGAGTTGGAGGCGATCGCGATGCCGATGCTCGAGAGTTACGAAGTCGTGCTCACCGAGACCAGGCCGGGATGCGCGGTAGACTCCATGAAGTGATCGAGCAGATCGTTCGCCCCGTTTCCGACGCGGACATTCACGATCTGGCCGCGCTTCTGCTGGACGCCATCGACGCCGGCGCCTCCGTCAGCTTTCTTGCCTCTCTCGACATCAGCAGCGCCGAGCGGTGGTGGCGCCAGACGATTTTGAACGCTGACGACCGCGCGATCTTGTGCGTTGCGCGCGATTCGCAGGGCATCGCCGGCACGGTGCAACTCCAACCTGCGTGGTCACCGAATCAGCAGCATCGCGGCGAAATTGCGAAGCTGCTCGTCCACCGCCGCGCGCGCCGGCAGGGGGTCGGCGCGGCGCTGATGGAGGCAATTGAGCAGCGCGCGCGAGACGCGGGATTCACACTGCTGACGTTGGACACTAAACGTGGCGATGCGGCGGAAGGGCTTTACGAGCGGGGCGGCTGGACGCGCGTGGGTGTGATTCCGCACTACGCGCTCAATCCCGATGGCACGCCGTGCGATACCGTCGTGTTTTACAAAGACCTGCGCTAACCGACGCGTTTCGACATGAAGATGTCCGGTTTGCCAGGTCCGTTGGCATCGGGCATGACCCCGGTGACGACGTAACCAAGCTTCTGGTAGAAAAGAAACGGGTGACCTTTCCCAAGGTCACGCGCGCCGCCGATGTGGCCCGGGATGTCGGCGTAAAGATCCACCTCCGATAACGAAGTCATTCCGGATGTGTCATCGGTGCCGAGGGTAACGGTGTACGCTCCGCGGATTCGGGTTTCGTCTTCGAACGCTTCGACCAGCGATCGGCCGATGCCACGCCGGCGATGTTCCCGGCGCACGACCAGCGGATGAAGTTCCCAGACTCTCCCCTCGTATTCGGGAACCCCGCCGATCCAGCCGAGGAGCACATCCTCTTCCGTAATCGCACGCGCGAACCCCTCGGAAATCACGCGGCGTACTTCCTCTTGCGCGAGCGCGAGCGTCGGCCAGCCATACGACGCGTCGAACTCCTCGACAAGGAGGCTCGCGGCGTCCACGAGAATCTTCTCCGGTTGCTCAGCGAGATCGACGACTCGCATGGGATTGCAAGATAATGGACATCGCATGCCGCCGACCTTAACAAATGGCAAGATCTGTTACATCGAGATGCCCGCGCTGGACATTCAGCGCTCGTCCGGATTCTATGAAAAGGTCTTCGGCTGGAAGATCCGGCAGCGAGGCAACGGCAGCATTGCGTTCGACGATGCGGTTGGAGTGGTCAGCGGCACGTGGGTTACCGGCCGAAAACCCGCGGAGCCTGGATTGCTGGTCTACATCATGGTGGACAGCGTTGCCAGCACTTGCGAGTCCGTAGTCGCGAATGGCGGACAAATCGTTCAGCCGATCGGCGGCGATGCACCAGAGATCACGGCGAGGTTCCGCGATCCCGGAGGCAATGTGATTGGCCTCTACCAGGATCCCAGCCGCGCGGCCGCCGGCCGTTAACTCGCATCAGGTGCACGGACGTACACCCACGCTTGCCTGCCCGACGTGAGCACGACGGCAACGCGGCGATACAGGAAAGCTGCTTCGTACGCGTCCACCCTCGCGAGCTCACCGTCGCTGACTTCGAACACCATGCCCTCCACGCGGCTGTCGTCCCTCCCATTGCCCTTGACGTTGGCGTGGTGTGTCTTCCCGATCGCGGCCGCGACCTGAGGATCTTCGATCTTCACTGACGATTGCTCAAACCCGCGCAACTGGTCGCTTTCTCCGTTGAGCCGTCTGCCAAACGTCGATAGCTGCACGTCCTCGTGTTGCAGAGTGCCGTACGAAAAAAGTAGTGGCATCAATGGATGTGCGCGGCCTCGTGCGCGTCGTGCGTATGCCCGACATGGCCGCTCTCGATCTGCTGCACGATCTTCGCTGCAATGTCGCGGAAGGCCTGCGCGGCGGTCGATTCCGGATGCGACACGACGATCGGCTCGCCGGTGTCCCCGCCCACCACCACCTTCGGATCGATAGGAACTTCGCCCAGGAACGGGACGCCTAACATGTCGGCGGTTTTCCTGCCGCCGCCGTGCCCGAAGATCTCCGTCCGCTCGCCGCAGTGGCCGCAGATGTAGTAGCTCATGTTCTCGACGATGCCTAACACCGGCACATTGACCTTGCGGAACATCGCGAGGCCTTTGCGCGCGTCGATCAGCGCAACATCCTGCGGCGTCGTCACGATGACCGCGCCGGTCAGCGGCACCTTCTGCGTCAGCGTGAGCTGCGCGTCGCCGGTTCCGGGCGGCAGATCGATGACCATGAAATCGAGCTCGCCCCACTTCACGTCCGTCAGAAACTGATCGAGCGCCTTCATGACCATCGGACCGCGCCAGATCACCGGCGTGTCCGGATCGGTGATGAGGCCCAGCGACATGGTCTTGATGCCGTGGTTCTCCATCGGGACGATCTTCTCGTCCCGCTCGTCGATCTGCGGCCGCCCTTCGATGCCTAACATCATCTGCTGCGACGGTCCGTAGATGTCGGCGTCGAGAAGTCCCACCGTGTTGCCGAGGGCGCGCAGCGCTAATGACAGATTCGTCGATACCGTCGACTTTCCGACGCCGCCCTTGCCCGACGCGACGGCGATCTTGTAGCGCACGCCTTCGAGAATCCCCGCCTGCCCCCCACCCTGCGCCGGTCCAGCCATCTGCCGCGGCGCGATCTCGAGATTCACACGGACGTTGCCGACGCCATCCAGCGCGCGGACCGCGGCTTCGGAATCGCGCGAGAGCTGCTGCCCGACGTTGGGGTTCTCAGTCGAGAAGTGGATCGTGAAGCTGACGTTCGCACCGTCGACTTTGACATCGCGCACGAATCCGAATGAAACAATGTCGCGCGAGAGTCCCGGAAATCGGACTTTCTTCAGCGCCTCAAGCACCTGTTCCGGCGTGGGCATTCGCTCTCTCTTTCTCTTCCTTGAACTGTTCGTACGAGGCGCTAATGATGGGAATGGCTTCCTTCGAGGAGCCGACCACCGAAACGATGTTGAGGTCCTGCGGGCTGACCAGTCCTTTCTGGACCATCGTCCGGTCGATCCACTCGATCAGGCCGGCCCACATTGTACCGACCAGGATCAGCGGATGCTCGGCCATGTGCTTGACCTGCAGAAGCTGCCACACCATGAAGAGCTCGAGGCCCGTCCCGATTCCGCCGGGCATCACGATGAACGCCGATGACAAACGCACGAAGTGATGCAGACGCGAAAAGAACGTGCGGTGCCGAAACACTTTGTCGACGAACGGATTGGCAGCTTCTTCGGTGGGCAGATGAATCGCCAGTCCGAACGATCGCGCGTGGCTTTCGCCCTGCCCTTCGCTGGCACCGGAGTTTGCAGCTTCCATCAGGCCCGGCCCGCCGCCGGTGACGATGTCGATTCCCATCTTCGCCAGCTCGAAGCTCAGGGACTTGACCTCTTCGTAGATTGGATCGCCGCGGCGGATCCGCGAGCTGCCGAAGATCGACACGCGATAGTGCTCGACGCGATCCGGCGTGATCTGATCGAGGTCGTTGATCGTTTCCCAGAGCTGGTAGATCGCCTTGTCGAGGACGTGCGCCGGGTCAGCGCCGGAGCGCTTCTTTGCCTGCTCCTGGCGCAGCTCCTCCAGCTCTGGCGTTGTGGTTTTCTTTAGTTCGCCTGCCATGTCCTTCACCCTAACGGGGTTGGACATGTTACCGCGTGATCCAGACCTCTTTCGAAAACTCTTTCAGCTTCGTTGCCGCGGCGTGCGCCTCTCCCTCACTCGGGAATTTGATGCGGACGCGGAAAGTCGGGCCCTTTTCGCTGGTCGTCCGCTCGACGTATGCGGCGGTGAAGCCGCGCTCAATCAGCTTCGCTGCCAACGCTTCGGCTGACTTCTGATCGGTCGTCGACAGGAGTTGGGCGAAGGTGGGAACGTCAGGTGTGGGAG
>JALYZI010000150.1 GCA_030948915.1 Acidobacteriota bacterium
CATCCACGCCGAAGCCGCACATCGAGACGCCTAAAGTGCAGCCGCATCAGCCGACGTTCCACCAACCGACCCAGATTCCGAAGGAAGTGCCGCAGGAATCGTCGCAAACGACCGAGACCAGCTCTTCGAGTGCAGGCGTGGTGGGCGGACAGGTCGGCGGCGTTGAGGGCGGCGTGGTGGGTGGGGTCGTCGGCGGCGTAGTCGGCGGCGTGGTCGGCGGCACTCTCGGCGGCCAGCTCGGCGGAGTGGTGGGAGGGACCGGCGACAAGCCGGTTCGCGTGGGGGGTGACGTCAACGCACCGACCGTCATCATGCCCCGCGCCGAGCCGCAGTACACGGAACTTGCAAGGAAGGCTCGGATTGAGGGCGTCGTCATCATTGAAGCGATCATCGATCGGAATGGAAACGTCACCGACGCACGCACTCTCAAGCCTCTTCCACTGGGACTCGACCAGGCGGCCCTCGACGCCGTGAGGAAATGGAAATTCAAGCCCGGAACGCTCAACGGTCAACCGGTGCCGGTCATTTACAACCTGACCGTCATCTTCCGATTGCAGTAAGGGCAGTAAGGGAGGAGAAGTCGAATGGGAGACCAATTGAACACCAGTTTCAGCCCCATGGCGATGTGGTCATCCATGAACTGGCTGGCGAAGGGGGTGGTTGTCGTGCTCGTGCTGATGTCCATCTGGTCGCTGACCATCGCCATCGAGCGCGTGTTGCGATTCCAGCGCGCGAAACGTGAGTCGCTCCAGATCGCGCGGCTGGTTACGCCGATGCTTTCGCAGCACAAACTGCGCGACGCGATCGCGCTCACCAGCGACAAGAAGTACCGGCACAGCCATCTGGCGCGCGTCCTTCGCGCGGGCCTGACGGAATTCGAATACGAGACGACCCAGAACTTGCCGGAAGACTTCGACATCGTCGCCTCCGGCCAGCGCGCCATCGAGCGCGAGACGCTCATGACCACCGCTGAAATGAAGAAGGGCCTCGGCAATCTCGCGACGATCTCCACCACCGCGCCGTTCGTCGGACTCTTCGGAACTGTCGCCGGAATCATTCACGCCTTTCAGGGAATGGCGCTCAGCGGTTCGGGCGGCCTGGGAGCGGTGTCCGCGGGCATCGCGGAAGCCCTCGTCACCACGGCGTTCGGACTGTTCGTCGCTATTCCGGCAGTGTGGCTTTACAACTACTTTCTGAACAAGGTCGATCGCTTCCAGGTCGAGATGTCGAATTCGTCATCGCAGCTCATCGACTACTTCATCAAGAATGAAGCGCGCGTACGTGCCGGCTCGACGCAGGCCGCCCGGCGGTAATCGGAGGAAGCGATGGCATTCGGAGCCGGCGGCGGCAGTCCAGACGAAGTCAAAGGCGACATCAACGTCACGCCGCTCGTCGACGTCTGCCTCGTGCTGTTGATCATCTTCATGGTCGTCACCCCGATGCTGCAGTCGGGTGTCGATGTCCTGCTCCCGCAAGGTGCGCATTCCGAGAAGAAGCCCGGCAAAGAAGGTGATCTGGTCGTCTCCGTAAAACAGGACGGCACGGTGTTCGTGGGTCAGGATTGGATTCCTGATCGCGACGTTCCGAGATATCTGAAGGCCGAACACGACAAGAATCCCGCCCGGGCCGTCATGCTGAAAGCGGACAAGCGCATCAACTTCGGAAAAATCCGGCTGGTCATGAAGGCCGCCAACGACGCCCAATTCACGACCGTCGGCATCATGACGCAGAATCAACAGGCGGGCGAACAGATCGCCAAAGGAAAAACGTAATGTCGATGGGCGGTAGCGGCGGACAGGGTGTCCGCTCCGAAATCAACATCACGCCCCTGGTCGATGTCGTGCTGGTGCTGCTCATCATCTTCATGGTGGCGACGCCGATCCTGCAGATGGGACTGGATGTCGAGGTGCCGCCGAAGGTGGAAATCGCCACTGCGCCGCCGCCTTCCGAGCAGAATCAACTCGTCATCACGGTGAAGTCGGACGGCGTTTACCTCAACACGCTGAAGATGAACACGCCGAAAGATCTCGCCAATGCGATCGGCGCGCAGATGCGAAGCCGTCCGGTGGCGGACAAAGTCGTTTTCATCAATTCCGAAGATCAGATTCCGTTCGATCGCGCAGTGGAGGCGATGGACGCGGCGCACGAAGGCGGCGCCGTGAAGATCGGCTTCCTGACGGATGTGCCAAAACAGTAGGCGTCAGGCGTCAGCCGATTTCCTGACGCCTGAGGCCTGACGCCTGACGCCTGATTGGCGGAGGCGTGTCGGAATCGAACCGACCCTTCGACGCTTCCGCGCCGAAACAACGGTTTTGAAGACCGCGGAGGCCACCAGACCCCATTCGCCTCCAGGCTACTGTGGCGCGCACACTAACAGAGGACGGTAAATGAAGAATTTCGAAATTTCGGGTTCCCGTACAATCAAACCCGGATGCAGTTACTCCTCCCCTTCTACGCGTTCGCTCTCGGTGCGATCGTCGGCAGTTTTCTCAACGTCGTCATCCATCGATATCCGCGCGAAGAATCGATCGTCTTTCCAGGCAGCCATTGCCCGCATTGCAACGCGGCCATTCGCTGGTACGACAACCTCCCCATCCTCAGCTTCCTGATCCTGCGGGCGCGATGCCGCGCCTGCCATGCGCCGATCGCGATGCGATACATGCTGATTGAGCTCGCGAACGCGCTTTTTTATCTCGCGATTTTTCTGCGGACCGGTCCGGCGATCGCTTTCATTCCAATCGCCGCGATCGCGTCGATGACGATCGTCCTGATCTTCATCGACCTCGAGATCCAGATTCTGCCCGACGTCATCGACCTTCCCGGCACCGCGATCGGACTCGCGATCGCCGGTTTCAGCCTGACGCCGATCGACTCGGATCTCGCGATCGCCAGAAATTTCGCCGAGTCGGCGATCGGTGCGATCGCCGGCGCGGGAGTGCTTCTGGCGATCGCGGGGATCTACATGCTCCTGCGCCACGTGGAAGGCATGGGACTCGGCGACGTGAAAATGATGGCGATGATCGGCAGCGTCGTCGGCTGGCGCTGGCTGTTCGCCGTGCTGATGACGGCGTCGATATGCGGCGCGCTGGTGGGGATCACGATGGCGGCGCGCAGCCGCGCAGGCTTGCGCACCGCGCTGCCCTTCGGCGTCTTCCTCGGTCTCGCGATGCTGGCGATTCTTTTCTTCGGGGATATCCTGCTGGCGTGGCTCCCGACGCTGCGCTGGGGAGCCTGAACGAAGCCGAATGTTTCGCGCGCTCATGGCCGGTGTGCTCGTGGCGTTCATCATCGGAATCGCGATTCTGATGGCCACGGCGCCACCTCTCTATCTGATCGCTGATCGCGCGACGCATTCCGAGCGGGAGGCCGTCGCGAACGCATGCGCCGCCGAGATCCGAGCAACACCGGAGCGGCAACAAGTGCGCGGCCTCCTCGACAATCTCCGCGGCCGATACAGTCTGGCGGCAATCGAAGTCAGCGATCGCATTGGTCCGACGATCCGGTCCGGATCGATTCCGACATCGCAGCCGTTCGCGCTGGCGCGACCCGCCGGCGCGCGCGTGGTCACAATTTATTTCGAACCCTCGCCGCTGCCCCAGGTACTTCGCAACTTTCGGATCGCGGCCGTCGTCGGCACAGTGGCGACCGTGGCAGGAATGGTTCTGCTGATTCTTCACCTCGTCTCGCTCGCGCGCAGCGGCGAAGCCATCGCGAGTCCGGCAACCGGAACGTTGGGAGCCTCGTCGGCGTACGAGACCTCGATTCGCGCGCTGAAGGGTCACGCCGACAAGCTGCAGCGCCGCGCGGACGAACTCGCCAATGTCAGCGCGACCCTCGTGCGAAGTCTGACGTCCGGATTCATCGCGATCGACGAACGCGGACTCATGCTGGACATGAATCAGACCGCGCGCGAGCTGCTCGACATCGACGCCGATCGCGCGGTCGAAGGTCTCTCCATCCGGGAAGCGCTCGGCACGTCCGAATTCGCTGCCACGCTGCAGGACGCCATCGATCAAAGAAAAACTCTCCAGCGCAATGAAGTCGTGGAATCGACGAAGAGCGACGAGACGATCATCGGGCTCTCCACTGCCCCACTCGTCGACCAGGAAGGCCGTTACCTCGGACTGATCGCGCTCTTCACCGACCTGACCCCTGTCCGTTTTCTCGAGACCCGCGTCCGCGAGATGCAATCGCTAGCCGACCTCGGCGAGATGTCGGCCGGCATCGCCCACGAGTTTCGAAACTCGCTCTCGACGATCCTTGGATATCTGCGGCTCGCCCAGAAAGAAAATCTCGGCGCCGGCGCCACCGACCGGTTGCGGCACGCCGAGCAGGAAGCCCGCCTGCTCACCGAAGCGGTGGAGTCCCTTCTCACATTCGCGCGTCCGCTGTCGCTCGAATTCCAGCGTCTCGACGCGTCCGTCCTCATTCGCGAAATCGTCGATCGCCTTCAGCCGCTGCGCGATGGAATCGAAGTCGAGTTCCGCGGCGCATCCGCGATGATCGACGGCGATCCGGCGCTTCTCCGCCGCGCGTTCGAAAACGTTCTGCGCAACGCGATCGAAGCGATCGAGCAGGCGGGGCGGCCGGGCCGCATCACGGTCGATTCAATCGAGACGCCGTCGCCGCGCCTGACGATCAGCGATAACGGCATCGGCATCGCGGAAGAGGAGGCGTCGCGTCTCTTTCTTCCGTTCCGATCGGGCAAGCCGAACGGATTCGGGCTCGGCCTCGCTCTCGCCAAGAAGATCATTCTGCTGCACGGCGGATGGATCCGGCTGAGCGGCCGCCCGGGCAGCGGCGCGACCGTCACGATCGAGTTTCCGCGGGAGCACGCCGAAGCTGCAATCTGACGGCATTTGTGGTACATTTTGTATCAGACCCACTGTCAATCCAACGCTGACGCACCGCGCGCGTTTCGCCTAACACCTGACATGTCTGTGAGTTGAGTCCCATTGCTGGCGATGGCACCTCGGTCGCACAAGGAGGCTGTCCAAATGAAGCAAGAAAAAGGTTACGTTCTGATTTCCGTCATCATTGCGGTGTCGCTGGTACTGCTGACGCTGCTGGTCGCGAGCACCTACACACAGCTCGGTTCGCGGCTGCTGATGCTGCAGCTCAACTATCAGGGCCAGGCGCTCAATACCGCGCAGGCTGGTCTGGTCGAAGCGGCGGATTGGTTCCGTCGCCAGGCCGTCCAACCGGTCACGGTCTTCAGTCCCGTCCACAATCTCACGCTCAATCCTCCGATCAACGACACCGACGTTCCGACGTCGTGCGTCGCTCCAGCGTGCACGCAGACGAACCCGGTTTCGATTCAGCGCGACTTTTTGATCAGCGCGCCCGGAAACGTATGGGGTCATTACGAAGTGGTGGTCGGAAATACAGCGACAGGACGCGGCGTGCTCGATCTGACGCAGGCGCGCCGTGGCGCGGCGGCGGCCGCCGGAGCAATCTGGCAGCTCGAATCGACCGGCGTGATCTACGTTCGAAACGACACGACCGGGGGCGTTGCGTATAACCAGTCGCCGAATCAGGTTCTGGCTACGAAGACGGTACGCTCCGAAATCCAGAAAATCGCGATGCGTCTTCCGGACACCGCCGCGATGTCGATCAATTCGGCAGCCAGTGCTTCGGTGAACATCGGTGCGGGCGGCAACCAGTGTCGCGTCATCGGCGGCACCAGCGGGCGCGGCGTGGCATCGACGAACAACAGCTCGCCGACAGTTGCCGGAGGAGCGACGCTGTCGGGCAACCCGGCGTACGGCGTCGCCGGCGGCTCCTTTGCGCTCACGACCGTATTCGGTGTTTCGAACCAGACTGACCTCGCGACCATCGCGGACATCAATGTGACCTCGGTCGCGTCACTTCCCAATCCGCTCCCCTCGATGCAATTGATCCTTTTGAACGTCGGCGCCGGCACGGCCGTTTTCAATGCCGCGCGTCCACTTGTGGGCAGCGGGATCCTGATCGTCTTCGGCAATCTGCAGGTGGGCGGCGGCGCCTCTGCCCCTTCGTCATGGGACGGCGTCATCTACGTGACAGGCACATACCGGCAGACCGACCCTTCGACAATCAACGGAACAGTCGTGGTGGCAGGTAACAACGCCACGGTCGACGGCACCGGAAACTTTTCGGAGATCTTCTGGGACCCGTTCATGTTCAACCAGATCCAACAGCAGCTGAGCCAGTATCGGTTCAGCCGGTCAGGCTACGTCCCCTGCCCATCGTGGGACACCAACTGCAACTCCAGATTCGCCGGCAGTCTCTGAGGCGAACCGAAGCTCGAAGAATTTAGGGAGAAAAAATGTCCAGCCGTCAAAAGGGTATGACCCTTGTAGAAGTCCTGGTCGGAATCGGCATTCTCGCAGTGCTGATCTTCGCCAGCGTGTCGCTGACGACGTCAGCGCTCCACATGACACGCATGAATCTCGATCGGCAGTTCGCGACCGAGAAGGCGATCTCGATCCTGGAAGAGCTGAAGTCGGTCGCGCAGAACAGCGCGGCTTCGAACGGCAGCATCGTGGTGCTCGACCAGTACGATGACGGCACGAACACCCGCGACGAGCTCACGATTCAGACCGGCGCGTTGCCTGCCGATCCGATCAGCGGCAACATGGCCGGCCCTCACGGCTGGCTCTATCAGCGCCGCGTGTCCGTCATTCGCATCGGCGGCCAGAGCAGCGCCGGCGTGCGACTGGTGCGCGTCGCGGTTTTCCGCGATGACATCAGCGGCATGCATTTGCTGGCCGAGGTTTCGAGCGTAATCCGAACGCTGGCGACGACGATGCCGCAGTCGCAGGTTTACGACGTCTACGCGATTGCAGTCGAGAACGTTCCCGGATGGTGGGTTTTCACATCCTCACTCGTTCCCTTTGTTCAGAATGCGATCAACGAGCTGCAGGACCGCAACCCCGGTTTACAGTTCCGTCTCCACTGGGTCACGACGCTTTCCTACGGCCGCGACCAGGAATATCGCCCGTACATCAACAAGGACGACTCGCCCGCGCCAGGTCCGCCAACCATCGTCAATCCTTCGACGAACGACATCAACTATGTCTATTTCTATCCGGGATCGCTGCCGCAAAGCAACGCGGCGCTGAATCCTCCCGACCTGGACAACTACTACCCGCCGGCGGTCTTCCGGGCGCACATGCTGATGGGAGGCGCGGCGGAAGTCGACACCAACAACTACAACGCGACCACCAACCAGGTGCCGTACGCGCTGGCAGACCAGTACAACAATGCCACGCGTTACTACGATGAAAAAGCGATTTTCAACGCGCGCGTCGCGGCCGGCCTCGACGATCCAACGACGCCGACATATCGCTTGCTCATGGACGACATGGTCCTGAATCCGACCGTATACACCAACGCGATTCTGATCAACCTCCACGGCGAGCTTTTCCCGTTCGCGCCGACGCGCAACTACTCGGATCCGGCGAAGGTTCCGGACACGACCTGGACCCCGGTCAACCTGCAGGGACTCCGCGTCGTCACGCACCCAGAGAAACTCGAGTACAACCTGACGACGACTCCCAACGCGTCGATCAATTTCCGCGTCTACGCTTACGAGGCGCCAAATGCCGCGAACGGTTTGCCCGGAAGCGGCGTGATGCCGTCGAATGTTCCGATCACTGTCGTCATACCGGGTATCGATCTGACCTCTGTCGGCGGCACTGTTTCAGTCACGCGCATTGAGGGCGGCGTCGCGAACGGAACGAATTATGTTCCGAACGGTGACTCGACTACCGCGCCCTTCCCCAATGGAATCGGATATGTGGAATCGAATGGCCTCATGGCCCTCTCGTTGGCGCCAAACCTGCGCATGACGGCGTCAGTAGCTGCCGTTAACGTTGCCGGCGTTCCGAACACATTAATCAAGCTGTACAACACGCCGTTCCGCCATCCGAAATGCACAGGGGCCAACTGCGCCACCCTAGAACATCTAGGCGGCGTGACGAGCAATGCGGGATTGTTCAGCAGCGCGAACAACTGCGGAGGCGTCGCTGGCGCAACCTGCTTTCTGTACAACATGCAATACATCCCTTCTCCCGTGGAAAACTTCGCAGCGGGCGCAGCGGTGACACCCTTCAGCACTGACTTGGCGACTCCCAGCAATCAGCCGAAGAACACCGCGCGCTGGATCATCACGATCAATGGCGCAAACCTCACTGCGATTCTCAACGCCCAGGGCATGCCCGCGATCGGCGGCATCCCCGCATGTCCGGCTCCTTGCGCCAACACGGCGCTGGCGATCGAGACCCGCATCGGCGACGACCTCGTGAACCCGCTGCCGACCACCGGCACGATGTGGCCTGTTCGCAATCAGCCGCCGAATCTTTCGCGCACCTACGTCTGGCGCGGAACAAACGCGTGGCTCTTCGGCGATCCGGTCAACAACATTCTGCCCAACCTTCCCATGACGGAGCGCTACCAGTTCATCGGCGACCCGCGCCACTGCCCGTACGCCGATCTGAAAAAGCCGCATGCCGACGGCGGCCCGGGATGGAACGTCGCCAACATCAATGCGAACGTCGGCATGGGCTACAACCGTAACTTCGACGACTTCGAAAGCGCTGCCGGCGGCAACGCAGCGGCAACGTGGCCGGGATGGACTTACACCGTCGGGGGCGTCGCTTACGGCGTCCGCAACAACGGCAACCGAACCGACGACGGTTTCGCCTGGGGTACAAACAACGGTCAGATCGAGCTCGACGTCGAGCGCGCATTCCAGACTCTGCGCAACTCGCTGACATCCGCGCAGGCGATCTACACCACGATGACCGGTTGGTCGTACTACTACATCGGCATCGGCGGCGAGATCGGATATGACCAGGCGAACCAGTTCCCGAACAGTATTCCGCTGTCGAGCAAGCCGTTCACCGGTGTCGGCGGCACCACAACCGAACAATCGATCATCAATGGCTGCAATACCTGCGGCGTGAAAGTCATCCGCCAGGGCAACGGCGCGAACTATTGGTGGGGCATGAACTGGCTCGGTGAGAATTATCCGGACAACGCGTACATGGGCGCGACCGGATACGCCGCGACGGGAAATCTGCCGACCGGAAACACGGCCGCGACATTCACTCGCACCCTGCGAACAAACATTAATCCGGGTGGCACGAACTTCACTCTTCCGACCGGAACGCGATTCGGCGATTGCACGCCTGGCACATGTCCGTCAGACACCGCCACCGTTCGCCGAACCGGCGCACCTGGCGTGACCAGTCTGTTCTGGACAGGACTCGCCAACAGCACCATGCATCACGTCGGCAACAACAGCAACGGAAACCTCGTTTCCCAGGGCCTCGAGATCGCGAGTCCGGTGACCGGCTACAACTACCCGCTGCTCGATCCTGTGCCCAACAACCGACCGTTCAGCCTGACCCTGGACCGCACCAGCGGCATCGGGCCGGCGCCCAATGGCGACAACCCCGATCTGTTCCTGTCGCCGGTCTACGGCCCGGTCTTCCCAACGTCGCTGCAGGCTGAGTTCTATCACCAGGGTGGGCAAAATTCACCAGGCAGCGCGCTCATCGGCCTGCGAAATCCGACGACAAACAAAGTTGCGTTCGTCGTGGTGAATGGACTCTCGCCTATCGGCGCTACCGGCCAGAACTACATCGCGCGGTGGTCATTCCTGACGCTGATCCACAGCTACTTCCACGCCGGACTTTATCCATGGGGCGGCCCCACTCCACCCGCTACCGAAGTCGGTTGCGCGGCATGCCCGAACTCGCGAGTACGCCAGTTGCCCCGCATCGCGATCACGTTCCCGGGTGTCAACGATGACCTCAACAATCCGTCCGATATCAATATCCAATGGTCGCTCACCTGGAAACGGTGGGACAGCAACAAGTACACGGCGGCGTACGCCTCCGGCTTCACCGAAGCTGAGCCGGTGCAATATCAGGTCATGTACAGCGATGACAACGGTCTAACATGGAAGTGGTGCGACCCAGCGATCCCCGGCACGCCGACCATCGGAAAGCGCACGGCGGGCGCTTTGATCACGGCCACCAACTTCGACTGGCAGACGCCTTCGGGAACGTTCCCGATGGGCAACTACCTGATCCGCGTCGAAGCGTATCGGCAGAATTACAACCTGCACTACTCGTTTCATCAATTCCGCGCGTTCATCAGGAGGTGACGATGCGAAACCCTCGAAATAACCAGCGCGGTTACACGCTCGCGGAGATCATGGTCGTTCTTGCGATCTCGACTGTCGTGATGATCCTTTGTTACGACCTCGTCGACGATGCGATGCGCACCAGTCTCTTCGTCGAGAGTCACAACAACCTGTCGCAATGGGCGCAGCGTCCGGTCAACTTCATGCAGACCGAGATTTACCAGAACCGCCAGGTCTTCGATAACACAGCCATCGGACAGGCCTACATGACGCGATTCACCACGCCTCCGGCATATCCCGGAGCGTGGCCGGCATGTGGAGCGGGCGGCTGCGGCGGAACGGCAGTAACGATTCCGACGATGCCGGCGATCCAGGCGAACTCGATGCTGCCGGTTACCGATCAGAGCAACGTGATGCAACCCGATTCCGGCATCGGCGCGCAGAGGTTCACGGGCAACGTGCTGTTCCTCGTACGCCAGCTTCCACCGGTGCTCATTCCTTACGATCACGACAGCAACGCCGGAACACCGAACGTCAACTTTCCGGCGGACCGCTATCGCTTCGAAATGTACTACCTCGCACGCGACACGACGCGTCCGTTCGGCAGCGGCACTTACTTCGTGGATTTGATTCAGGCGCGCAGCATCGACTTCGCAGACCGCTTTCAGCTCGAACCGGTCATCGGCGCCGCGGGTAGTTTTACCGCAGCCCAGAAAACGTCGATCGTCAACGGGCTGACGGCCGCGAACCTCCGTATCGCGTGGGACCCGATGAATCAGCCCGTCGCCACGGCGTTCTACTCCATTGCAAACAGCGGCGCACTTACGCTGCAGGCAAATCAGGGTATCTGGGTCTATTCAGCCGCGACGATGATTCCCGAAACGAAGGGTGGCTCGATCTCGGGAAAAATGCTCTACAGCGTCGCCTTCCGTCCGACAAGCACGACGTCCTTCCCGCTCCTCGTTCCCGTTCCGAAATACGCCGTTTACGACAGCTCCACACCGGCATTTCCGTCGGGCTTCGAAGTCAAGATCGTCGGATCTGGCGCGGCGCGCAAGGTGCTGATCCGGCTCGTGCTGATGTCGAATTACAAAGCCGGCAAGTACGAGTCGCAAGAGGGGTTCGTCATATCGTCCTCGTAAGGACAAGTTTTTTTACATGTTGCGAAAGCCCGAGATTTCTTTAACTCCACATTCTCGAGTGAATTAGATCAGCGGATCGCGTTGGGCTGCGGTTTGAAACACCGCAGCCCACGATGATTCGGCAACGTGGAAACTCGCTATTCGAACTGCTGGTCGTCCTCGCGATCGTCGCGCTTCTCGCCACCGTCACGACGTCCGCCATGACCACCGTCCTTCGCCGTACCGATCTGCGCGCCGCCACCGGTCATATCCGAGACATCATGCAAGCCGAGAACTTCGAGGGACAGGCGAACGGCGCGTATCGCGGCCTGAAGTTTTTCGTCGTGGGCAACGAATGGTTCTACGCCGTTTACGAGGATGGCAACGGCAACGGCGTTCTAACAGAAGACATCAATCGCGGGATCGACCGCCGCATCGGTGCGCCGCGCCGGCTTCTGGCCCCCGGCACGCTTGCGCGGATCGGGTTTCCTCCGAGCGGCATCGTCGATCCTGACGACGGCCGGCCGATGGCCCCGGATGCCCGGCCCGTCCAGTTCGGACGGTCGAATATCTGCTCGTTTTCCGACCACGGATCGTGCACCGCGGGTACAATTTACGTGACGGATGGAGTGTCCGCCGGCGCGATGGTGCGGTGCTCCGGCGCAGGCGGGCTCGTTCGGGTCGAGTATTGGGGATTGACGGGAAGTTCCTGGTCAAATTGACCGTTTGCGAGGAAACATGAGAACCACAGCGATTGCCGCAATTACACTCACTGTCGTTGGAGGAGCGGCCTTGTACGCCGCGACACCGGCGCCGGTGGTTGCAACCAGCACGCTCATCAGCGATGTCAACGTGCAGGCGAACGATTCGCCGCTCGTCCGCGCCGCGAAGGTTGCGGTCGCGAATCGCGCAAGAATGACTGTCCACGCCGCAAAGGTCATCGATAACGCCGCGCTGCGCAGCATGGGCGGACATATTGCGGTCTCGACCAATGAAGGCGCCCCGATCCCGAGCGGATCGGCTTCTCAGCAGTATCCGAGCGATCCGGTAGCGTCGGCGAACGGCGGGGTGGACCGAGCGCAGGTCTCCCGAAAGATTGACGATCTGCGGCGCGAGCATGCTGCGATGGCCGAGGAAGCCGATCAGCCCTACGGCAGCCTGTACAACGAGGATCTCGTCAACAAGCGGATGCAGGAGATCCCGCGGCAGTTGAATCAACTGCAGAACCAGTTGACGCCGCCTCCGCCGCCGTCGAGCCCGACGCCGCCGCAGTAATCGAGAGGACAGCCGCTTCGGCTGTTCCGGCGCAAATATAAGAAACGGCTGACCCTCTTCGGCCGTCGTAAAAGAGAACATGCCGCAATTCATCATCCGTGTTGGAATGCCCGATGGCCAGATCGTTGACCGTCAGGTCCAGGCTACGTCATCACGGGCAGCCGAGGACGAATTGCGTCAGCAGGGCATGCACATCTTCGCTGCCCGGCGAGGCGCAATTTCGCTTCGCGACTTCATACCACGATCGCGGAAAGGCGTTTCCACCGAGCGCTTCCTGCTCTTCAACCAGGAGCTTCTCGCGCTCGTCAAAGCCGGACTGCCGATCCTGCAATCGTTCGACATCATGCTCGAGCGTCAGAAGGATCCGCGCTTCCGTGAAGTCCTCACCGAGGTTCGCGACAAACTGAAGTCGGGAGTCGCGCTCTCAGATGCCTTCGCGTCGTTCGGCGAAGTCTTCCCGCCGATCTACTCGACATCGCTGCGAGCCGGCGAGCGTTCCGGCGATCTGGAAGGCGTCCTACGCCGATTTCTCAAATATCAGAAGATGATCGTGGCGCTGCGCAAGAAGGTCATCAGCGCGCTCATTTATCCGATCATCCTCGTGACATTGTCTCTCGGCATGGTCTTCATCATGCTCACGAAAGTCATTCCGAAGTTCGCCGAGTTCTACGCCGGGTTCGACGCGCAGCTTCCAGCGTTCACGCGGTTGATGATCACGATCTCGTACGTTCTCACGAACAATCTGCTCCTCACTCTGGTCGCCGTAGTCATCCTGAGCATTCTGGCGCGCCAATGGGTCGCGACCACCGGCCGTCTCGCCTGGGATCGATTCAAACTTCAGGTTCCATTCGTCGGAGGCGTGCTGCACCGTTTCGCGATCATGCAATTCACACAATCCCTCGGCACGCTTCTCGGCGGCGGAACTCCGATGGTTCCCGCGATCGAAATCGCATCGCAATCCGTCGCCAATCGCCTGATCTCGACGAAGGTGTTCGGCATCGTCCAGCAAGTGCGCGAAGGCGAGCCGTTGTGGCGTTCGCTGGAGGCCACCGGAGTCATCAGCGACCTGGCCGTCGAGATGATCAAGGTCGGCGAATCGACCGGCGCGCTCACGGAAATGCTGGGTAACGTCAGCGAGTTCTACGATGAGGAAATCGAGGCCAGACTGCAGAGGCTGGTGGCGGCGATCGAGCCGATCATTCTCGTTTTCATGGGCCTGGTGATTGCCACACTTTTGTACGCTTTCTATCTCCCGCTGTTCCAACTCACCTCGGTAGGGCAGCAATGAATTTGGTTGGCCGCTGGCCGTTAGCCGTTAGCCGAATGCACGGCCAACGGCAAACGGCGAACGACAAACAAAATGGCTACTGATCCCCGATCGCTTTACAAGAATCTCGACCCGACCGGTGAGGCCGCGCGCGCCCAGCGCCTCGCCGATCAGTATGGATTCCCCTTTGTAACCCTCGATCACTTCCAGGTCGATCATCAGCTCTTCCGCGACATTCCGCTGGATCTGATGATCCGCTATCAATTCCTGCCGGAGCGGCGCGAGAACGGACATATCGCGGTCGTCGTCGGCGATCCGACCGACGTTCTCAAGCTCGACGAGCTCGAGCTGCTCCTCGGCGCTCCGCTCAAGGTGAAAGTCGCGTCGCCGGCGGCCATCCGCGACAAGCTGGAGAAATCGGAATCCACCCAGCGCGTGCTCGACGAAGCCACGGAAGGCTTCCGCCTGCAGCTCATCAACGAAGATGAAGAAGGCGAAGAGACGCTGACGATCGACTCCATCACGCAGCAGGAGTCATCGCCGATCATCAAGCTGGTCGACTCCATCGTCTTCAACGCGATCCAGCGCCGGGCGTCCGACATTCACATCGAAACGCGCGACAACGAAGTGGTCGTGAAGTACCGCATTGACGGCGTTCTGTACGAGGCACTCGATCCGATCGACAAGCGCCATCACTCGACGATCATCAGCCGCATCAAAGTCATGTCGGAGCTCGACATCGCCGAGAAACGCGTGCCGCAGGACGGCCGCTTCAAGCTGCGCATCACCGGCCGCACCATCGACTTCCGCGTCTCGATCGTTCCGACCGCGCACGGCGAAGACGCCGTCATCCGAATCCTCGATAAGGAGTCGATGAACAAGGAGTTCAAAACCCTCCGCCTCGACGTCCTCGGGTTCGATGACGACATGCTGGTCAAGTTCCGCAAGTTCATCAAAGAGCCGTATGGCATGGTGCTCGTGACGGGACCGACCGGCTCCGGAAAAACGACGACGCTTTACGCCGCGCTTTCCGAGATCCAGAGCGCGGAGGACAAGATCATCACCATCGAAGATCCGGTGGAGTACCAGCTCCGCGGCATCACGCAGATCCCGGTGAACGAGAAAAAGGGACTGACGTTCGCGCGCGGCCTGCGATCGATCCTCCGCCACGACCCCGACAAGATCATGGTCGGCGAAATCCGCGACGAGGAGACCGCCCAGATCGCGGTGCAGTCCGCCCTCACCGGACACCTCGTCTTCACGACCGTCCACGCCAACAACGTCGTCGACGTCCTGGGGCGCTTCCTCAACATGAAGGTCGATCTGTACAACTTCGTTTCGGCGCTCAACTGCATCCTCGCGCAGCGGCTCGTGCGCCGCGTTTGCGAGGAGTGCAGGCGCGAAGTCAAGTATCCCGACG
>JALYZI010000159.1 GCA_030948915.1 Acidobacteriota bacterium
CTTGCGATCGCCGGCGCGCGCCGGCCGCTCGGTCGCGATATTCCAGTCGTAGATGAGGTCGTGAAGGTTTTCGTCCATCGTGGCCGGCCACTATTTTCCCTTGAATTGAGCCGGTCGCTTCTCCAGAAATGCGTTCATACCCTCTTTAGTATCGTCGCTCGCGCACAGCAGACCAAATAGCGTCGCTTCCAAGAACTCGCCGTCGCGGATGGACATTTCGCTGCCGACATTGACGGCCTCGATGGCCGCCCGAATCGCCAAAGGTCCCCGCGACATGATCTTGCGGGCCATCTCCTCGGCCACGGTCATGAGTTGATCCGCGGGGACGACTTTGTTCACCAGGCCGATCCGCTCCGCCTCGGCTGCTCCGATGCGATCGCCGGTGCAGATTAGCTCCAGCGCCTTTCCTTTGCCGAGCAGGCGCGCCATGCGTTGCGTGCCGCCGTAGCCTGGGATGATGCCGAGGGTGACTTCGGGAAGGCCGATCTGGGCCTTTTCGGAGGCGATGCGGATGTGACAGGCCAACGCGATCTCGCAGCCACCGCCGAGCGCGAAGCCGTTGATCGCGGCGATCACAATCTTCGGGAATCGCTCGATGTACGCCAGGATGAATTGCCCGCGCTCCGACGTGTCCTTACCGGTGATCGGCGTTTTTTGCGCGAGCTCGTTGATGTCGGCGCCGGCGACGAATGCCTTGTCGCCACCACCGGTGACGATTACGGCTTTGATCGTCGTATCGTCGTGCGCCATCGCGAAGACGTGGTAGATCTCCTCGACCGTCGCGGCATTCAGCGCATTGAGAACTTTCGGGCGATCGATGGTGACGATGAGGATTCCGTCGCGAACTTCGACTTTGACGTTTTCGTAGGACATCACTTCACCCGATCAAACGCCACCGGCTTCTCGCCGGCGTAGTCGTAGAAACCGGCCCCCGACTTCCGTCCGAACCGTCCCGCAAGAACCATTTTTCTGAGCAGCGCCGGCGATGCGAAGCGCTTCTCGCGATACTCGCCGAACATCACGTCGGTGATGAAGTAGGTCGTATCGAGGCCGACGAAATCGAGAAGCGTGAACGGACCCATCGGATAGCCGCAGCCAAGCTGCATCGCTTTGTCGATGTCCTCGATCGACCCGACGCCTTCCTCGTACGCACGGATCGCGTCGAGCAGATACGGAACGAGCAGGCGGTTGACGATGAATCCGGAGTTGTCGCGACACGAGACGGGATCCTTACTGAGCGACTTCGCGAATTCGAATGCGGTGGTGAATGCCGCGTCGCTGGTGAGAATCGTGCGCACGACCTCGACGAGTTTCATCAGCGGAACGGGATTGAAAAAATGCAGACCGACGAATTGTTTCGGCCGCGCCGTCGCCATCGACAGCTCGGTAATGGTCAGCGAGGACGTGTTCGATGCGAAGATCGCGTCTTTCTTCACGATCGAGTCGATCGCGGTGTAGGTCTCCTTCTTGACCTTCGGATTCTCGGTGATCGCTTCCACGACGATGTCGCAGTCGGCGAGATCCTTCAGCGAGGTCGAGCCTTTCAGCCGCCGCAAAGAAGAGTCTTTATCCGCGGCGGACAGCTTCCCCTTCTCCACGAATTTGCCGAGGCTTTTGTCGATGCCTGACATGCCTTTGTCGAGGAACTTCTGCTCGACTTCGACCACCACCGTGTCGTAGCCGGACTGCGCGGAGACTTGCGCGATGCCTGATCCCATCAAGCCGCATCCCAAAACGCCTACTTTGTTGATCTTTGCCATGGCCGCGCATTTTATGCTGTCGGCGTGGAACGCCACAGATTGAAGCCCCAGGTCGTTCTCCTCGGCATCATCTCGCTGCTGAACGACTCGGCGAGCGAGATGATCTATCCGCTGCTGCCGGTGTTTCTGACGACGACGCTCGGCGCGACACCGCTCATCGTCGGGCTCATCGAAGGGACGGCCGACGCGCTCTCGTCGATTCTCAAACTCGTCGCGGGCTCGATTTCCGATCGGTTGCCGCGGCGCAAGCCGTTCGTCGTTGGCGGCTACGCGCTGGCAACGCTTTCCCGCGCGTGGATCTCGGTCGCCGGCCGCTGGACCAGCGTCCTCGCCGCCCGTCTTCTCGATCGCACGGGAAAGGGCATCCGATCGGCGCCGCGCGACGCGATGATCGCCGACGTCACTCCGATCGAGAGCCGCGGCCGGGCTTTCGGATTTCATCGAGCGCTCGATCACACCGGCGCCGTCGTCGGCCCGCTCCTCGCGATTCTGTTTCTCGACGTGGCGCATCTACCGATGCGCACCGTGTTCATGATCGCTGTGATTCCGGGAGCGGTCGGCGTGGCGCTGCTCATGATTTTTCTCCACGAAGAACCTCGCGCCCCGAAGCCGCGCGACCTCGAGACCACACAACCTGGCAACCTCCCCCGCCCATTCTTCTACGCACTCGGATCGATCGCGCTCTTCTCCCTCGCAAATTCGAGCGACGCCTACCTCTTGCTGCAGGCGAACGCCGCGGGTGTCGCGGTCGGAATGCTTCCGGTGCTCTGGTCGGCGCATCACGTCATCAAGTCGCTTTTCTCGACGTATGCCGGAGCGCGATCGGATGTCACCGACCGGCGCAATCTGTTGATCGCCGGCTGGACGATCTACGCTGTCATCTACTTCGCATTCCCATTTGCCAAATCGTTAGCTATTTTCGTCATACTTTTTGTCGTCTACGCGATTCCGTTCACGCTGACCGAGGGGGCGGAGCGGGCGTGGATTGGGGATCTGGTGCCGGCGGAATCGCGCGGGCGCAGTTTCGGTCTGTACTACCTCGCGACGGGAATGTTCGTGCTTGCAGGGACGGCGCTGTTCGGCGTTCTGTATCAGGCGGTCTCGCCTCGCATTGCTTTTTTCACGGGAGCGGCGATTGCGCTTGTCGCGGCGCTCTCCGTCATCGCAGGAAAGGCGAGAACAACTCCGCAACCGGCCGCACGATGAGTCCGCGATCGCGCAACGCATGCGCGCGCGGATGGCTGTCGGTGCACCCGATCGCTTCGAACAAACCGCTCGATTGAATGCGCGCGAATGCGTCGTCCGCAAATTCGCCGTGCGTCGCGATCGCGAACAGTTTCCCGGCGCCGGAGTCGCGATACGCACGCGCGGCGTTCATGAGCGAGCCGCCGGTGCGGATCATGTCGTCGTAGATCACGACCGTCTCGCCCGACAACTTCGTGCTGACCGCCGTGACTTCCGTCGTTTCAGGACCGCGACGGCGCTTGTAGACGAACGCTGCCGGCACGCCGAGCTCGTTCGACAGCGACTCCACCCATTTCGCGCGGCCGGCGTCGGTCGATCCGAGAACAAAATCACGGCCGGCGATCTCGCGTGCGAGCGCGTGAATCACCGGTTTGCCGTAGACATGCACCGGATGAAGGCTTCCTTCGAAGTAGTGCGGAATCCCTTCGCTGTGCAGGTCGAGCAGCAGGATCTGATTGCCGAGCTTCGCGGCCGGGATCGACGAGAAGATCCGCGCGCGATTCTTCGCGGTGACGGCCTCCCCTGCTTTCGTCGCGCGATCCATCGTGGCGTAGCCGTACCACGGCACGATCAGCGTCAGGGTCGCCGCGCCATTTTCGACGATGGCGCATCCGAGGTCGTACACCTCGAGCATTGCCTTGTCGGAAATTGTGCCGCCGATGACAACCGCATGCTGATCGAGAACATCCGACGCGATGCGCAGGTAGTGTTCGCCGTCGGGAAAAACATCGCGCTCGATCGCCCCGCGCAGGTACTTGTCGCCGCGCGTGAGCGCGTCGGCCATGTAGTCGTATTCCGCGATCGAAAAGACAGTCGTCACACCGCTGCTCCGCGCGTCTCCAGGATCAGGCGCATCTTCAGATCGAAGAGATTCTTCTCCAGACCGACAGGATAGCGATGTGGATTGACGAAGCGTTTGATGCCGTCATGGAAGCGATCCAGGTTCGCAGCGCGGCGCGCGCGAATCTGTTCGATCGACGGCAGCTCGTAGACGCGGGTGCCTCGCCGGAAGACCGGCACGAGCAGATCTTCGCAGCTCGCATTCGCAGGGACGCTTCGCCGCCGCGTGAGGTCCAGCGGATCGACGATGATGTTCGTCGGTTCGCCGCTGAGCTCATCGAAGATCATGTCGGCGCCGGCGAAACGCCGCACCTGCAGCATTCCAGGATTGGAAGTCTTGATGGCCTGCTCCGAGATCTTGATGCGGTACTGCCACTGGCTGTCGCGCGGCCGTAGCGCCGACAATTTGTAAACGCCGCCGAGCGCCGGTTGATCGAAGGCCGTCAAGAGTCGCGTACCGACACCCCAAAGATCGATCTTCGCACCCTGCTCTTTGAGACTCGTGATCAGATGCTCGTCGAGGTCGTTGCTGGCTCCGATGACAGCATTGGGAAAACCGGCGGCGTCGAGCATCTTGCGAACTTCCTTCGACAGGTAAGCGAGATCGCCCGAGTCGAGACGCACTCCGATCATTTCGTGGCCGCTCGCCCGGAGCCGCTTACCAACTTCAATCGCTCGCCCCGCACCCTGAAGCGTGTTGTACGTATCGATCAAAAACAAACAATTGTTCGGCATCACCTCGGCATATTTCTCGAACGCTTCCGTCTCGCTGTCGAACGCCATCACCCAGCTATGCGCGTGCGTGCCCTTCACCGGGATCTTGAAATCGGCGCCGGCGAGCACGTTCGAAGTTCCGGCGCAGCCGCCGATGTACGCAGCGCGGCTGGCCGCGTGTCCGCCGTTGACGCCCTGCGCGCGCCGCAGACCGAAGTCGATCACCGCATCGCCCTTCGCGGCATAAACGACGCGCGCCGCTTTCGTTGCGATCAGCGATTGAAAGTTGATCATGTTGAGAAGCGCGGTCTCGATGATCTGCGCCTCGAGAATCGGACCCGTGACGCGAACCAGCGGCTCCTGCGGAAACACGACCGTGCCCTCCGGAATCGCGTCGATGTCGCAGGTCAGTCGAAAGTCTTCGAGTTGGCGAAGGAAGTCGGCGGGAAAAAGCGGGCGAGCGTCGTTGCCGGTGACCGCGGCGAGAAAATCGAGATCATCGCGCGTGAAGCGCAGCGCCTCGAGATAGGCGATCGCCTCTTCGAGTCCGGCCGCAATCGTGTAGCCGCCGTCGAAAGGGTTCTCGCGAAAGTACATGTGGAAGACAGCCTCATCGCGATCCTTCCCGCTCTTCCAGTAGCCATAGGCCATGGTGAGCTCGTAGAGATCGGTGAGGAGCGCGGAGGAAAACGGCACGGCGCTACTGCAACAGGAACTGCTGCAGAAACTCCGTCATCGCCAGAAACAGATAATCCTGATTGTTTTTCTTCGCGAAGCCGTGGCCCTCATCCTTCGCCATCAGCCACCACACCGGCGCGTTGTTCGCCCTGACCGCCTTCACGATCTGCTGGCCTTCGGTGTACGGCACGCGTGGATCGTTGAACCCCGCGACGACCATCAGCGGCCTGGTGATCTTCGATGCGCTGGACAGCGGCGAGATCTGCTCGAGAAACGCGTGCATCTTCGGATCGCGTTCATCGCCATATTCCACACGGCGGAGATCGGCACGATAGGCCGACGTGTTCTGGAAAAACGTGATGAAGCTCGCGATGCCGACGATGTCGATGGCCGCGCGCATCTGATCGTTGTAATGCGTCATCGTGGCCAGCGTCATGTAGCCGCCGTAGCTGCCGCCGTAGACGCCGATGCGATCGCCGTCGAGCATCGGATCGCTCTTGATCCAATTGATGACGGTGCCGATGTCTTTGACCGTGTCCTCTCGCTTGTAGCCGTTGTCCATCGCGAGGTAGGTCTTCCCGTAGCCGGACGAGCCGCGCACGTTCGGATAAACGAGTGCGATGCCGAGCTCGTTGATCCAGTAATTGCTTCGCCCGAGAAATCCCGGACGGCTCTGTCCTTCCGGACCGCCATGAATGACCATCAGCGCCGGCCGCTTGCCCGGAAATCGCGCTGCATCGGGCCGATAGACGAACGCCGAGATCATCGTTCCGTCGAAACTCTTCATCGACACGAGTTGCGGATCGACATTGCGCGACGCGTTGAGGCCGCCGGTCTCGCTGGTCGTCCATCGGCTGATGGCGCCGCTGTCGACGTCCAGTGAATACGCATCCGACGGCGCCTTCGCTGACGTGATGGTCATGCCGATGAGGTGGTTGTTCGGGTGCCATTTGACGCCGCCGAGGATGCCGATCGGCATCTTCGGAATGCTGACTGCTGCGCCGGTCGCTGCATCGGCCACGTGCAGCACGCCGATGCCGTTCTCATTGGTCACGTATGCGATGCGTTTGCCGTCCTTCGAAATATCGAACTCATCGACGTCCCACTTCTCGTGGCTGAGGGTGGTCTTCGCGCCATCGGCGAGATGCATCCGCACGAGCTGCGAGAATTCAGAGCCTTCGTCGCTCAGAAAATAAATGTCGTTGCCATCGCGCGAGAATCTGCCGTTACCGAACGCGATCGGCGCGCCTTTCGGCGTGAGCTGTCGCTTCGTGCCCGCATCCAGATCGAGCAGATAGAGCTCGGACTGGTTCGCGGAGATCTCGTTGGTTACCAGGATCTGTTTGTTGTCGGGAGAAAAATCGCTCGGCGCCCAGCCGCCGCCCTCCACCTGAAGGACCATGCGCGTGTTTCGCGGCTGCATCGGATCTGCCACGTAAAGATCGGTGTCCTTTGCGGTGCGGCGGGTCGATGCAAAGGCGAGCCATCTTCCATCGCGTGAGAAGACCGATGCGGTGTTGCGCGATTTGCCGTCAGTGACGAGAGTGATCTCTCCCGTGCCGACATCGAAACGATAAAACTGGAAGAACTCGCCCCCTCCGGTGTCCCTCACGAAGAGAATCGTGTTCGGGTCATTGGGCCGGAACCCGCCGCCCAGCACGCGATCGGAGAAGAACGTGAGCTGCTGACGCGCGCCGCCGGGCATCTTCACGACATGCAGTTGCGGCGTGTTGCCGAAGCGCGTCGAGATGAGCATCTCGGCCCGCGCGGGATTCCAGCCCTGGAAGGCGGCCGTGCGGGCTTCGAGATAGGGCTGAACTTTTTCGGCGAGTGCGTCGGGGAAGGTCGGGATGTTTTCGATGACGAGGTTGGAGGGAGTTTGAGCCAGGGCCGTGGCAGAGAGAAGTGCGAGACAAGACGTGAAGGCCTTCATGCGTTCTCCCCTTAAGAATTCGGAATTCGGAATTCGCAATTGAGAATTCGGAATTGAGAATTAAGATTCTCTAAAGTCCCAATTCCCAATTCCCAATTTCCAATTCAGGTTTTGATTCTCGTTTACGCCGATTCCATCATTTCTGCCGGGATATCAAAGTTAGACCAGACGTTCTGCACGTCATCCTGATCGTCGAGCATCTCCAGCAGGCGCATTGTCTGCTTGGCTTTCGACTCGTCGAGCTTCACGTACAGCGACGGAATCTGTCCGATCTTCGCTTCGACTGTCGGAATGTTGTTCTTCTCCAGCGCCTGGCGCACGGCCTCGAAGCTCTCGGGCGAAGTGGTGATCTCGTAGGCCTCGGGGTTTTCGGTATCGAGATCGTCCGCCCCCGCTTCCAGCGCGATCTCCATCAGCTTGTCCTCGTCGACGGCCTTCCTCTCGATCGTGAAGAGGCCCTTGCGATCGAACTGGAACTTGACCGAGCCGGGCGTGCCGAGGTTTCCGCCGTTTTTCTCGAAGATGTGGCGCACCTCGGGAGTCGTCCGGTGCGAGTTGTCGGTCAGCGCCTCGACGATGATCGCAACGCCGCCGGGGCCGTAACCCTCGTACGTGATCTCCTCATACGAGGCGCCTTCGAGATCGCCGCTGCCGCGTTTGACGGCGCGCTCGATGGTGTCCTTCGGCATGTTGTTGTTCTTGGCTTCGGTCACCGCCGCCCGCAAACGCGGATTGCCGTTGAGATCGCCGCCGCCCTGGCGGGCTGCGACCGTCATTTCCTTGATCAGGCGCGTGAAGAGCTTTCCGCGCTTCGCGTCCGTAGCACCCTTTTTGTGCTTGATGGTGCTCCATCGACTATGGCCAGACATGAGAGGCTCCTTTGCTACACCCGGAAGGGAGCGAAATTATAGTTGAAACGGCAACTTTCGCACCCGCTTCCCGGTCAATGCAAAGATCGCGTTCGCGACCGCCGGAGCAATCGGCGGGACGGGCGGCTCACCTGTTCCAGTCGGTAATGCTGTGCTCGGAATGATGTGGGTCTCGACGGCCGGCATCTGATCGATCCTGAGCACGGGATAGTCGTGAAAGTTCGACTGCTCGACACGGCCGTTCTTCAGCGTGATCTCGCCGTACAGCGCGGCGCTCAATCCGAACGCAATTCCGCCTTCGACCTGCGCGGCAATTCCGTCGGGATTGACCGCAAGTCCGCAGTCGATGGCTGCCGTGACACGATGAACGCGCGGTGTCCCGTCCTTCGCGATCGACACCTCGGCGACCTCCGCGCAGTACGTCAGCGAGTCGTAGACCGTGGCAAAGCCATGGGCGTGGCCGGCCGGCAGCGGCTTGCCCCAGCCCGAGCGATCGCGGACCGTCGCGATGACGTTCTTCATCCGGTCGCCGCGGAACGGAAAATCCTTTTCGTCCGCGTCGGTCGACGGAATCACCAGCCCGTCGCCGAGGAGCGTGAGTTGGAAGTCGATCGCATCTTTGCCTGCGGCGTGCGCCAGTTCGTCGTAAAAGCTCTGCAGCACGAATGTATTCGCTGCCGCGCCGACGGAGCGCCACCAGCCGCGCGGAACACCGCAATCGACGATGACGAATTCGCCGCGCGAGTTCGGCACGATCTCGAACACATCGAGCGTCCGCGCCTCCGCCAGGTCCGCCGCTTTCGGCCCGCGGTAGTACGCGCGCACGGTGGGCGATGCGACGCGGTGTTTGTACGCCACCAGCTTGCCGTTCGCGTCCAGGCCGCCAGTCAGCTTGTAGCGGCCGGGCGGCCGGTAGAAGTCGTGCGTCATGTCGTCTTCGCGCGTCCAATGCACATGGACCGGTGCACCGACCTCCTTCGAGATCAGCACCGCTTCGAGCGCGTAATCGTTGTTGATGCGCCGGCCGAACCCTCCGCCCGCCAGCGTGACGTGCACCTTAACGTTCTCCGGTTTGATCTTCAGCATGCCGGCGGCGGCCTTCGCCAGCGGGTCCGGAAACTGCGTCGGCGCCCAGACCTCGGCGGCATCCGCGCCGACGCTGGCGGTCGCGTTCTGCGGCTCCATCGTGGCGTGCGCGAGGAAGGGGACCTCATACTCCGCTTCGACGATTTTCGCGGCGGCGCTCAGGGCGGCATCGAAGTCGCCATGATTCCGGAAACGCTCCGTCGGAGGACCCGACATGCCTGCCTGCATCGCTTTCTGCAGGTCGGCCGAGTTCTCGGCGGCATGCGGACCTTCGTCCCACTTCACCTCGAGCGCGTTGCGGCCCTGGATCGCTTTCCACGTTGAATCGGCCACCACCGCCACTCCGCTCCACGGAAGGGTCACTCCGACTGCGTCGATCTTCACGACGTGCTTCACGCCCGCCATCGCCTTCGCCTTGGTGTCGTCGAAGCTGGCAACCTTGCCACCGAAGACCGGTGAGCGAAGAACGACCGCATAGAGCATTCCGGGAACGCGGACGTCGCTTCCGAAGATCGCTTTTCCACTCGCGATGTCGGGCGTGTCGATGCGATGGACTTTCTGTCCGATGATCGTGAACTTCGCGGGATCCTTCAGCGCGACTTCAGCCGGCACCGGCAGCTTCGCGGCCGCTTCCGCGACCTCGCCGAATGTCAGCCTCTTCGTGCCGTGCGTGATGACGCCCTTCGTGACGCTGCACTCTTTCGGGTCGACGCCCCACCGCGCGGCGGCCGCCGCCACGAGCATCGCGCGCGCGGTCGCCCCCGCTTTGCGCAAGGGCATGAACCGGCCCGACACGCTTCCGCTGCCGCCCGTGCCCTGGTCGCCATACTTCTTGTCGAGGTCGGCCTGCTTGATCCGCACTCGGTCCCAATCGGCATCCAGCTCCTCGGCAATCAACATCGGGAGCGCCGTTCGCACGCCCTGCCCCATCTCCGTTTGCGGAACGTAGATCGTGACCGTGCCGTCGGTGCCAATCTCCAGAAATGCGCCTAACGCGTAAGACTTCGAGTCCGACGCGACCGCGGAGCGAGGCATCTGCACAGCGAGAATCAATCCCGCCGATGCCGCCGAAGTCAGCTTGACGAATTCGCGGCGGTCGATCTTGATGACTCGCATCGAGCCGCGATTTTACTTCGCGAAGCGCACAGGTAGTCCCATCTCTTGTAACAAATTGTGAGCACCATCGACGGCGTCCATCATCCACAGCATGTACACGGCGTCGACATGGATCGATCGCGTGATGTTCGGGTCGACGACGAAGTCGGATCCGAGGGATTCGTAGGTCCCGTCGAAGAGAAGGCCGTTGAGCTCACCCTTTGCGTTGAGCGTCGGCGATCCGGAGTTGCCGCCCGTCGTGTCGACGTCCGACAGGAAATTGACGGGCACCTGGCCGAGCTGCGGATCGAGATAGCCGGCGGTCTTGTTCGCGCGGATCGCGTCGAGCTCGTTCTTCGGTGCGTCGAATTCGCCGGACCCCGTGTTCTTCTGCAGGATTCCGGCGACGGTCGTCTGCGGCGAGTAGACGACGGCATCCTTCGGCGCGTAGCCAACGACTTTGCCGAACGTGATGCGAAGCGTGCCGTTCGCATCGGGATAGAGGCGGCCGCCGCTCGACGCGCGCAGCCCTTCCATGTACATCGGGCGCAGACGCGACATCGCGCCGGACAATTCTTTGTCCTTCCGCTCGTTCTCCAGGATCAGCGGCGAAAGCGCGGCCGCGAAGTCGATCATGGCGTCGTGATGCGCCGTGAGCTGCGCGGTCGTCTCGGTCTGCATCGTCTTTCGAAGCGCGAGATCGGCGATTTTGGTGTTGCCGTAAAGCTGATCGAGGAACTTGTCGACGCCGCCATTCTTCGCGACTAAGTCGTCGAGCGGCGCGATGCTCTGGCCGGCGGGAAGCTTCTGCGATTCGAGGATGAAGTAGCGCAGGCCGGCGCGATCGCTCTGCGGTTCCAGCGACTTCTGCGCCCGCGTCATCCCCTCGGCGATCCGCGGCCAGTCGCGTTCCTGGAATCCCTGATTGCGATCGATGTCGGATTTCGGCCGCTCCAGCGAGAGTCGATACAGCGTCGAGGCCTGACCGAGCATCGGCGAGCTTCGGAACAGCCACGACAGCACGGTGTCGCGCTGCTGCGTCGCGTTCGCCTTTTGCTCGAGCTTGCTCATCTGATCGACAGCGCCGGCGTATTTCTGCGCGTCAGGATGCGACGCGACGTACGCAGCCAGCTCGTTCTCGCGCTTCTGCCGCTGTCCGACGATTCCGAATTTCTCGAAGCCGGTCAGCGTGCCGGTGAAATTCTTCAGGGTGTTGTCGTTGCCTTTGATGCGGTTCGCATTCGCGATTTCGACCGCTTTGTTGTTCTTGCCCATCTCGCGAAGGATGTTGTTGAGATCCGTCGCGTATTTGATCGTCGTCGGATACGAGTATTGCTGCATGTTCCCGACTTCCGCGGCGGTGCGATAGCGGAACGTGCGGCCGGGATAGCCGGCAACAATCACGAGATCTCCAGGATTCACGCCTTCATTCGAGACTTTGAGAATGTGCGCGGGGTGGTACGGAACGTTGTCCTTCGAATAGTCAGCGGGCTTGCCGTCTTTTCCGACATACGCGCGCAGGTACGACCAGTCGCCGGTGTGGCGCGGCCACATCCAGTTGTCGGTCTCGCCTCCGAAATCGCCGACGCCGAGCGCGGGAGCGTAGACCAGGCGCACATCGCGAATTTCCATCTGCGTCGTGCGCAGGTATTGCGATCCCTCGAAGAATGACGCGACACGGCAGCGCACGCCGCCTGGCTTCTCGCATTCCTCGACGAGCTGCTTGGTGGCGCGGTCGATCGTCTTCTCGCGATCGAGATCGCTCATCTTCGCGGTGAGCGCGCCTGTAACGCGATTGGTGACGTCGTCGATGTTGGTGGTTACGAACATGCGCGAACCAGGTCCCGCTGGAAGTTCCTCATCGCGCGTCTTCGCGAGAAAACCATTCGTAATCAGATCGCGCTGTGGCGTGGAGTTGAACTGCAGCGCACCGAATCCGCAGTGATGGTTCGTCACGACCAACGCATCGGGCGAGGCGAATGATGCGCTGCATCCGCCCAGCGAGATGACGGCGCCCATCGGATCGCCCGTGAGATCGGCGAATCGATTCGGATCGATCTTCAGTCCCATCTTTCTGAGCTCGTCCGCGAGCTGCGGGATCTGTTGCGGCATCCACATGCCTTCGGCGGCGTAGAGGTTCGCAGCGAGCATTGTGATGACTGCGATTAGTGCTTTTTTCATGGCCTCTCCTTGAATCGTTAAAACGTTAGCCGTTGGCCGTTGGCCGTTGGCCGTTAGCCGTTGGCCGTTAGCCGTTTCAAAACCGCTTCTCCAGCGGCGCGCGTTCCGAGCGTGCCGCCGAGGTCCTTGGTTGTTTCGCCGGCGTCGACTGCCGCGACGACGGCTGCTTCAATTGCTTTTCCCTCGTTTGGATGGCCGAGGTAATCGAGCATCATCGCGGCGGTGAGGATCGCGCCGATCGGATTTGCGACGTTCTGCTTCGCGTATTTCGGCGCGCTGCCGTGAATCGGCTCGAACAGCGACACCTTTCCGGGATTGATGTTGCCTGATGCCGCCACCCCCAGCCCTCCCTGCAGCGCGGCGCCGAGGTCGGTGACGATATCGCCGAACATGTTGTTGGTCACGATCACGTCGAACATCTCCGGCGCGCGGACCATCTGCATCGTCAATGCGTCGACGAACATGTGGAAGTGCTCAATCGCTGAAAACTCCTTCGCGACCTCTTCGAACGTTCGCATCCACAGATCGCCGCCGTAGCGCATGACGTTGTTCTTGTCCGCCATGCACACCGATTTTCTTCCATGCTTCTGCGCGAATTCGAATGCGTAGCGGATGATCCTCTCCACGCCCTTGCGCGTCGAGACGTCTTCCTGCACCGCGATCTCTTCCGCCGTCCCCTTCTTGAACGCACCGCCCATTCCGACATACGCCCCTTCGGTGTTCTCGCGAAAAATCACCATGTCGATTTTCTTTTTTTCTTTCAGCGGCGAGAGGCGTTCGTTGAGAAGCTTGACTGGTCGATAGTTGACATAGAGATCGAGTTGGAAGCGCATGCCGAGGAGGATGTCGGCGGCGTGCTTCATGTCGGGAATGCGCGGATCGCCGAACGCGCCGAGGTAGACCGCGGCGTAGTTGTTGCGGATGTCGTCCATGCTGCCGGGCGGGATCGAGATGCCGGTGCGCAGAAATTCGTCGGCGTTCCATCCGAAGTGGACGAATTGCAATCCGAGTTTTCGCGACTCGTTGACCTTCTCGAGAATCCGCATCCCCTCGGCGATCACTTCCGGGCCGATTCCGTCGCCGGGAATGACCGCGATCTTCTTCGCCATGGCGGGCGCGGATTATATGTTTACGGAGCCACGCGCACCGGATTGCTCATCTCGGACGTCGCCTGCCAGTTCTCGTAGTACTGAGGGCGAGGCTGCAGCGCGTTGGCCGTAACACCTTTTCCGAGGTACATCCGAGTGTAGGTGCCGGTGATGTACTGGCCTCTCACATCGCCGTTGTATGTAAAAACGAAATCGCCGGTTCGGGAGTTGATCCCGACTCCGCTGCCGTAATCGACATAGACAGTCAGAGGCTTTTCCCCTTGCGCGTCGAAACTGGTACTGCCGTACAGATCGATGATCGGGAGGAAGAAACCGACGTCCGCCGGTTTTCGCAGATCGACGTGACCGATGATGACCGTCTTTCCGCTGTCGTACGTGGCGGATGTGATCACCGGCGCGTTCGGAACGGGCCGCGTCGAATCATCGTCGACGTTCGGCGTGACGAGATCGAGCGCGAAGTCGATGCCGAGCTGTCCATTGCCCTTCATCGAGTTGCCGCGGACCTCGGTCCACTTCGCCTGCGGAGAGACCGCGACCAAAGCCATCACGCCGCGCAGATTTTGCCGGATCTCGTTGTCGGAGATCGCCGCGCGGAGCGACGTGCGCGGCGGGGCGACGATCAGAATGCCGGCGCCTCCCCAGTTCACGATCTTAAATCCGGAGAGCGTGATCTCTTCGCCATTGATCGTCACGCCAGGCGACTGCATGCCGCTTCCGTCCAGGGTGATCTGTTTCTTGCCGTCGATCGCAATCTTCCCCGCCGTGATCGCGGGCAGTGGAGTATCGAGATTGATCTCGCCCGAAATCTGAAAATCGATTTCGCACGGCTGCTGCCTTTGCAGGCAAACGGCGTTCGCGCGCGTGATCGCATCGCGGAACGATCCGGCGCCGTCCGACGCCGCGTTCGTGACGTAGAACAGGCTCGCGACGTTGACCCACGGGCTCCAGGTGTAGGTCGCGCCGGCCGGTTGGCGGCATCCGCACACCGAGCTTGATCGGGAGGCCGACCGTGTCCTTTGGAAAGAGCGCGCGGGTGCAGTGCGCCGTGGATCCGCTGAAGGTGCAGGCGAACTGCGACGACTCGATCGATTCGATCGTTGCCGGCGCGGCGGTGAAGTCGATGGTGACGTCGTGTTCGTCGACGTCATTCACGAACGGTTTGAAGACAAAGTGACCAGCGCGCCGGGGCCGATGACCGAGTCGAGGGCGGGAGCGTCGGACTGCATTCCCACGAACGCAGAGGCGGCAGAGGACACGAGTATCAATATCAATAGAGGAAGAGTTCGTCGCATATGTTATTTATAGTTTAGAAGGCGCAATGAGAGCAATGTTTTCCTTTGAAATCGCGTCGCGCAGCCGAGGGTCGCATAGCGCGGCCGTCTCGCGATTCCACTCGTAGTTCCAATGGGAGTAGCCGGCGACATCGAGTCCCGGATGGGCAACCAGCTCAGTGACGTCGCGGGCGTGATCGAGCAGCGCAATGATCCGATCGGCAGTCAGGTGTCCCGCCTCCGCGACGCCGATTGTTTTTCTTGATCTATCACCAAGCACGTTCAGCATCGCCATCGACAGCCGCCTGCTGTTTCCACCGCGATCATTCACGACGCGCACGTAGCCGATTCCGTATTCGCGAGCCAGCGTCCGCACGATGCGACTGATACGCGGCCACTGATGGAGATGTTGGTGGCCATTGAGATGCGTGATGCGAAGTCCGGTCGCGAGCACGCGCTCGATCTGTGCGCGCAGCTCCGGCTCGACGTTCGCCTTGTTCGAAAAGAGGAATGCCGTCCAGTTGCGCGGCATCGCCTCGCCGGTGGTGAGCGCGCGCTCTTCGACCAGCGTCAGATGCACGCCGACCTCGAGCGACGGCACATCACGCAATCGCGCGACCGCATCCTGGAACTCGCGGCCATTTGCGACGATCGAGCAGGCCGTCACGATGCCGTTGCGATGCGCTTCGATCGCGCCGGAGGTCATCCCGCGATCGAGGCCGACGTCATCGGCCGTGACGATGAGTCTTTTCACGGATCTCGCTGACGCTCGCCGCCTCGCGCTGCCTTGGCGGCTCCCGCTTCCTCATCTCCGGATACAGCTTCACCAGCTCCGCAAGAATCTTGAATATCACCTTCGGCGAAGAGAGATGCGACTTGCCGCGAATGCGCGGAAAATAATCCAGCCCGATCTGCTGAATGGCGAACCCGCGATTCTTCGCCTTCACAATCAACTCCGCATCAATCAACGACCCCTCGGCCTTCAGATCAATGGCGTCGAGGACTTCGCGCTTGAGAAGCTTGAACGAGAAATTGATGTCGCGATGCGGCCAGCCGAAGAGCACTCCAATCAACCCGTTGTAGACATACGAATAGATCGCGCGCCTCGGTCCCTCCATCGTCCGATCGTGGCGATAGCCGGCGATGACATCCGCGCCGGTCACCTGCATCGCGCGCATGGCGCGGCCGAGGACGTCGGGGTCGAAGGGGAGGTCGGCGTCCATGTAGAGGACGAGATCTTTCGTCGTCGCTGCGAATCCAGTCTTCAGCGCGCCGCCTAACTTGCGATTCTTCTCGTGGCGAATGCTGCGAATGCGCGGATTCTCGGCGCTGCGCCGCGCGACCAGCATCGGCGAGGCGTCGGTCGAAGCGTCGTCGACGATGATGATCTCGTAGTCGTCGGTGTATTTTGTCAGCGCCTCGACGGCCGCGTCGATGGCGTGATCGATGTTCTCCTCTTCGTTGAACATCGGGATGACGAAGGAAACGGACGGCTGCCGCATCAGGGCGATTGTACGACTCGGATGAGCTGAACCGCGAGAATGCGCGGATCCTGATTGTGCAGCACGGTCGCGGGGGCGAAGGACTGATCGGCATGGATAGCGATCTCGTCACCTGCGCTCATGGTGACGGTGCTCTTCTCTTTCGTGACTGTGATCTCTCTGCTCTCTGTGTCTCTGTGGTGAGAGCCTTTCACCACAGAGGCGCAGAGGACACGGAGTTTTTCATACGGCGTGTCCGGCGAGAGACGAAACGTAAGCGTAACCCGAGGCAGGTGCGCAGAAGGCAAGAGGATGACAGCATCGCGCGCGAGCCATCTCCACGCGTCCCCCGCGACTGTCCGCTCCAATTGATAGACGCCGCTCACGGGAAGAAATCGCTCACCGGGCGGAATCGGCTCGAGACTGACGACGCGGTAGTGATTGCGGGTCAGCTTTCCGTACGCATCGCTGTCAGGCCACGCAAAGTTTGTTGCGGATGAACCGCCGTCGCCGAACACGACGAGCGGGACGTCGGGCCGGTTGTAAAACGCTGCCAGCGCCTTTTCGACGACGACCGAGGGGAATCGCGACATCAGATGTTCCGCGTGCGGGCGGAGCGACAGCTCATAGGCAATGACCGTGTTAGGCGCGAAATGCACGTTCGCGTACGCCGCGGCCGCGGCCGGCGGCGATGGAACGGCGCGGCGCGTGCCGACGATCGGCCAGGTGTACGCGAGCGACGCCGTCGCGAGGACGGCCACCGCGATCCACGGAGCGGCGCGCAGTTGCGTGCTCCTGCGAATGACATCCAGTCCTGCCGCGACGAGCAGCGCGATCGCGATCATGTGCGGAAGGCTGTATCGCGCGCCGTCGGCGGGATCCATGACGTAGATCGCAAAGATGAATTGCAGGATTGTGAAAATCGCGAGCGGGATGAGCGGACGTTTCGGCTTGCGCGCGAGGACGTAGACTCCGAAGAGCGCGACGACGATCAGCGGCAGCGCGATCCATTTCGGCCCCCACGGATGCGCGACGAAATCGGAAAGGATGACGTTGGTGGTGCTCGCACCGCGCGACATCGCTGCGTCGTGGGTCGCGACGTAGCTCGCCTGCCGGCTCTCCCACAACATCAACTTCGCCCAACCGCCCGCTGCATCCATCAGTGGCATGAACCAGGCGATCGACAAGAGCGTGAAGCTGACGAGTCCCGCGACGATCTTGCGAACGCTGCGCGTCCAGATCAGCAGAATCAAAAAGAGCGGCAACACCGAGACGACGAGCTGCGGACGCGTGCCGATGGCCGCCGATGCCGCGAGGCCGAGCGCGATCGCGCGGCGCTCGCTCATGGAAAATGCGGCAGCAGCGCAAAGCGTAAGCGCGACGAACATGATTGCGGGACCATCGGAGAGCGGCAGCGTCCCGTGCACGAGCATCGACGCGGAGAAATAGAAAATCAGCGCGCCGCAGACCGCGAGATCGCGATCCTGCAACAGGTCGCGAAATGTGATCGCGAGCGCAACGAATCCGATGACGCTCGCGATCACGCTGAGCGCAACAAGCGCGTGAAAGGGATCGGTGAAGAGCGCCGCGAACTTGCCGAGGCCGACGTAAAGCGGATAGCCGGGAGGGTGCGGACGCGAGCTCCACGGGTCGAACTTCGTGATCGCGGCCGCGAAAAGCAGCTCGTCGCCCTCCCAGAACGTCTTCGGCATGGTGGCGAGACGCGAAAGCAGGACGATGACGGCGCCGAGGATCTCGCGCCACCAACCATACAATCGCACCGTGCGTTCATTCATCCGCGCGCTAAGAGTACTGCACCGCGAATATCGCAAGTTCCCGATGCGAACGCGCGCGCATGTGCTGATCCGCTTCCTCACCTGCCCGTTTCTGCGCGTGCTGCGCCACCTCCCGCCGAACGCGCGGTTGCTCGATATCGGCGCAGGACACGCGCTGTTCTCGGTGTTCGCTCGGCAAAACGGCGAACGGCCAACGGCAATCGATCCAGATGCCCGCAAAGTGCGCAAGTTCGCCGGCATCCAAAGTGTGATTGGCTACGACGACTGCATCCGCGGCACGTTCGACGCGATCGCGATCATTGACGTGCTGTACAAAATGCCGATCAACGATTGGGATCCATTCCTCGATCGCGTCAAGCTCCGTCTAAAACCCGGCGGCACACTGCTGATCAAGGAACACGATCCCACCGCCCGCGTGAAACACTCATGGAACCGCCTCCAGGAACGCCTCGCCACCGCCCTCCACCTCACCCTCGGCGAATCGTTTAGCTACGAGACCCCGGCCGATTTCTCCGCCCGCCTGCGCCGCCACGGCTTCGAATCGATCGTCGCCGAACGCATCGATGCGGGGTACGTCCATCCGCACATGTTGTACGTCTGGGTCGCTCGATAGCGCACAGCACGCTGCCACGGCGGCGCGATCGTGACCGGCTCGCCCAGCTACTCGGGTTCAGGATTGTTGGTTTTGGAACTCTTCGCCGAGCCTCTCCCAAAGTGCTGATCAAGCCGCTCTTCGACCTGTCGACGCACTTCGCCAGTTTCAACGCTCGTGATGTGTTCGCGATACATGTTGTTCCGGCGATCGATAACTCTTTGGACGCGACGAAGCTCGCCGGTTGCGCGAAAAATCTCCAAACGATCGACTTCTTCGTAGATCGGATCACCGGGACCACGTTTTTGTTTCAGGCCGAGGTGCGCCGCCGCGTTCGCGGACTCAACGATGGACTCGTCGAAGACGCGCGACGTACTTCCGCAAGCAGCGCATGGCTGCCGCGGTTCAATCTCGGCTTCCGGCAGATCTACTCCGCATATGCACCTGACGGTGGAAGTTTCGTCCATGCGAGAGTGCAAACGTACGAAAGATTTAAGTACTTCCGGGCGCGGCGCGTGTCCAATCCGCGGCTACTTCCCTCGGCCAGACTTGTTGTTCGTCCGATCTACGATTCGGTAGCCGCCACCCGGACTCGGCGTCGGTGGGAGAGGCTTGCCCTTCACGCCAGTAATTTCTTTACCGGCGCCGCCTCGCGGACCCACCTGTTCGTATTGTCCCGATGCCGGAGCCGGTGTCCCTGGCTTCAGTGGTTCTTTCTTGCTCATCTATTTTCCTTTCGAAATCGATCTTAGCGGATGAGTCGCACCTTTCCTGCGGCTACGTCGACTGGTGAAGGGCGCGCTACTTCTAATCCTTAGTGCCGCATTAGTTTGCAAATGCAGCGCGATTGGCGAGCGGCCGAAGGAACCCAATAAATCCACCCGGCGTAGAGTCAAGACTGGCGAGTCTCGGAATTCGCGCGGCCGGAGTATTCGCGATCTACTCGCAGTCGGATTCGGCCGCAAATACCGGCGTGGTCGGAATAGCGTATCTCACGCTGAGCCTGCTGGTCCGGTCACTCGCGCCGAAGCGAAAAGTGTGTCAGCTGTGAGAAGCGACGTTTAGGCGCGGCCGCCGATGCCTCACAGCGGCTGGCGGAAGCGCAGATGTAGTTGTTCAGATAAACTCCAGTCGAATGGCGCGAACTGCCGAGGCGCTAGTAAAACCGGAGTTGCTCGCGTGGGCACGGGAGAGCGTCGGACTCTCGGTTGAAGCAGCCGCGAAGAAGGCACACGTCCCAGCTGAACGCCTATCAGGATGGGAAGCGGGCGCCGAGCGCCCGACGATCGCCCAACTGCGACTACTTGGGCGAGCCTACCATCGCCCTATTGCTGTTTTCTATCTTGCGAAACCACCGAAAAAGTTCAAGGCCATGCATGACTACCGCCGAATTAGCGGCACGCTTGCTGCGCACGCGACTTACGAGCTAATGCTAGAAATCCGCAGAGCGAGAGACCGCCGGGAAATCACGCTTGAACTCTTGAAAGATCTGAATTTGGAAGCGCCCAAATTCAGCTTGAAGCTGTCGTCGAAGCAATCGCCTGATGATGCAGCTGCGAACTTGCGAGCCTATTTGGGTGTGACGCCGCAAGAGCAGTTCTCTTGGCGTAATCAATACGAGGCACTCAATGGGTGGCGATCTGCTGTTGAAGCGGCTGGCATACTTGTATTTCAAGCGACAAACGTAGACATCGATGAAATGCGCGGCTTCTCGTTTTCAGAATCACCATTGCCGGCTGCCGTCGTAAACATCGCTGATACACCACTTGGCCGTGTTTTCTCTCTCGCGCATGAAGCCGCACATATCGCCCTGAGGGAAAGTGGCCTTTGCGACATGGTAGATGAGGGCACTCGACCACCTGAAGAGCAGAGACTCGAGATTTTTTGCAACGCCGTAGCCGCAGCGACTCTGATGCCGCGAGATTTGATATTGCGCGATCAAGATGTGCGTGCACACTCGGATGCAGATTGGAGCGATCAAGACATCCAGATAATCGCGCGGCGTTTCAAGGTGAGCCGAGAGGCTTTCTTGCGCCGAATGCTGACGCTGGGCAAGACGACGCCCGATTTCTATCAAGCCAAGCGAATCCAGTTTATAGACGAGTACCGGAAACGACGGAAGGAACAAGAAGGTTTCGCGCCGCCGGACGCTGTGGCGGTGGCCCGCGCCGGAAATTTCTTCACGCGCTTGGTTTTGGATAGCTACCATCGTGAACGGATAACCTCTGGCGATGTTTCGGAATACCTAGACGTGAAGCTAAAGCATCTGCCGAAAATTGAGCGGGCCTCGACGGGAGCTCCCTCTAACCTGTGAAGTACAGCACCGATACGAGTGCCATACTTGACGGGTGGCGTCGGTACTATCCGCCTGACATCTTTCCTGCTTGGTGGGATCGGCTGCACGAAGCGATTGCGGACGGCCGACTCAGAGCCACAGAAGAAGTCCTGATAGAGCTGGAACGGAAGGATGACGAAGTTCATGCTTGGGCCAAGAGGCACTCAGACCTTTTCGTGGCGATCGATGAACCGATACAGAACGCAGTGAGCAACATCCTTCTGAATCACGAGAAGCTGCTGGACACGAGATCGAACCGGTCCTCGGCTGACCCATTTGTGATCGCACTTGCGCAGATTAACGGGTGCACCGTCGTGACCGGAGAGCGAGCAACCGGTAGCATCGATAGGCCAAATATCCCGGACGTCTGCGTTGCGTTGGGCATACCCGTGATGACGATGCTCGGCGTGGCTCGCGCGGAGGGTTGGCGATTCTAGCTACGCTGACACCGACCACTCACTGCGCGAAGTGCTGGCGTCGATCTCCTCGAGAGCCGCAGAAACGATGTCTGCGTCGAGAACGTGTAATCCCTGCAACTGAAGAAGCGCACGGCGCCGGTCGAAACGTGAGCGATTCTCGACCAATTGATCGAGTGCTTCTAGCACCTCTGACGGCTGCGTCAAGGGCTGGCCAGCCAAGACAGCCAGTCCGACGACGTGAGCCCACACTGATTCGGACGGAAGATCAGGGTTATTTCGCAAGGGGAACCGAAGAGCTCTGATTCTTTCGGGAGCGGGCGTTAGGACGTCGCGAAGCGTTTCCAAAACGATGCGGATGAGGCGCCACAACCCGGCGAGGACGCTTAACCAAGAAAGTGCGGTCTCAGCGACGATGAGACCGACTCCTTTCAGCACCTTAACTGCGAATGACTCCTTGTCCTCCGGTCCAATTTTTCTCATGTTTTTGAGCAGGATGTTCGTCTTGGTGACCCATCGAATGAACCAGAAGAGGATCGAATTGAAGGACAGCAGAACGAACGCCGCGATGCACCCGATTACGTACAAGAGAAGCCAGTCGCTCATGTTCTCCTCCATCCCGCGAAAAACGAGTCTATATCTGCGTACGAGTTCTCGCCTCCGGATCGTTGAGTTAGACAAACCGTGCATCCAGTCTCAGTTCGCCTAAGTCATTGCTAGCCTGCATTGGGCCACCGCAGCCTAGTTATCCGCTCAGCGGCCCGTCCGGATTGCGGCACGGCGTGCCCCGGCGTTACGAGCGGCCGCGGACGCGAAGTGAGCCTCGCGTCTGTGGATTCAATCGGGGGCGGTAGGCTGCGCGGTTCGAATCGTACACGCGGGTAAAAGCACGGCGCTCGCCTATAATCCGCACCCATGGCCAGCTTCCCAGGCGTCGACTACATGGACATCGACTCGCTCTTCTCCGAGGAGGAGTTGATGGTCCGGCAGACGGTCCGCGATTTTGTCGATGAGGAGATCCTTCCCATCATCGAGCACGCCAATCGCGAAGAGAAGTTTCCCATGCACCTCATCCCGAAGATCGCCGAAATGGGCCTGTTCGGCGCGACGATCAAGGAGTACGACCTCCCCGGCCTCAACCACGTCGCCTACGGACTGATCATGCAGGAGCTCGAGCGCGGCGACTCCGGCCTCCGCTCGTTCGCCTCCGTGCAATCCGCCCTGGTGATGTACCCGATCTACACCTACGGCTCCAAAAAACAAAAGGACTTCTGGATCCCGAAGCTGGCCGCCGGCGAAAAAATCGGTTGCTTCGGCCTCACCGAGCCCGACTTCGGATCGAATCCCGGCGGCATGCGCACCAACGCACGCAAAGACGGCGACTCGTGGGTGCTCAACGGCGCGAAATCGTGGATCACCAACGGATCGATCGCCGATGTCGCCGTGGTCTGGGCAAAAGCCGACGGATCGATCCGCGGATTCCTCGTCGAAAAAGGAACGCCCGGATTCAGCACCGCGCTCCACATGGGCAAGTTCTCGCTGCGCGCGTCCATCACCTCGCAGCTTTTCTTCGAAGACTGCCGCATTCCGGCCGACAACGTCCTCCCCGAAACGAACGGCATCAAGTACCCGCTCGGGTGCCTGACGCAGGCGCGCTACGGAATCGCATGGGGCGCGATCGGATCGGCGATGGCGACGTACAACACCGCGCTGCAGTATTCGAAAACGCGCATTCAATTCGGCGGACAGCCGATCGCCGCCCACCAGCTCGTGCAGAACAAGCTGGCCTGGATGATCACCGAGATCACCAAAGGACAACTCCTCGCGCTGCAGATGGGGCGACTCAAGGATCAGGGAAAACTGAAACCGCAACACGTCTCGATGGGCAAGATGAACAACGTCAATATCGCCCTCGAGACCGCCCGCATGGCCCGCGACATCCTCGGCGCCAACGGCATCTCCGACGAATATCCCGTCATCCGCCACATGCTCAATCTCGAATCGGTGAAGACGTACGAAGGCACCCACGACATTCACAACCTGATCATCGGCGAAGCAGTCACCGGAATCCCCGCGTACAACCCGCCGATGAGCGCTCAGGCGGAACGTGAGGCCACCGAGCGGCGGGCGGCGGAAACGGCGAAGAAATAGTGCATTTCAATTTCGTCCACATCCATCTGGCGATCAACCATTCGCCGCTGTACACGGAGCTCTCCGCGTTTCTGCTGATGCTGATCGGCATCGGCCGGAAAAATCGCACGCTCGTGACGGCGGGACTAGTCTTCTGCATCGTCGCGGCGCTCTCCGGCGGCGTCGTGTTCTTCACCGGAGATCAGGCGAAGGACATCATTGACGGCGGACCGCCAATCGCGGGCGTCGAGAAGCTGCTGATCGGACCGCACCAAACCGCGGCGACGAATTTCCTGATCATCTCCCTAATCACCGGCGCACTCGCGATCATCGCGCTGTACTTCGGACGCGGCGGACGCCTTCGCCCGTTGTGGTTCGAATGGCTGCTCGTGTTCCTGATCTTCGTCAGCCTCTTCCTGGCCGCATTCACCGGACTCCTCGGCGGCCGCATTCACCATCAGGAAGTCCGGTATCTGATCACCGGCTAGTCGAGCCGCAGGAGCAGCACGCCCCGGTACTCGTCGATCTTCGTCCACTTGGCGTCGAAGCGCTTTGCCTCTTCCCACTCATGCTGCGGCAGGACGGCATACCAACGCAGATTGGCGTTCATCGCGTACGCGCGAAGCAACTGGAAGCGATCGTTGTCGAGCTGGTCATACCGGACGCAATCGCGATCGAGGTAGTAGAGAAAACTTCCGCTGAAGAGGCCATTCATGATGATCGCATCGCGCGGCAGCTCCGGCCCGAAGCGCGCCGCGATCTCGGGATAGATCGATTCCTCACTCCCGACATTGAGCGGCTTCAGCGGCTTCCGGTCTTGCCGCACCGCAACAAAGAGAATCACGATGACGAGAAAGGCCGCGATCCGCAGGCGGACATTCCGGATCAACAGAAGAAATCCGATGATCAGCGGCGGAATGGCGGGAAGAAGAAATCGCGTGTACCACCACGTGTCGTACGGTTCGTAGAAACAATAGAACGTGAAGAAAGGGACAAACCATAAGACGAGAACGGCGCGGCGGAAGGGGTCGATGCGGCGATCGAATCCCGCGAGCAGGCCTCCCGGAAAAACCAGCGGCGTGAGTTGCGCGAACAGCCAGTACGCATAGTGCGGCACGCGGATCCGCGCGTTTCCCCACGACAGCAGCCCGCCGACCTCGCCGTAGCCGGTCACAATCGCATTGCCGTAAAGCGCGTAGTTCCATGACATGAGCGCGATCGCGAACGGAATCGCAGCAGCAACAGCAAGGACAAGCCTCGATGGACGCCATCGCAGGGCGAAGGCAATGGCGATCGCCGCAAGAAGATTGCTCGGCCTGACACAAACACTGATCCCGAAAGCCGCTCCCGCCAGAAGTGCCAACGACGGCTTTCGCTCGGCGGCGATCGCACAAACGATCGCTGCCAGCGTCCACATCGTCGCGAAGACGTCGCTCATCGGTTGCGCCGTCATGAAGAGAAATATCGGGCAGACGGCCAGGATCGCGCAGGCTGCTGCGCTCTGCCACGTGTTCAGACCGAACTGGCGCGCCAGCACGAAGAGAAGCGCAATCGAGACAAAGCCGGCGATCAGAGGCATGAGAAACGGCGCCTGCGACCAGCCGCCGATGATTCCGGCGACGGCGAAGTGCGCCGGCAGTCCGGGCGGATAGGTCGGCACCATCCGGCCTGGGTGGCGACGCGAAGGTGCGAATCCGAGGGGCGTGAAAACGTACGCATAATCCGAAGGGAGATGCAGCACGCTCAAAAGCCGGATCGGGACCGAAGTCTGGCCGGCCGCGATCATGCGCGCTTCGTTGAGATAGCCGGAACTGTCGGCGCCGCCCGCGCCGGTTGACCGATGGAGAAACAGCGTGAGGCCATACACCGCGGCCGCGATCATCACGGCCGCCGCTACCACGCGCTTGTCGAGTTTCACAGCGAACATTTTCTGCTAGAGTGCCCGCCGAAATGGAATCGAGTCTCGAAATCGGATTTTTGCGCGTGACCGAGAAGGCGGCCATCGCCGCCGCGCGCACCATGGGCTACGGCAAGCGCAAGTACTCCGACCAGGTGGCCGTGGAGTCGATGCGCGAAGAGCTGAATCGCCTGAAGATGCGCGGCACGGTCGTCATCGGCGAGGGCGAACGCGACAAAGCTCCCATGCTCTACGTCGGCGAGCCCCTCGGCCGCGGATGGACTGAGGGCGAGATCTATCCGGAGGTCGACATCGCGGTCGATCCGCTGGAGGGAACGAACCTCTGCGCGACCGGCGCCGCGAACGCGATCGCGGTCCTGGCAGCCTCCGAAAAAGGCGGGCTGTTGAATGCGCCCGACGTTTACATGGACAAGATCGTGGTCGGCCCGACGGCCGCCGAGTTTGTCAGCCTCGCGAAGTCGGTGCAGGAGAATCTCAATCAGATCGCGGAGGCTTTCCAGCGCGATGTGGACGAACTGACGATCGTCGTCCTCGACCGCGAACGGCATCACGATCTGATTGCGCAGATTCGTGAGGCCGGCGCGCGCATCAAGTTGATCAGCGACGGCGATCTGTCGGCCGGCATCGCGGCCGCGGTTCGCGGAACAGGAATTCATGCGGCGATGGGTATCGGAGGCGCGCCGGAAGGCGTGCTCACGGCGGCGGCAATGCGCTGCCTCAACGGCCGTATGCAGGGACGGCTCAAGCCGCTCGAGAAGTGGCAGGAAGAGCGGCTCCATTCGATGGGCTATACCGACCGCGAAAGAATCTACGACACCGCCGAGCTGGCCGCCGGAAACGACATCATCTTCTGCGCGACCGGCGTCACCGACGGCGATCTCCTGCGCGGCGTGCGCTTCTTCGGCGGCGGCTTGCGGACCTCGTCACTCTTCATGTCGCTGAAGACGAACAACATTCGCTTCGTCGACACGATCTTCCGCGAAGAGGGATCGAGCCTCGCGGTTTCGTTTACCTAACGCTTCACCACAGAGACACAGAGATCACAGGGCTCCGTGTCCTCCGTGCCTCTGTGGTGAAAGATTTTCGGCGCCTAGCGCATCAACTGGTAAACGAACGGCATCGCTTCACTGGCGTGTGATTGCGCGCCGGACGCGTCACCACCCAGCGCCGCCTTGCGCATCTCCCGGACGTGCATCTGCAGATCGCGCGCGGCCTTCTTGCCACCGGAATTCTTAGCGATCCGATTGGCCAGCACGTTCGCCTCGTTGACGGTGACCTTCCACGCACTGGCGCTGATCGTCACCTTCGAATTCTGCGCGTCGAGCAGGATCGCGGACAGACGCGAGAGATCGTCCTGCGCGAAGATTGGTGCCGCGGCGAAAAACAGGATTACTGCGATTCGGGCCTTCAACATAGTCACTCCTTCTTCGGCGTCCCCGATGCAAAAATCGAGCGAAAGGACTTCGGCAGCGGCGCAGTGAACGTCATTTTCTTTCCGCTGGTCGGATGCTTGAAGCCGAGAAGCTTCGCGTGAAGGCCGAGGCGGCCGAGCGGGTTGACCGTGCTGTCGTACATCCGATCCCCCACGACAGGATGACCGGCCTCTGAGAGATGCGCGCGGATCTGATTCTTGCGACCGGTCTCGAGGCGCACTTCCAGCATCGCGTACGCCGATGAGGTGGTGACGGTCCGGTAGTGCGTAATGGCGAGCTTGGCGTCGGGGCGCGCGTCGACGCTCACCATGCGCAGATCTTTGCGCTCGAACAGATACGATCGGATCGTGGCCTCCGGTGGATGCATCACGCCTTCGATGATCGCGACGTAGATGCGATCGACCGAATGTGCCGCGAACTGTTCCTTCAGCACTTCGCGCGCGTGAAAGTTTTTCGCGAAGACGAGCACGCCGGAGGTCTCGCGGTCGAGCCGGTGTACGACGTGGATCCGCTCTTCGCGGCGGGCGCCGAGGTAGGTGTTGAGCCAGGCCTGCGCGGTGTTTTCGCGTTCGCGTTCGGTGGCCACTGTCAGCAGGCCGTTCGCTTTGACGACCACGATCACATCGACGTCTTCATGCAGGATCAGCAGCCCCGACGGCAGCGCGAGGCGGTCGGCTTTCTGCGCGATGTCCAGGACGTCGTCAGGCTCGAGCTGCAGCTTCGCGTCTTTTTCCATCTCGCCGTTTACGCGCACGCGGCCGGCCTGCAGAATCTGACGGAGCGACGTTTTCGACGAGTCGGGATAAACCTCGGCCATCGCATCGAGAAGAGAGAGCGGCGCGGCTACAATTCGGCGCATGGAATACAAGATCGTAGGCGATGTGATGCAGGCGCTCCAGATCGAACTGAAACGCGACGAAGAACTCTACGCCGAAGCGGGCACGATGTTGTACATGGGAGCGGGCATCGAGCTGCAGGCCAAAATGCAGGGCGGGATCATGAAAGGCCTGATGCGAAAGTTTCTGGCCGGCGAATCGATGTTCATGAGCGTCTTCCGCTGTAATCAGGCCAGCGGCAAGCTCGCGCTCGCCAATCCGATCGCGGGCAAGATCTTTCCGATTCAGCTCAACAACACGACCGTCCTCGCCGAACGCAACGCATTCCTCTGCGCGATCGGCAACGTCGATCTGTCGGTCGCCTTCACGAAACGCTTCGGCGCGGGCCTGTTCGGAGGCGAGGGCTTCATCCTGCAGAAGATCAGCGGGCAAGGCCTGCTCTTCCTGCATGCCGGCGGCAACATGCTGGAATTCGAGCTTGCGCCGGGCGAGCAGCTGCGCGTCGATACCGGCTGCATCGTCTCGTTCGCGGAGACCGTCAGTTACGACATTCAGTTCGTCGGCGGATTCCGCAACGCACTCTTTGGCGGCGAAGGCCTCTTCTACGCGACGCTTACGGGGCCGGGACACGTCGTCCTGCAGACTCTCCCGTTCAGCCGGCTGGCGAACCGAATTGCCGCCGCTGTCGGCAGCCGCAAGGACGAGTCGAAGGGTCTCGCCGGGCTGGCCACCGGCGTGCTGGGCGGGATCATCTCCGGCGACGACTGAAATAGAGCTAAAATCAAACTCTCCAGAGAGGGAGAGACCATATGTTGCGCGTTCCCATCCGTTCGCGATTCGGCAACGGCGTGCTCGGTTTTCTGGGCATCACATATTTCGTCGCGGCGATCGTGACGCTGATTTATTACGTCGTCACGAGCTGGGGTGCGATGGGGCTGACGGATTACGTGCTGCAGCTCGGGTTGATCGTGTCGGCCATCGGCGGCCTTTTCTTCATCGCGATCGCGATGCAGAACCGTCTGACAGCTGCGAAATCTCGCTCCGCTCGAGGGCATCAAACAGCTGCTGCAGCCGGGTCGTAATCTCCCCGCGCCGGCTGTTGCCGATGACGCGTCCGTCGATCTCCGCGACCGGCATCACGCCCATCGTTGTGCTGGTGATGAAGACTTCCTCGAGGCCAAAGAGCTCCGTCTCCCGGATCGGGCGCTCGTCGACGCGAATCTTCGACGTCAGCGCGAGTTGGATGACGCGATCGCGGACCACCCCCGGCAGAATGTGTTCGTCGAGCGGATGTGTGATCACGCGCCCCTTGATCACGACGAAAAAGCTCGAGCTCGCGCCTTCGCGGACGAGGCCATCATCGACGAGCAGCGCCTCATCCGCAGAGGCGCGTTGCGCACGCTTCTTCGCGAGCACATTTGCGAGGAGATTGACCGACTTCACCTGACACCGCTTCCAGCGCTGATCGGGCGCCGTGATCAGACGGATTCCGCGCTCTTTCTTCGCATCGTCCGGAAATCGAAACTTGCGCGAGTACGCGATGGCGGTGGGCTTCATGTCGTCGGGATAGAAATGCGCGCGCTCGCTCTCGCCACGCGAAACCTGGATGTAGACGATCCCGTCCTCGAAAGCCGTGCGCTCGAGGAGCTCTTCGGCCATGCTCGCGAATGACGATGCATCCCACGGATTGGGAATCTCGATCTCGCGCAGACCGCGCTCCATCCGCCGGAAGTGATCGAGCAGAAAAATCGGACGCTTGCGCGCAAACTTGAAGACCTCGTAGACCCCGTCGCCGAACTGGAAGCCGCGATCTTCGACGCCTAACACGCGGTCGGCGGTCGTCATCCAGCGGCCGTTGCAATAGAGGATGTCGGTCACTGCAAGTCCTGAGTCCTGAGTCCTGAGTCATTAGAGTCCTGAGTCCTGAGTCCTGAGTCCTGAGTAAAAACGAGGACCTTGTCGAGGAATTCGATGACTCTATTCATGTGCATCCTGCCAATCATTGCGGAAGAAATTCTGAGTCTCAGGACTCAGGACTCAGGACTCAGGACTGTACGGCTTTCACGATCACGATCGTACGATCATCCTCCCCTTTTCGGCCCCATCTTCCCACGCGTGCGAGGACTTCGCGACCGATGTCGGCCGCGGAGAGGTTGCGATTCTGTTTCACCACGCGCTGCAGGCGATCGACGCCGAATTCGCGGTCGTGGCGGTCGTGCGCTTCGACGACGCCGTCGGAGTACAGGCACAGCAAGTCGCCCGGATCGAGCTTCGCGAATCCACGCGTGTAAGTCGCGTCGGGCGTTGGGCCGAGGACCGGACCGCCATGCGCCAGCTGCTCGCATCGATTGTTGCGCTTGAGCAGAAACGGCGGATTGTGCCCCGCGTTGGAGTAGATCAGGATGCCGCCGGTCTCGAGCTCGCCGTAGAAAAGCGAAACGAACTTCGTCGTCAGTCTGCTTCGATGAATGATGTGATTGAGCTTCTCGAGCGTGCGGATGATCTTGAAATCGCGATCGGTCGCCATGCGCAGTCCCATGTAGATGTCGCGCACGACGAGGGCGGCCGGCAGTCCGTGTCCCGAGCCGTCGGCGATGGCGATGCCGAGGATGTTGTCGGAGATTGGGATGAAATCGTAGAAGTCGCCGCTGACGATTTCCGCGGGCACCGTCTTCCCCCAGATGTCGAAGCCTTCGTACTGCGGGATGCGCTGCGGAAGAATCGACTGCTGGATGCGCTGGGCCTCGACGATCAGCGACTCGTAGCGCTCGGCGCGCAGGCGTTGATTCATCGCGTAGCGGACGAGGTTCAGCGAAAAGAGGATGTCTTCACGGCTCAGCTCCGGCGAGACATCGAAGCCGAGGATGTGCTGGTTGTCGTCGCCGGCAGCGATGGCGGCGAAACGCCGCGTGCCGAGCCGTTCTTCGAGCGCGCGATCGACGCCGGGATCGTTCGGGTCCATGACGACCACGCCGTTCTCCAGCGCCAGCATCAGCGGCTTGTAGTCGTTGCTGACTGAGATCCCGAGCTCTCCCTCACGCGACACGCCGAAACGGCCGACCAGCGCATAGGTGTTGTCGCCGGCTGCCTCGTAAATGCGCCCGCCGGTGATTCCGAGCTCATCGCGAAAATTGGTCGCGATCGTCTCGCCGATCTGCTCGATGGTCAGACGGCGCGTTCCCGCGCTTTCGATTTGAGAGAGCGTTTTCTCGACTTTGGTGAGGAGACTCTTGTAATCCATTTGAGAATTTGGAATTTGGAATTTGGAATTCAGAATTGAGAACACATTCTTAATTCCCAATTCCGAATTCCAAATTCACTTCAACTCCACGCCATCAAGCTGATACGGCGCTTTCAGGCCGAGCAATCCAAGCACGGTCGGATAAACATCCGCAATATACGGCGCCCGGTCGGTCGCGAGTTTTCGATTGTAAAAAAATATCCCTCGCACGATCTCGGGATCGACCGAGCAGTGATCGCCGCTCCACGCCTGTTTGTTCGGCTCGATCAGCGCCTTCGGAATTCCGCCTAACGAGGTCTGCCACGAGACGCGATAGCCATCGTTGTTCGTGATGAAGAGATCGGGAATCATGTTGGGATCGAACTGCCGATACGCTTCCTCGCGAGCGATGACGCGACGGACCGGATGCTCGCCGTTCTCGATATCGACCATCGTCACGAGTCTTTGTTTCAGCTCCGCTTTGAGCGCGTCGTATTCGGCGCCCGGCTGCACGATCCCCTGCGCCTCGCGTCCTCGGACATTGATGTACAGCTCGCCAAGACCCATCGCGTACGCGCGGGTCTTCGACCAGTCGACGTTCTCCCAGAATTGCCCCTGATCGAAAAGCATCTCGACATTCCGCTCTTTGACCTGCACACCGGTCTTCACGGTCAGGTAGCCGTTCATCACGAGCCAGGTGTTGTAGTTCACCGATTTTCGAAAGGATGCGAATCCGTGATCGGAGAGAACGATCAGCGCGGCGTGATGCGCATCGGCGGCGCGCATCGCGTCCCCTGCGATCGTATCCATCAACTGGTAAGTACGCAGAAGCGCATCGCCCCATTTCGGAACGAGGGCCGCGTTGTACGCGGGATGCTGCGGATCGATGATGCGCCAGAAGACGTGGCCGACGCGATCGGGAAACTCGAACTGGTGGACGAGCAGGTCATCGTTGCCTTCGAGGAAGGCATCGAACATCTTGCGGTCCTGCGCGACCGTCCAGTTCATGTCATCCCAGAACATCTCCTCGGTCGCGAACCCCTCGGAAATCGCCCAGGTGTCGATCTGCCATCCCAGCGTCTTGTACAGGCCGAATTGCTTCGCGAGCTGCGGAGCCCACCCGGTCGGCGACGAGATCTTGAATCCGGGAGGCAGCTTGCGCGGATCGAAGTTGATTGGCGAGAGATAGAGCTTCACTTCGGGCTGCGACGCGATCAGATGAAACCGGCTGACGCCATGCACTTTGATCAGCGGGTTGAACGGAAAGACGAATTCCGTCCAACCACTCCACTGGCCGGCTCGCAGCGTGAGTTTCTGGCCGCTCGCGGCGATCTCGATCGAGTTGCGATCGTTGGCAACGGTGATCGTCATCGGAATGGAGATGTACGGCGGACTCCCAAAAAGCTTGTTAGGCGGACCCTGAATGTGCGTCGCGATCACGCCTTTGTTGTCTTCGAGCTGCACGACCTCGATCGAAAACTCATTTGCGCCGGCCCGATGAAAATCGAGTTCGGACGTGAAATAGAAAGGCTTGCCGACGCGGCCCGACATGTCGGGAACACCGAGTCCCGAGAGCATCTCGCCGCCCGGGAAATCGTTCGCAGGGAACGTGATCGGAATGTGCACGACCCTCGCCTTCTTGCCGGCGCTGGCCGCGACTTCCCAGAACGGAATCCCCTGCCGGCGATTCACGACGCCCGGCCGCGTGACCGGAATGTATTTGTTGACCGCCCAGCGCGCTCCGAGGCCGGCGATGATCGCGATCACGATCAGAGCGATACGCGACCCGCGTTTGAAGAACAACGCGATGACAATGATGATCACGGCGACGATCACTCCGGCGGCCGGTCCATTCTTGTCGCCGAGGAGAAACGGCTCGGTCGCGTCATCGAAAGCCGCGAAAAGCGGAAGATACGTCTTTGGATCGCGTCTCAGGAAATCGAAGATCCCGGTGCGACCCGGATCGATCCCCGTCGAAAACGTCGACCACGAAACCGGCGTTTGTGCCGGGAGGGTTGGGCGGAGGGGGCGGAAAGTCCCAGTGGCGCGCAGACGCGCGAGATTCGGCAGCTTGCCCTCATTCATCCAGCGCTCGGTGTACTTGGCGTCGACGCCGTCGAAGCCGAGGATGATGACTTTTTGCTGGGAGGCGCGGAGGGTGGGGAGGAAAAGCAGCGCACACACCACGAACGGCGCGAGACGACGCATCAGACCGGCATCATACTTGATAGGCGTCAGGAGTACCGCATGCGATTTCGTCAACTATTCGCTCTCACATTGATTGCCTTTCTCGCCGGTTGCGGCGGGGAAAAGAAAGCGGGCGGCGGTGGCGGAGCACCTTCCAAAGACACGCTGGTGATCGCGCTGATGTCGTCACCGACGAATCTCGATTCGCGCGTTGGCGCCGACAACGCGTCGGGCCGGATGTTCGATCTGATCCACAGCGGCCTGATCAAAGTCACGCCCAATTACGACTACGCGCCCGATGTCGCCGAGAAGTGGGAAACGCCGGACGACAGGACGATCGTCTTCCATCTGAATCCGAATGCGAAGTTTCAGAACGGCCAACCCGTAAAAGCCGCGGATGTGAAGTGGACTTACGACTCGATGATGGATCCGAACTTCGTGACGTCGAAGCGATCGGGATATGCGGCCGTCGACCACATCGAGGCGCCCGATGATCACACCGTCATTTTCAAGCTGAAAGAACCGAATCCCGGAATCTTCGACAACCTCACGGTCGGAATCCTTCCGACCGGAGCCGACACGAACACGTACAAGACGAAGCCGATTGGCGCCGGGCCGTACAAAGTCGTCGAGTTTCGCGCGGACGATCGCGTCGTGCTGCAGGCTTTCGATGCCTGGCACGGCGGCGCGCCGAAGATCAAGAACGTCATCGTTCGCATCATCCCCGACGCCACGACGCGCGTCCTCGAGCTGCGGCGCGGAACTGTGAACTTCGAGGTCAATGAGATTCCGTTCGAGAACGTCGCGGAGTTCGAAAAGAACGCTGACTTCAAGATCGTGAACACTTCCGGATCGGTCTATCAATACGTCGCGATCAACATGCGCGATCCGATCCTCTCCAAGCCGGCGGTGCGCCAGGCGATTCATTACGCGATCGACCGCCAGCGGATCATTCGCGACATTCAGCGCGGCTACGCCGAGCCGGCCGACACGATGTTCGCGAAGGGTCACTGGGCCCGCGCGGAGGGTCTGCCGTCGTATCCCTTCGATCCGAACAAGGCGAAGCAACTGCTGGCGCAGGCGGGATATCCGAAGGGCTTCTCATTCACATTCAAGACCTCGACGGATGCCGAGGCGAATTCGCGCGCGCAGGTGATCCAGCAGATGCTGAAGCAGGTCGGCATCAACATGCAGATCCAGTCGAATGAGATGTCGACGTTCTTCGCGGACATCGGCAAGGGCAATTTCCAGATGTACTCGCTGAGCCGGAATGGAATCGCGGATCCCGATTTCTACTACATCATCTTCTACTCGAAGAACGTGCCGCCCGACGGACAGAATCGCGGCTACTACAACAATCCCAGAGTCGATCAGCTGATTCTCCAGGGACGCTCGACGTTCGATCGCGCCAAACGCAAGCCGGTGTATGCCGAGGTTCAGAAAATCGTGCAGCAGGACCTGCCTTACATCTCGCTGTACATGCAGAAAAACGTGGCGGTCATGCGCAGCAATATCGACGGCTACGTGCAGTACCCGGCGGGATTCTGGCTGTCGGTGCCGCAAATGACGATCCGGTAAATGAGCCGACCCTTCCGTCCTGCGTCCTGCGTGCTAAAAGCCGGGACACAGGACACAGCACGCAGGACACAGGACGCAGGACTCGCGGTCTAGCGATATGCTGCTCGCATGACATGGATCAAGACGATCCCACGCGACAAGGCGGAAGGTGCGCTCCGCGAGGCGCTCGAAAAGCAGCGCGCGCTCTATCCCATCGAGTACGCGACGCCTTCCGTTCCCGGGCTGGCGCCCGGCGGCAGCATCGTCGAATCGCACAGCCTCATTCCGGACGCTCTGAACCACGCGTTCTCGACATTCGGCGCGCTGATGTCTCCCGATCTTCCGCTCGAGCGCCGTCAACACGAGATGATCGCGACGGTCGTCTCGGCAACCAATCGCTGTCACTATTGAATCGTCGCGCACGCAGAGTTACTGCGTCGGACTTCGCTCGATGATGCGCTGGCAACCGCGATACGCCAGGACTACACCCGCGCTCCGATTTCCGAACAGGAGCGCGTGATGCTCGCCTACGTCGAGAAGTTGACGCGCGACGCCACCGGAATTCACCCCGACGATCACGATCGCCTTCGCAATGTCGGGTTCGACGACGTCGGAATTCTGCAGATCACGCTGATCGCATCCTGGTTCAACTACATCAATCGCGTCGCCGACGCCCTCGGCGTCGGACGCGAACCCGCCTCGGCCGTCAAAACGCCTGCGAAGTCGCCGCCGACACGACGAGTCCCCGTGGACTGATCGGACTGTCGTTCAGCGCATAGCCGACGTCCACGAATGACGACGGAATCGAGCCGGGAGATCGCCGCTGGCGCCGAGCGAGTGGCCGGAAACGCCGATCGCCAGGTCGTACTGCGCGATGTGGAATGGTCCCGGTTGCGCGAGAGATGCGAATGCGGAATCGCTGACGACGGCGAGCGGTATCGAAGCGCATGCGGATGTCGTCAGCAATAAGCAGACGACTGCGGCAGTGCGCAAACGTCGAGCGTAGCACCCGGAGCCCAAATTCATTCGAGATCATCCGGCGGCCGCTCACGATCCATCCAGCCGTGCGCAAGAACGAGAAGGGGCGGCCGAAGAAGCCGCGTCAGAAGTGCGAGCGACAAACAGCCGCCGATGACCACCACCGCTAGCGGCTTCTGCGTCTGCGATCCGATGCCCGTCGACAACGCTGCCGGAAGGAGGCCGAGAATCGCGACGACCGCAGCCATCAGCATCGGCCGGAACCCTTTGTCCGCCGCGTAACGCGCGGCGTCGGCTACTGAGATTCCTCCTTCCGCGCGACGCCGCTGAAAGTATGTGACAACCAGAATTCCATCCTGGATCGCGAGTCCGAAGATGGAGATGAATCCCATGGCCGCCGAAATCGAAAAGTTGATTCCGCTCAACAACAGCGCGATCACGCCGCCGGTGCAAGCGACTGGAATCGCGATGAGCACGATGAGCGTGTCGGTCCAGTTTTTCACAGCAGCTTGCGCGATCAGGCCGATGAGCAAGATCGTTACCGGAATGATGATCATGAGCCGCCCTTGCGCTTCGTGAAGCTCGTTGATCTGCCCCGACCACTCCGTGTGCGTGTCCCATGGCATCGAGACATGCTGCGCCACCGCAGCCTGCGCGGCCGCCACAGTGGTGCCGAGATCTTTGCCGCGGACCGAGAATTTCACGGGCGTGTAACGATGGCCATCTTCCCGATAGATCAGCGACGGTCCGTTCTCTTCGACGATCGTCGCCAGCTCGGAGAGCGGAATCTGCGCGCCGTCCGGCGTCCCGACCGTGATGCCACGAATGGCGGCGATACTGGCGCGATAGGGTTCGAGCCAGCGCACCGTCAGCGCGAACCGGCGCTCGCCTTCGTACACGTCGGTGATCGCTTGTCCGCCGATGGCCGCCTGCACGACCGCCTCGACATCGCCCGTATTGAGGCCGTACCGCGCGATCTTCTCCCGATTAGCGGCGATGCGAATGCTCGGCTGACCGAGTGACGAGAACATGCCGAGGTCGCGGACGCCGGGAATCTTCGCCATGGTGTCCACGATCGCGGAACCCTTGGCCGCGTTCACGCCGAGGTCGGGTCCGATCACCTTGACGCTGTTCTCCCCTTTGATTCCGGACAGAGCTTCTTCGACGTTGTCGGAAATCATCTGCGAGAAATTGAAATCGATCCCCGGGAATGACTCCCGCAGTTCGCGCGAGATCTGCTCCGTCAGTTTCTCTTTTGTCATCCCGCGCGGCCACGCATCGAGCGGCGATAGCGGCGCGTACAGCTCGATGTTGAAAAAACCGGAGGGATCCGTGCCGTCGTCGGGTCTTCCGACCTGCGAGATCACGGTTGAGACTTCCGGATATCGACGAATGATCTCGCGCATGCGGCCGATGTACTTCGACGCATCTTCGAGCGAGGCTGAAGCCGGCAGGGTGGCGCGAATCCACAGGTTCCCTTCCTCGAGCGTCGGCATGAACTCCGTGCCGAGCAGCGGAAAGAGCGCCACACAGAGAACGACGGTCACGATACAGAGGGCGAAAGCGGTTTTTGGCCATCGCATCGCGCCCTCCGCAGGGGGCGCGTACAGCCGTTTCAGCAGGCGCATCACGGCGGTTTCCTCTTCCGCGACCCGCCGCAGCGCGAATGCACTCAGAACTGGCGTCAGCGTCAACGAAAGCAGCACTGCACCGCCGATCGCGAAGGCGTATGTCCGCGCCATCGGAGAAAAAATCACCCCCTCCACGCCGCGCATCGTGAAGAGAGGCAGAAAGGCGACAGCGACGATGGCGGTCGAAAACAACATCGGCCCTCCCACCTCGCCGACCGCGTCGAGAACGCGCCGCCGCGCCGAATGTTCGTCGTGATGCCCGGCATGACGGACGATTCCCTCCATCATGATGACCGTGGAGTCGACGACGATGCCGAAGTCGACGGCGCCGAGTGAAATCAGATTCGCCGACGTTCCGGTCAGGACCATCCCGCAGAATGCGACCAGCAATGCGAGGGGAATGTTGATTGCCGCGATCAGCGCTGCACGCGTGTTCCCGAGGAAGATGACCAGGATGATCGTGACCAGCAACATGCCGATGGCGAGGTTCTCGATGACCGTGCGGGTGGTCAGCGCGACGAGAGAGCCGCGGTCGTACAGCGGCTGGATGTCCATCCCCGGCGGCAGGATGTGATTACGGCGAATGTAGTCAATATGCTGACGAATTCTGGAGAGCGTCGGAAGCGTTTCGCCGCCGTAACGCATCAGGATGATTCCCTCGACGACGTCGGCGTCGCGGTCGTGTCCGACCATTCCCAGGCGCGGAACATGACCCACGGAAACCAACGCGACCTGACCGAGGCGCACGGGCGTTCCGTGTGGCGCAGCAACGGTGATGTTCGCGATGTCCTGCACGCCTCGTAGAAGGCCGACCCCCCGAACTGTGAAGGATTGTTCGCCGAGCGTGATCCGCTGTCCGCCGACGTTCTGATTCGCGTTCGCGATCGCGGCGTTGATCTGCGGGAGCGTCAGACCATATGCGCGCAGGCGATGCGGATCGATCTCGACGTGATACTCCTTCGTGAATCCGCCGAAGCTCGTGACATCGACAACGCCGGGAACCTGTTTGAACTGCCGCTCCAGAATCCAATCCTGAGCTGCTTTCAGTTCCTGCAGTGAGTAGCGCGGCCCCGTGACGCGGTACCGGTAAATCTCGCCGATCGCGTTCCACGGCGAGAGCTGCGGCTGCAATCCGTTCGGGAGCTGCGCGAACTGCAGTCGATTGATCACCTCCTGTCGCGCGTCCTTGTATGCCGCGTCCCAGGTGAAGTAGCACTTCACATCCGACAGACCGAACAGAGATTGCGAACGAATGTGATCGAGTCCCGGCATTCCCGCCAGCGAGATTTCCAACGGGATGGTCACCAGGCGCTCCACCTCCTCGGCGCTCAATCCCTCTGGTTGCGTGATGACTTCCACGAGCGGCGGGACAGGGTTCGGATAGGCCTCGATATTGAGCTGTTTGAACGCAGCGATTCCGCCCATGAGCAGGACCGCAGTCAGCAGAAGCACAAGAACCGGCCGCCGCAGCGCCACGCGTACGAGGCTCGTAATCACGTGCTCTCTCCGGAGAGAAGCAGTGCACCCGACGTGACGACGCGGTCGCCCGGATTGAGACCGCTGAGAACCGGCACATACGCGCCGCCTTTCGCGTCATCGATCGTGACTGTCCGCCGCTCGAAGCGCTCGCCTCCGTCGGGCGTTCGTCCGCGATCGACATAAGCGACCATCTGATCGCCTGCTCGGATGATCGCCGAGCGCGGCGCAGCGAGCGCCGGCAGGCCGCCGGTATCGATCGAAGCGGTGACGAACATTTCAGATCGGAGCAGATGCTCCGGATTGCGGATGACGCACCGCACCTTTGCAGTGCGCGTCGCGGGATCGAGTCCTCCGGAGATCCAATCGACGGTGCCATTGAAAGGCTGGTCGCCGTACGCGGCCACAGACAATTTAACTGGCGCACCCATGCGAACGCGCGGCAGATCGATCTCGGAAATGTCGGCGAGTATCCAGACAGGATCGAGATTGCCGATCGTGAACAGCTCCGGCGCGTTCCCGCCGGAGTACTGTCCCTGCACCTCCATGCCGATGGTGGCGGTGCGAGCGACGACAGTGCCGGAGATCGGCGAGCGCAGGATGTAGCTCTGACTGCCTGTTCTCGCGTCGAGAAGCTTGCATTTTTGCGCGGCTCTCTCTCGCTCGGCTTTCGCTTTGCGGTCATTGCTCTCCGCTGCTTCAAAATCACGCTGCGCGGCGGCATGCGCTTCGTAAAGTTCCGTCTGCCGTTCGAGCTCGCGTTCGGCGGCAGCGAGATCAGCCTCTGCTTTTCTCAAATCGGCAACGGCGGAGGCGAGATCGGCCGATTCGATCACCGCCAGCGGCGCGCCTCGCTCGACGAACTCCCCGAGGGAGACGCGAAGGCTGTCGATGCGGCCGGTGAGAGGCGAGAAGACATGTGCGACTCGAGAGTCGCTGAACGTGACGTGCGCCGTCGCGATGATTGGATCTGCGATCGAGCGAGCTTCGACCGATTCGGTTGTAATCCCGGCCTCTGAAATCTGCTTGAGCGTCACCCGGATTTCGTTCTGCGGCCCGCTCTTGTTCACCGGTTCTTCGGCGGCGTTGCGACCGCAGGCGGCGGCGCAGAGAGTGGCGAGAGCGTAAAAAAAGAATTGTTTCATCGGCGTAGCTCCATGCCGCTTGCCAGCTCCATCTGGAAGACAGCGGTCCAGTAATCGTTGAGCGTCTGCAAAAACTCGTTTTGCGTTCCGAGGTAGACGCGCTGCGCATCGAGGAGCTCGAAGAGCGATGCGGCCCCCTTTTCGTATTGCAGGCGAACCAGATCGCGCGCGCGCGCCGCCTGCGGAAGGAGGTGCGATTGCATGCGATCGAGCCGGCTGCGCGACGAGACAAATGCCGCAAACGACACGTTGACGTCAGCGCTCACCTGCGCCTCGATTTTGTCGCGCAGAATTTCCTGTTCGCGGAGATCGGCTTCTGCCTTTGCGATTTCGCCGCGGTAGCGGTTGAAGATCGGCACGATGGATGTCAAACCGACCGTGATTGTCGGCGGCTGGATCGCGCTCTGTCCGCTCCCCTCTCGCGAGTACTGCAGCGATGGCGAGAAGTCAGGAACGCGAAGCCTTCGCGCCAGCCGCAGTGACGATCGCGCGCGCTCGATCTGCGAGCGAATTGCGGCAAGATCGGGACGATGCTCGAGCGCCTGGGAATGGATAGCTTCGCGCGTCACATCGAAAAACGCGGGCCGCGTCAGATCATCTCCGACATCGATCGGCACGTTTGTGGCGAGGAGAAATGCCGCTTGCGACTCGGCAGTCGCGAGAATTTGAACAGCGGTGTCAATCGCCTGCTCCGCTTCGAGCCGCTGCACGTCCGCGCGCGCCACGTCTGCCTCGGAAATCGCTCCGGCCCGATATCGCGTCTGGGTTAGCCTGTAGGTCTGCGCTGCCAGTCCTTCCGCCTCTCGAGCGAAGTTGACGGCTTTCTTTGCGAGCTCGGCGCTGAGCACCTGTTGCTTGACCGAGAGCTCGAGCGTCCGTTCGACATCGTCCCGCGACCGTCGCGTTACCTCCAGCGCCGCACGGGCAACGTCCTCTCGGAGGGCGCGGCGGCCGCTCACAACGTCCGAAAGCGCCTGATCTGCCACGCTCGCCGACAGCGCCTGATTCGAGCAGCCGCTGCACAGCGCGGGGTTGTAATTCGAGGTACTGCCGCGCGACAACGCCACTGACGGATTCGGCAACGCGCCGGCGATCACCAGATCGCCGCGCGCGCTTTCGATCGCCTGCTGCGCAACCAGGAGATCGTATCCTCGCGTTCGGAAAATACGCAGCGCGTCATCGAGCGTCAGTGGTCTTCGATCCTTGGGTGAAATGACGGCAAGCAGCGCCATGAGCGCTGCAGCAATTGCTTTCATGAGACTCCTCTGCTAGCGGTTGAAGGCGTCAGCAGAAGTGCAGAGGAGGACCGCGGAGAGCGATCGTGGACGTATCGTGCAGCTGCGGTATTGTCCCGTGCTCGATGACGAGCCGGTCGGAGCAGGCGTGATCGATAATTAGAATTTCGGCGGACGGCAAATTAGCCGCGACAGCAAACGGCCGAATGTCCGCGCGATGCCTCGCCCGCCGCACCGACAACGGATCGGCGAAGAGGACATCATTGCAAAGATCATCTGTGATGGAGATGATCGGGAACGCGATCGCCGTCAGACAGATCGCGACCGTCACGGCGCATGTCCAACGTCGCGCGCTGCGCAGGATCGCAACGAACATCGCAATCGAGACGCAGACCCAAAGAATGTTGAGAGTCAGTTCCATCGTTTCGCAGCGACCGCCAAGCGGCGGCACCCTCGCAGCCCGGATGTCGGCCAGGGGATGCCGACACGCGAGAATGCCGCCTCTTCGCGAACGCTACCGCGTACTGCTGATGGGCGGCGATCGCGGATCGGTGAGCGGGATGAGCGAGAGCGTGGCACGACGGGGACGGATCGAATCCATCCGTCCGAGCGCCACGAACATGACGGCGAGGGTGACGGCCTTGACCATGACGGCCAGCGCATCCTCGAGGACGTTGCGGTCGGCCAGGTCGTCGGACAATGAAACGATCGGGAAGAGCAATGCCAGCGCGCAACCGAGCGCAATCCAGGCATGACGTCGCCGCCGCGGCGCAGTGAGCAGCGCCGCAGTGGCGATCGTCAGCCAGAGGACATTGAGGAAGTTTTCCATCGTGTCGCAGCCGTCAAGTGGCGGCATCCCGCAGCCCGGACGCTGGCTTCAGGGGGTAGCCAGCGCGCGAGAACGCCGCCGCTTCACGTCTGCGGACTTCAATGGCAGACTGGCGTCAGCGGGCGGGCGGGGAACGGGGATCGGAAGGAGTCGCGACCTGAACGGCGTATCGCGAGAACTGCGTCGCGCGCAGACGAGCAACGGTGACGAAGGCTACGAACAGCACCAAGGACACTACGAGCGCAACCGCCGCATCGTTGAATGTCCGGTCGGCATTCATGTCATCCGAGACGGAAATGATCGGGAACAGCAGCGCCGCGATGCACGCGAGCACGAGCCAGACATGGCCGGATCTCTTCGGCACGAGCAGGAAGCCCGTCGCCACGATCACCAGCCAGGTCAGGTTGAGCAGCAGCTCCATCGACTTCTCAGTATACGACTAAGGCCCGCAAACCGTTTCGATCAGAATCGCGCAAACCTGATACGGATCCATGTTCGCTGCCGGACGGCGATCTTCGAAGTAGCCTTTTCCGGCGTTGACGGTCGCCATCGGGATTCGGATTGAAGCGCCGCGGTCGAACTGACCATGACGGAATTCGTGGATCGCAGAGGTCTCGTGCAGTCCGGTGAGACGCTCTTCGTTGTGCGCGCCGTAGACTTTGATGTGCTCGTCATGGCGCTTCTCGAGTTTCTTCATCGCATCTTCGATGACCTTGAGGCCGCCGTTTTCGCGCATGGCCCTGGTCGAGAAGTTCGTGTGCGCGCCGGCGCCGTTCCAGTCGCCTTTGACAGGCTTCGGATAGAGCGTCGCGCTGACTCCGAATTCTTCGCCGACGCGATAGAGCAGCCACCGCGCGAGCCATAGCTCATCGGCGATGTCGGGCGCGCCGATCGCCCCCACCTGAAACTCCCACTGCGCCGGCATCACCTCGGCGTTCGTCCCGACGATGTGAAGCCCGGCCTTCATGCACGACTGCGTATGTGCTTCGACGACATCGCGGCCGAAGACTTCATCGCTGCCGACGCCGCAGTAGTAGCCGCCCTGCGGCGCAGGGAATCCGTTGTCGGGCCAGCCGAGGGGACGCGCACCCTGGAAGAAGGTGTATTCCTGTTCGATTCCGAACCATGCATCCTGCGATTTGTACTTCTCGGCCACTTCGCGGAGACGCGCACGCGTGTTGCTCCAGTGCACGCTGTTGTCGGGGTTGAGGACTTCGCAAAGCACCAGAATCGCCCCATCGTCGTGCAGCGGATCCGGAACGTATTTCGCGGGCTTGAGCTGCAGATCGCTGAAGTGGCCGCTCGCCTGAGAGGTGCTCGAACCGTCGTAGCCCCAATCCGGAATGTCCTTGAGCGACTTCACATCGTCGATGATCTTGGTCTTCGATCGAAGCTTCGCGGTCGGCTTCTGTCCATCAATCCAGATGTACTCCGCGGTGATCTTGGCCAATGTGAAAAACCTCCGTTACTGAAGATGCGGGAGGATAACAGATTGTCGAGCTTCTAAAAGCTGAATTTGGAATTTGGAATTTGGAATGAAGAATGGCCAGGGCCGGTCGGATGTGCTTCTAAATTTCTAATTCCAAATTCCAAATTCAAAATTCGAACTCCTCATCGAACAACCTTCGTCAGCTGCTCCCCCGCCCTGCTCACCACGACCTGATTTTTCCCCAGCGACTTCGCGCGATACATGGCCGCATCCGCCCGCCGGAGCAAATCGCTCTTCTCATGCTCGACGGAAACGCCGGCATCCGCGTTCGGAGCGTGCTCGGCAATTCCGACGGACGCCGAAAGAATGCCGCGAAGATGCAGCGGCGGATTGTTCAGCGCCCACTCGCGATCGAGGAAAGTCGTTGCGGCGATCGAGGTGCAGATCTCTTCCGCGACCTTCAACCCATCTTCCAGTTTCGTGTCGGGAAGAATCATCACGAATTCATCGCCGCCGTACCGCGCAACAGTCGAGCCGACCGACTGCACGATGCGTTTCAGAAGGAATCCGACCTCGCGTAGAACCTGACTGCCCGCGAGGTGGCCGTACTTGTCGTTGACCACTTTGAACTGATCGAGATCCATGAAGATCAACAGCGCCGTCTGCCCGCTCTGTCGCGCTTCGGCGACGGCGTCGGTCAGCCGCATGTGAAACCAGCGATCGTTGAACAGTCCGGTGAGATCGTCCTTGCGCGCCAGCTCGTGCGCGCGCTTTCCGTCGAGCGCGTTCTGCAGCGTGAAGGAGGTGTAGCCGGCGAAGATCTCGAGAAGCGTCTTGTCGCGATCGGTGAAGACTTTTCCGTCGAGCCGGTTGATCAGCTCGAGAACGCCGCAGACATGCTTCCCGATGTAGATCGGCACGCAGACGACCGAATGGGTCTTGTGGCCGAGCTTCTGATCGATCTCCGGATAGAAGAAAACGTCGCCTTCAACATCCGCCGAAAGACGCGGCGTGCCCGTTTGATAAACCTGACCTGCGATGCCCTGCTTCGCGGAAAGACGGTGGCCGACGAGGTCGCGTCCCGCTTCGCCGAACGTCGCGATGAAGACGAGCTCGTTCTCGTGACGCGAGGCCATCTTGCGGAAGGGATCGTCGAGAAGAATCGACCCCGATTCCGAGGGGACGAATTCGTTCGCCTTCTGCAGGATCTGACGCAGGATGAGATCGAGATCGATCTCGCCCTGAAACGGCAGACCACTTCTGTGGCGCTCGAGAAACCGCTCGAGCTGCGGGATTTCAAGCGAATGGAATTGGATCATTGCTGGGGAACCCGCGGAAATTATAGGGTTTCCTCGCGCTCGGCCGCGAATGCCTCGATTTCGAGGGAAATCCGCCGGTAGGCCTCCGCCGACGACAAACCCTGAGACCGGTGCGCAAGGTATTCGCGGACCCAGACCCAGTAAAAACGGACGATTCCGAGGCGCGCGATCTGGTCGACGTGAACCAGCTCGTGGCGGAGGATGCCATCAGGATCGCTTCCTTCGATGTAAACACGGCGGCCAAGGGTGATGCCGGCGACGCCGCGGAGGAGAAACGGCCGCAGCCACCACGGGAAGCGATACTTGACGATCACGGCCGCCGGCAACCTCATCTACAATTCGCCGCCATGCGAAGAATGATTGTGCCTCTCCTCTGCCTGGCCGCAGCCACGGTGTTCGGGCAGCAGCAGGATTTCAGCAAAGTCGAGATCAAAGTGAGCAAAGTCGCTGGAACGGTGTACATGCTTCAGGGAGCGGGAGGCAACATCGGAGTCTCGGTCGGCGACGACGGCATTGTGATAGTCGACGATCAATTCGCGCCGCTCGCGCCGAAGATTCGCGCCGCGCTCAAGGGCATCACCGACAAGCCGATCCGATTCATTCTCAACACGCATTATCACGGCGATCACACCGGCGGAAACGCCGAGTTCTCGAAGGACGGGCCGATCATCGCGCACGAGAACGTTCGCAAACGCCTGCAGAGTGGCAGCACCGCGTTGGGGCGGACGACTCCTCCGGCTCCGAAGGAAGCGCTGCCGGTCATCACGTTCAACGACCGCGCGACGGTGCACATCAACGGCGAGGATATCCGCGCGATTCATATGCCGCACGGTCACACCGACGGCGACGCCGTCATCTGGTTCACGCAATCGAATGTCGTCCATATGGGCGATGACTTTTTCAACGGGACATTCCCCTTCGTCGATGCTGATAACGGCGGCAGCGTCCGCGGTCTTTCCATGAATCTCGACGCGATCCTGGCGCAGATCCGCGACGACACGAAAGTCATTCCCGGACACGGGCCCCTCGGCGACAAGACGACGTTGCGCGCGTTCGCGGAGATGGTCCACGCCTCGAGCGCCGCGGTCGATGCCGCGATGCGGTCAGGCAAGACACTCGAGCAGATCAAACAGGAAAAAGTCCTCGAGCCGTGGGCGAAGTGGGCGTCGAGTTTCATCACGGTCGATCGCTGGGCCGAATCGCTGTATCGGGATCTGGGCGGAACAATACCGCCGCCAACGTCGACGGTGCATCACTAAGCGCGGGGCTTCACCGAAAGCGTCAAGGCGAACCGCGCCACCGGTTCCTGCAGTTTCGTCGGAACGGTCGCGGTGACCTGCACGGTCGCTTCCTGACGCTCGCCGGTGGACATCGCGCGGCCGACCATGTCGCGGATGCGCGCTCCATCCTCGCAAACGAAGTGCACATCATCCTCGGCCCGTTTCAGAAATTCGCCCTTCACATCCTTGAAGAGAAACGAAACGTTCCGCTTCGATCGCGTGATCAGGTTGAACGCGATCAAGCCGCCGGCGACGTCGGCCCCCATCACGAGGACGCCGAGGTACATGGCGTGGATGTCGCGGCGACGGGTGCGCCAGGTCAGCGGGATGACGACCTCGCAGCGATCATCATTCAGCTCCACGATCGATGGCCGCACAAACCACAGCAGAAAAACATTCCGAAAGGCCCAGGCGCGTACCCACATCGTCTCGCGTTTCATCGTCGTGCCTTTGCGTAACCGCCGACGACGCGATCGAACATCCACGCCGGAACGACGCGCGCAAATCGCATGACCATCGACATCGGAAAGGGGAACTCGACGATTCGCGCGCCGCGCTCGATCCCGTCGACGATGATCTTCGCTGCGCGATCCGCCTGCATGAGAAACGGCATCTTGAATTTGTTCTTCTCGGTCATCGCCGTGACGATGAATCCCGGATTGACCGTCGTGATGCGGATCGCGAACGATCTTAGCTCCACGCGCGCCGCGTCGAGGAACGCCTGCATCGCCGCTTTGCTCGCGGAGTAGCCGGCGCTGGTCGGCAGCCCGCGCAATCCGGCGATCGAGGCGATGCCGGCGAAGTGCCCCGATCGCCGCTCCATCATCGACGGGATCACCGCGTCGAAAAGGTACAACATGCCGAAGTAGTTGACGCGCATCATGAGCTCGGCGTCGGCCACGGACTTTGCTGCCCACGCGCTGACGCCGACGCCGGCATTGGCGATCGCGACGTCGAACGGACCGGTGCGCGCTACAGCATCGTGAACGGCGGCGGAATCGGTGACATCGCAGGGAACCGCCGTCGCGTGCGGAAGCTCTTTGGCGAGTTGATCGAGGAGATCTGCCCGGCGCGCGAGGAGCACGACTTCGTAATTGCGCCGCGCGAATTCGCGCGCCATCTCGGCTCCGATGCCGCTCGAGGCGCCGGTGATGATCGCGCGCTGCATCCGGCGAGTCTATCGAATAAACGCCAGCCGCACCTCGCGCGTGCGGCCGTGATCGAGTGCGTAGTACTTGTGGTCGCCCAGCTCTTCTCGAATGAACGCCTCTGTTTCCTTCACGGCGGCTTCAACGCCGGCTGTCTTGTGAAATGTCTTCCAGATGATCTTCTCTTCGGCGGGGTCGTACTCCCAGATTCCGCGCAACTCGCCGCCCGCGACGATGGCGTTGTGGTGCAACGATGCCAGCTTCGCGATCGGCGCCGGCTTGTTGCTCATGTCGAGCAGCGTGATTCCTTTCGCGAATGCTGTCAGGTCGCGATGCAGAGCGAAATAGTTGTCGCGGAACGGCAGGAGCATCACGAATTTGGTTGCATGAGACGCCGGCGGCTTCGGCGCGCCAGTGAGCAGTTTTTTCGCGGAAGTTTTCGTGATCCCGCACCAGAAGGCGAAATCTTCAGGTGATGACGGCGCCGCCCACGCGAGAAATCTCTCCGCGAGCGCGCCGTCGAGATTCTTTGGCGCTTCGCTGATGGGCAGCGACTCCGGCCAGCGGCGATAAAAGTAGCGCTTCGCATCGAGACGGAAATCCTCCGCCAATCGCAAGACGCGGCCTTGCACCTGCAGAAGCCGAAGCGCAATCGGAAGCGTCGACGAGAATCCGAGTTTCTTCCCGGCCTCGCCGAGATTCGTGATGAGTCTGGGCGGCAGCTCGTCGCGGAGGGAGTCGGCGCTGCGCACGCCGTCGCCGAGTGTTTTGACGATGCGATCGGCGAGTGCATTGACGCTGGGGAACTTGCGGATGCGCTCGGCGAACGATCTTCGTCCGGCAGCGAGGGCGAGGCCGATGTCCTCGCGCGGCACGAGCATCATGGAATCGCGGACAGCCGGAAGCTCTACGACTTCGAATCGGCGATAGACGGCATCGTCAACCTGTTGACGAGTTAGCGACGCTTTGCGGGCCTTCAGCGAGAGATACGGCCCCGTCCCGCCGGCGCTATGCATCCAGCCCGTTCGCGAAACAACCTCGCCGATGGAGAGCGTTCCATTCGGGAACTGACGCGCCAGCCACTCATCGCGACTCATAACCACCAAACAAAGTCCTGAGTCCTGAGTCCTGAGTCCTGAGT